>DATDGC010000057.1:0-91330 GCA_036522275.1 Burkholderiales bacterium | reverse complement strand
ATTACCGCGATCAGGGGTGAAGACCTGGAAATCATCAAGGAAGGCAACTCGGCTGTGATTAATGTCAGCTACTCAGTAAAAGTTCCTTTGGTTGCCAACATCGCCGCCTGCATTGACTTTCAAGCGTCCAGCGCAAAACGGAGATAACCGGCAACAGATAAATGGATAGCCAAAGCGTTTGCCGCCTGCTCGGCTATACATTCGACAAGCCGGAGCTTCTGCGCCAGGCTTTAACCCATCGCAGCTACGGCGTTCCTCATAACGAGCGTCTGGAATATTTAGGCGACAGCATACTCAATTGCATCATCGCATATGCTTTGTTCCAGCGTTTCCCCAACCTAAGCGAAGGCGAGCTCTCCAGGCTGCGCGCCAATCTAGTCAACCAGCAGGCTTTGTTTGAATTGGCGCAACGGCTGAACCTCGGAGAACAGGTGCTGCTAGGGGAAGGGGAGCTTAAAAGCAGTGGCTTTCGTCGCCCCTCGATTCTTGCCGATGCTTTGGAAGCGTTGATTGCCGCGGTGTTCCTGGATGGCGGCTTTGAGCGCACAGAACAAGTCATTCACACCCTTTACGACTCGCTGTTGGGGGAAATTGACCCCAAAAACCCTGGCAAAGACGCCAAAACCATGCTGCAGGAGCTGCTGCAGGGCAAAAAACTCGCGCTGCCTCAATACAGCGTGATCTCTACCGAAGGCGAGGCGCATCAGCAACGTTTCCTGATGGAGTGCTTAATACCTGAGCTGGAAATTCGAACTTTAGGTTCGGGAACCAACCGCCGCAGCGCCGAGCAGGACGCGGCAAGGCAAGCGTATCAGCTCGCCATCAACGCATAGCATGGCGAGCGCTTCTTTTCGCGCAGGCTTGATTGCCATTGTCGGACGTCCCAATGTCGGTAAATCCACCTTGCTCAACCGCCTGGTGGGCCAGAAAATCAGCATTACTTCGCATAAACCGCAAACCACCCGTCACCGCATCACTGGCATTGTGACCCATGAGGACGCGCAGTATGTTTTTGTCGATACTCCCGGATTTCAGACGCAGTACCATAACGCGCTCAACCGAGCCATGAACCGGTCCGTTGTACAGAGCCTTCAGGATGTTGACGCCGTGCTGCTGGTGATCGACGCTTTACAGTTTAATGGCCGCGACCGCGAGGTGTTGAAACTGCTTTCCAGTCATCCTACGCTGCTGGTGATCAATAAAATTGACAAGCTCGCTGACAAAAAACAACTATTGCCGTTCATCGAAAAAGTATCCAAGGAGCACCATTTTGCAGCCATTGTGCCGGTGAGCGCGCAGAAAAACCTGCAACTCAAGGAATTGCTGCAGACGGTGCGAGAGTTTTTGCCGGAAAACCCCCCACTTTACCCGGATGATGAAATCACCGATCGCAACGAACGCTTTCTTGCCGCGGAGTTGATCAGGGAAAAAGTTTTCCGGCTGCTGGGCGAAGAAGTCCCTTATGCCGTAAGCGTGGTGGTTGATGATTTTGTATTTGAGCGCGGCCTGCGCCGCATTCAGGCTTCGATTATTATTGACAAGTCCAGTCAGAAAGCCATCATCATTGGGGCCAAGGGGGAAAAGCTGAAGGCAATCGCCACCCAAGCGCGCCAGGATATGGAAAAACTATTCGGCGGTAAGGTATTTTTGCAAGTCTGGGTCAAAGTAAAAAGCGGCTGGGCGGATGATGCGCGGGTCTTGAAAAAACTGGGTTATGAGTGATACGGAGCAGGCAATCCCTATGAGCGGGCAGGAAAAGGGGATACAGGATTCACAGCCTGCTTTTGTCCTGCATAGCTACCCGTTTCGCGAAACCAGCCTGGTCGTGGAAATATTTGCCCAAAATTTCGGCCGCCTGGCGTTGGTGGCACGCGGGGCGCGGCGGCCAAAGTCCACGCTACGAGGCGTGCTGCTGGCATTCCAGCCGCTGTTGCTGTCCTGGTCCGGCAAATCAGAGCTGCGCACCTTGCGGCGCGCGGAATGGCAGGTAATGCCGCCCCGACTTGTCGGCATGGCGCTGCTTTGCGGATTTTATCTGAATGAGCTGCTGCTCAAGTTATTGCCGCGCGATGATCCACATGAGTGCTTGTTCAATTATTACCAGGAAACACTACTCGCGCTGGGCGCACAAAAAAATCTCGCCATGGTATTGCGCCGCTTTGAAATCCGCCTGCTGAAAGAACTGGGCTACGCCCTGACTTTGGAGCGCGAAACGGAAACCGGCGCAGCAGTGAAACCGGATCATCACTACCGCTATGTCATCGAGCACGGGCCGGTATTGGCTGACGGCGCTCAGGATGGGTTTCGGTTTCTGGGAAAAACGCTCTTGGACATGGCTCTGGATGATTACAGCGATCTGCTGACCTTGCAACAGAGCAAGGCTTTAATGCGCCTCCTCATCAACTATTATCTGGGCAACCAAACCCTGCACACCCGCCAGCTGCTCAAGGACTTGCAGCATTTCTAAGCCGTCTGATCCGCCATTAATACAGATATAATTCAACCTTTGCCCAAGATAAAATGATACGGCTGGGTGTTAACATCGATCACGTTGCCACGCTGCGGCAAGCGCGTGGGACCACTTATCCCGATCCAATCCAGGCGGCGCTGCTTGCGGAAAAAGCAGGGGCCGACACCATCACCCTGCACCTGCGTGAAGACCGCAGGCATATTCAGGACAAAGATGTCGTAGTGCTGCGTAGGAGATTACATGTTCCGATGAATCTGGAACTGGCGGCTACCAGGGAGATGCTGCAGTTTGCA
This sequence comes from Burkholderiales bacterium, assembly GCA_036522275.1. Taxonomy (GTDB): domain Bacteria; phylum Pseudomonadota; class Gammaproteobacteria; order Burkholderiales; family JAHFRG01; genus JAHFRG01. The sequence continues at coordinate 88,567 of DATDGC010000057.1, read as the reverse complement.
CAACGCATACGCCCACAGCATGCCTGCCTGGTTCCGGAACGACGCCTCGAGCTCACCACAGAAGGCGGTCTCAATGTGCTCAGGCATTTCAAGGGCATCAAGCGCGCCTGCATGCTGCTGGCAGATGCCGGGGTGCGTGTTTCGCTGTTCATCAATCCGGATTTCGGACAACTGGAGGCCGCGAAAGCTACAGGAGCGCCCGATATTGAAATCCATACCGGGCATTATGCCGACGCCCCCACCGCAGCCAGGCAAAAAAAAGAGCTTGAGCGCGTACGATCCGCAGTGGCTTATGGCAACAAGCTGGGATTACAGGTTAATGCCGGCCATGGACTGCATTACCAGAATGTACAAAAAATTGCGGCGCTTCCGCATATCGCTGAACTCAATATCGGCCATGCCATAGTCGCTTATGCCCTGTTTGCCGGATGGCAGCGTGCTGTGAGAGAAATGAAGACCATCATTCTCAAGGCGGCACGGTGATTTATGGGATTGGCATTGACCTGGTTGAAATGGGGCGTACAGCCAGGCTCCTGGAAAAATACGGGGAACGTTTTGCAAAAAGGGTGCTGACACAAATCGAACGGCAAGAGTTCACCGCCAGCAGACAGCCTGCCGCATTCCTCGCTCAAAGCTTTGCAGCGAAAGAGGCTTTTGCCAAAGCCGTTGGGAGCGGCTTCCGTTATCCCGTTATCCTGAGCCACATCAGCGTTGCACATGATGGTTTGGGCAAGCCGGAATTACATTTCCATCCGGAACTTGAGCGTTACCTTAAAGAGCACAATATCGGGCGCCATCATCTCAGCCTGAGCGATGAAAACAACCTGGCCTGCGCCATGGTGATATTGGAGCGATCATGAAAACCGCTGCGGTGATGCCGCTGGGGCCGGTGATGCTGGATATCGGCGGCCCGCAACTCCTGCCCGAAGAGAAAGAGCGCCTGCTGAAGCCGCTGGTTGGAGGGGTGATTCTGTTCAGTCGCAACTATCAGTCACCGCCGCAGCTTGCCGAACTTACAGCGGATATTCACGCCTTGCGCAACCCGCACCTGCTAATCGCCGTAGACCACGAAGGCGGAAGGGTACAGCGCTTCCGCGACGGCTTCACCCGGCTTCCAGCAATGCGCGAGCTGGGTAAAATATGGGATGTGCATGCGCACAAGGCCAAAAACCTGGCTCACATGACAGGGTTTGTTCTAGCTGCGGAATTACGTGCCTGCGGCGTGGACCTAAGCTTTACCCCGGTGCTGGATGTGAACCACGGCACGAGCAGCATCATTGGCGATCGTGCTTTTCACAGCGATCCACAGGCGATAGTTGAATTGGCGCACAACCTGATGCTCGGGCTTAAGCAAGGCGGTATGGGGGCGGTAGGCAAGCATTTCCCCGGACATGGTTTTATCGCCGCCGACTCCCACCTCGAGGTGCCGGTAGATGAACGCAGTCTGCAGGACATGGAAATGCACGATTTGCTGCCTTTTACCCAAATGATCAGGTACGGATTGAGCGCAATCATGCCAGCGCATGTCATCTATCCCAAAGTGGACAAGTTTCCTGCGGGGTTCTCCAGCCTCTGGCTCAAGGATATTCTGCGTAAGCGGCTTGGGTTTGAAGGCGTAGTTTTCAGTGATGATTTAAGCATGGAGGGCGCAAGTATCGCAGGAGGGACAGTGCAACGTGCCTATGCCGCGCTCAACGCCGGCTGCGACATGGTAGTGGTATGCAATAATAGCCCGGCAGCGGCAGATGAGTTGCTTAACGGCTTGCGCTGGGAGATGCCGCCAGTTAGCCTGGTCCAGCTGGCGCAGCTGCACGGCAGGCCGCAGCCTGATTCGCTGTTGCGGCTGCGCGAAGATGCTTATTACGCTAGAGCCGTGCATCAAGTCGCGAGCATCGGATTGCGCAGCGGGGATCTCGCCTTTAGCGGTGGCGACGTAGGCGCAGATGGAACCTCATGATTTTAATTCCCGGGAAATGATCCAACGCTTGCGTTGGGCGTTGCTGATTACCTTCGCGTTTGCGTTGGTAGAGGCCGCGGGCGGCTGGTGGTCAGGTTCCCTGGCGTTGTTGAGCGATGCCGGCCACATGTTTTCCGATTGCATAACGCTGGGCCTTACCGCATTCGCCAGCTGGGTAGCGAAACATCCACCGAGCCGCCGCCACTCCTACGGTTTATTGCGCGCCGAAATCATCGCTGCCCTGTTAAACGGCTTCATCATGTTGCTGGTGATTTTATTTATCGTAGTGGAAGCGGTGGCAAGATTGCGTCAGCCGCAACCTGTTGCAGGTGCGGCAGTGATGGCGATTGCCGCTGTCGGACTTGTCGTCAATATATTTGCAGCGCTGCTACTGAGCCATGGTGAGCAAACGCTCAATCTGCGCGCCGCGCTGTTGCATGTGATAGGCGATCTGCTCGGCTCGGTTGCGGCATTAATTTCAGGCGCAGTAATTTTCTTCACCGGCTGGTTGCCGGTAGACCCGATACTGTCCCTGGTAGTGGCGGGGCTCATTTTGTTTTCCACGATCAATCTATTGCGTGAAGCATTGCATGTGCTGATGGAAGGGGTACCGCCCAATTTACAAATGGAATCAGTGGGGCAACAGATGGCGGGAATAGAAGGTGTGCGCTCGGTGCATGACCTGCATATCTGGACTTTGGCATCCGGCAGGATAGCGCTTTCCGCTCATTTGGAAGTGCATGATCTCAATGTCTGGCCGAAAATACTCGAGGCGACGCAAATCATGCTGCACCGGCAATTCGATATTGACCATGTCACGCTGCAGCCGGAAGTCCAGCGGGAGCAGCGCTATGCGGGTTCCATCCGCATCTATCCAAAATAACCGCGTGTACAGCTTACGCTGCTGTAAGCTCGGCGAGGCTACACTCTTCCGATATATTCGCCGGAATCGGTGTTGATCTTTATTTTTTCACCTTCAAGAACAAACGGAGGCACCATAACGGTCAATCCGGTTTCGGTTTTAGCGGGCTTATATGAACTGGTCGCGGTCGCGCCTTTCAGGTTTGGCTCGGTTTCGGTAATAGTCAGCACCACACTGGGCGGCAGTTGCAGGCCGATCACCCGGCCGTTGTGGAAATTCATCTGAACGTTGGTATTAGGCAGCAGGTATTCCACCTGTCCCTCGAGAAAATCCGTAGATAAACTGAGTTGCTCGTAATTTTCCTTGTCCATGAACACCAGGCTGACGCCATCGTTATACAGATATTCCATTTCCCGGCTTTCGACATAAGCACGCTCCACTTTCTCTTCGGTGCGGAAGCGCTGGTTAAGCTTGGTACCGCTTTCTATATCCTTCATTTCCACCTGCATGAAAGCACCGCCGCGGCCACCCACATGGACGTGATAGCATTTAAGCACGCGCCATACGCGCTTTTCAAATTCGATCAGACTGCCGGCCCTGATTTCGGTTGCAAGAACTTTGGACATAAGCCTAGCGTTCGCCCTTCGAAAAAGAGTGATTTTACTATAGAGTGAAGATGAAAAGAAAACCAACAGATGCCGGCTTCTGTCTGGAATGCAGGGATTGCCCACGGCTTGCACGCTTTCTCGATCAGGTCAAGCGTGATTACCCGGATTATTACGCAAGGCCGGTGCCTGCGTTTGGTGACGCCGACGCAAAACTGCTGATTGTCGGATTGGCACCGGGAATGCACGGGGCAAACCGTACCGGCCGCCCATTTACCGGTGATTACTGCGGGATATTGCTCTACCAAACCCTGCACCGTTTTGGTTTTGCCAATAAACCAAGGCCGACGGGCAGGAATGATGGCTTGCAACTTGTAGGCTGCCGTATCACCAATGCAGTCAAATGCCTACCTCCGCAGAATAAGCCAGAACATGAAGAAATATCATGTTGCAATAAATACTTGTCGTATGAAATTAAAGTTCTAGATAAAGGTTCTGCAATACTTGCTTTAGGAACCATTGCGCATCAGGCTGTGCTGATGGCCTTGGGACTCAAGATAAAGGATTTCCTTTTTGCTCACGACACAGTACATGCTTTGCCAAATGGCCTCACCTTATACGATAGCTATCACTGCAGCCGTTATAATACCCAGACCAGACGCCTGACCCCGCAAATGTTCGAAGCGGTGTTCGTCCGCATTAGTCATCAACTCGCAAAACAAGAGGAAACCTCATGCCCTATGTGAATATTCGCATTGCCGGGACTCTGACCCGTGAACAAAAACGCAAAATTGCCGACGAAGTCACCGATTCCCTGGAGCGCATCGCACATAAGCCTAAGTCCTATACCTATGTCGCTTTTGACGAACTGCGCGACGAAAATTGGGCGATAGCCGGTAAACTGCTGGACGAATGAAGCTGAGGATGAGTTTTAAAGAATATGATTAACGCCAAGGAAATAATTACCGGACTGCCTCATTTGCCCGGCGTGTACCGCATGCTGAATGCAGCAGGGGAGGTGATTTATGCCGGCAAGGCGCGTGACCTCAAAAAACGTGTTTCGTCGTACTTTCAGAAAACCCTGCCTTCCCCGCGCACCCAGTTAATGGTTTCGCAAGTCACGCAGATCGAAACCACGGTAACTCGTTCTGAAGCCGAGGCGCTGCTCCTCGAAAATAACTTAATAAAAAGTTTAACTCCACAATATAACATATTGTTCAGAGACGATAAATCATATCCATACATTGTATTAAGCGAGCATCGCTTCCCACGCCTAGGGTTTCACCGCGGAGCGTTGGAGAAGAAAAACCGATACTTCGGCCCTTACCCGAATGCCTGGGCGGTAAGGGAGAGCATTCAGCTGCTGCAGAAAGTGTTTCGCATCCGCACCTGCGAAGACAGCGCATTTAATAACCGCTCCCGCCCATGCCTGCTTTATCAAATCAAGCGTTGCACTGCGCCTTGCGTGAACCTGATTGATGAAGCGACATACCGCGCTGACGTGGATACTGCGTTACTGTTTTTGCAGGGCAAGCAAAACCGGGTTATGCAAATACTCACGCAGAAAATGCAGGATGCGGCCGCTAAGCAGCATTACGAGATGGCAAGGCTATACCGTGACCAAGTCCAGTCGCTGCGGCAAATCCAGGAAAAACAGTTTGTGAGCAGCCATAACGAGGTGGATGCGGACATCGTGGCTTGTGTTTCCCGCTCTGGATTGCTGTGTGTCAACGTGGTGATGATAAGGGGCGGCAGGCATCTGGGAGACAAAAGTTTCTTTCCGCAGAATGCAGAAGGGTATGAGCCGGCAGCCGCACTGGAAGCATTCCTGCTGCAGCATTATCTAGATCGCAAAGCGCCGCAAATCGTTATTGTCAACCAATCAATAGACAAAGATGCGCTGGAAACAGCGTTAAGTAATCATGCAGGGTATAAAGTGCAAATCTTCCTTCGGCCGGTTGGAGAACGGCGCGTTTGGCTCAACATGGCGATACAAAACGCGACGCTCGCCATCGAGCAAAAATGCAGCAGTCAGGCCACGCAGGACACGCGACTGCACAGCCTGCTGCAAACCCTGGGACTGCCCGCGAGTGTACAGCGTATCGAATGTTTCGACATCAGCCATGCCATGGGCGAGGCCGCCATAGGCTCGTGCGTGGTGTTTGATAGTCTTTCCATGCAAAGCAGCGAATACCGCCGTTACAATATCGATGACATCACCCCAGGCGATGATGTCGCAGCCATGCGCGAAGCATTGACCCGGCGCTATCGCAAAATATCGGCGGGAGAGGGCAAGGTCCCGGATCTGATACTGGTTGACGGTGGCAAAGGGCAGGTGAATGTGGCTAACGAAATCCTGGCGGAGCTTGGCTTGAACGACATTTATTTGATTGGCGTGGCGAAAGGCGAAGAACGCAAGCCGGGCTTGGAACAACTGGTTTTCCCGGGAGACGAAAAACCGCTACAATTGGCTAGCGACAATATAGGTTTGCATCTGATTCAACAGATCCGCGATGAAGCGCACCGCTTCGCGATTCAGGGCCACCGCGCCAGGCGCGCCAAGGCGCGCGTTACGTCCTCACTGGAAAAAATCGACGGTGTGGGCGTGAAGCGCCGGCAAAAACTGCTAGCGCGGTTTGGCGGACTAAGGGGAGTGCTTGCGGCGAGTGTGGACGACCTCGCGATGGTGGAGGGCATCAGCCGCAAACTGGCCGAAATTATCTACCGCGAGGTGCATTAGCGCACCCCATGCCATTCAACATACCCATTCTCATCACTTGGCTGCGGATTCTTCTGATTCCGCTGTTTATCGGGATCTTCTATCTTTCCGATGCCGCGCTGGCCATGCATCATAAAAATCAGCTGGCGGCGGCAATTTTTGCCGTCGCCGCGATCAGCGACTGGCTCGACGGCTATCTCGCACGCACGCTCAATCAAACCTCGGCTTTTGGTGCGTTCCTCGACCCGGTCGCCGACAAGCTTATGGTAGTAGCCGCGTTGATTATCTTGGTCTCGCTCAAAGATAATCAAGACGGGAGCAGCCGCGTGGATGTGCTGATCGCTTTCATCATAATCGGCCGCGAAATCGCAGTTTCCGCACTGCGTGAATGGATGGCAAAAATTGGCGCCGCCAAAAGCGTGGCGGTGTCTTTTCTTGGCAAAATAAAAACGATTTCGCAAATGGCGGCAATTTTGCTGCTGCTTTATCACGATACTTTGCTGTGGATGCTGAACGCCCAATTGATCGGCACCTGGTGCATTTACATTGCGGCAATTTTGACTTTGTGGTCAATGGCCTACTATCTGAAAAAAGCCATGCCGCAGGCGTTGAAACACGGGTGAGTATCCTTGACTTTAGTGACCAGACTCCTATAATGCACACTCAGTTTTTTGCGGGAATAGCTCAGTTGGTAGAGCGCAACCTTGCCAAGGTTGAGGTCGCGAGTTCGAGCCTCGTTTCCCGCTCCAATTCCAAGGGAAACAAAGAAGAGGCGTTTTAGTTCCGGCATAACCTGAAGGTTAGCCTCCACTAAGACTTCGTTTCCCTTTTTAGTTTTTAATGATCGATAACAACGGCGGGGTGGCAGAGTGGTTATGCAGCGGCCTGCAAAGCCGTGGACGCCGGTTCGATTCCGACCCCCGCCTCCAAACAAGTTTGAGCTTCATCGCCCGGATGGTGGAATTGGTAGACACAAGGGACTTAAAATCCCTCGGGCTCTAACCAGCCCGTGCCGGTTCGACTCCGGCTCCGGGCACCAAACCCGCAATTAGCAACATCCATTAACGCAAACGTTTCGATCCGGTCACGTTCGCGCTCACAGCAATCCCGCATCCCGGCCATAGCAAAAAGGGTTGTCCATCCGTCATGGTGAAGAAGTAGGGGGCTTGCGGGCGGGCCAGTTGTTTTCCATTCGTAGTACCTGTCGCGACTACCAGGCAGCGTCTCCGACGAACCGCGTCGCAGAATACGGGCCTAGCGACGCTGCCGACGACTCGCCGCACAATTGCCGCTATTCCATCGAGAATCGCCCCAGAGGCTTCCCCGATATGGCGAAGCTTTTGGCCGCGATCCGCAAGTCCTGTCTCATCGCTCCAGCTCTCCGCCAGAGTCCGCTAACGCCGGGTGTCAACGCTCTTGCCGGCGGATGAAGGCGCGGTGGACATAGAATTGCACCGGGTTTGCAGTGATCAGAGTGTTGCCCGAACCGTCCAGTACAACAACCTCAAGCTCATGCAGAACATTGTCCTTGGCTGCGCTCTGCCATTCGTCTGGCGTAATGTTGGATTGTAACGAGTAGCGCAGCGTGGGCAAGGTTGTCCCGTCCAGGGATATGCTGATGGCGTTGCCGCTCTGTAGCGCAGGGGTGAGAGCGAGGCTGACCTGGAACTCACCGGTATTGGAATGCACGGTGCCCTGGGCCTGCGGTGACAAAATGACGACCGACGTGTAGCCTGGGTTCGCAGGCTGGCTGACAGGTTGCTGCTGCGCCGGTGTGACGTTGGCAGGTGGGAGATCGATCGGCTGGGCGCCCGGGCTTGGTGTGTCCGAGAACACTGGGCCCTCCTTGTCCTGGGATTCGTACACTGTCTGGGCAAGGGCGACGGTTGGGAGAAGGCAGATAAGTAATGGGAAAGCGTTTCGTTTCATGGCAGGACCTTAATGAGATGTTTTAGGAAGAAGGGGCATTTATTCTACTTGAGGAAGATTATACAAGCTGCTGTTTCGGGCTGAACAATTACAACTTAACATAATATACATTATACGAAGCATAGCTTAGGGCTAGGCAGCATGGGGATATCGAGGAAAATGTTATTGCAGCCCGAAAAGATTGAAGAAGTTTTGTGTGGTAACCCTGCCCACTTCCTCTACGGAAAGGTTACGCAGATGGGCAATTTCTTCAGCCACATGCCGCACGAAGGCAGGTTGATTGGTTTTGCCGCGGTGTGGCACCGGCGCAAGATAAGGCGAATCGGTCTCGATCAGCATGCGCTCAAGCGGCACTTTCATCGCGATTTCCTTAAGTCCCGCCGCATTTTTAAAAGTCACGATGCCGGAAAACGATATGTAGAAACCCATAGCCATTGCGGCTTGGGCGGTTTCCCAGCTTCCTGTAAAGCAGTGCATGACACCGCCGATTTCGCTCGCACCTTCCTGTTCCATGATTTGCAGGGTGTCATCGGCAGCTTCGCGCATGTGGATGATGAGGGGTTTGCCGCATTGCTTGGCAGCACGAATATGGTTGCGGAAACGTGTTTTCTGCCATTCCAGGGCACCTTTCAGCCGGTAGTAATCCAAACCGGTTTCGCCGATAGCGATGACTTTGGAATGGCGGGCACGCGCTAACAATTCTTCAACCGTGATCTCCCCTTCCTCCTCATAGTCCGGGTGCACGCCAACTGAAGCATATATGTTCGGATATTGCTCGGCCAAGGCGCACACTTCGGGAAATTCGGGAAAATTCACACTGACGCACAATGCGTGACTCACCTGGTTCTCGCGCATATTCGCCAGAATTTCGGTGACCTTGCCGGCGAGCTCAGGGAAATTGATGTGGCAGTGGGAATCAACAAACATGATATACAGTAGACAAAACCGGTATTACATCGTATGCGTAGGCCGGCTGGAGTGCAGATAACTGCCTAACAGACTTTCTATTTTGATGCGCGCTGCCGTTCCACTTTCGTCGCTGTTGAATTGCACGCCTATGCCTTGGACCTTGTTGCCCTGGGTTCCTGCTGGCGTGATCCACACCACGCGTCCGGCCACCGGCAACTTGTTGGGATCGCCTAAGAGGCTCAACAGCATGAAAACCTCATCGCCGATGCGGTAGCTTTTGTTGGTCGGGATAAAAATTCCGCCACCTTTCAAAGCAGGCATGTATGCCGCGTATAGCGCAGATTTTTCCCTGATATTCAAGGAAAGCACACCAGGCCGCGATGCTGCCTGGGATTTTTGCGTATCACTCATTCCCCACCCTCTCTGTATTAAGCACCCATCTGCAATACGATATCGCCAGCTGCTCCAGCACCAGCCGGGTATTCAACGGGTGCTGCACCGTGCGCTGTGCCGCCAGGAGTTCCCGGTAATAGTGCGCCAAATCCAAGGAGTTCGCTCTTTCAGCCAGCATTTGCAATTTTTCAGTGAAATCCAAATGATAACGGACTTTACCGGTAAATTTGCAGTAAGTTAAGTCGCATATCCATTTTTGCAGCCAATTAATAATGTCCGAAAGTGGGTATTGTTGGGCGCTTTCAGCAAGCGCCAGCGGATTTGGCTTGGCGGTGCTGATCTGTTGCAAAAACTCCTTGCGCTGCTCCTGACTTTCTCCTTTGCCGATCTCCAGCGCGGCCAGCGGCGCGTAACCGGCTTGCGCCAGGACGATATCCGGTTCGCTGACACTCTGTTGCGCTAGCCACTTAAGTGCGGCTTCCCTATCCGGAACCGGCATCATCACACTGCGGCAGCGGCTGACTATGGTCGGCAGCAAGCGCTGCGGTTTGTGCGAAACCAGGATGAACAAAGTATTACCAGGCGGCTCTTCCAGTGTTTTCAAAACCGCGTTTGCCGCATGTGTATTCATCGCCTCCGCTGGATGAATCAGAATTATTTTGTAGCCGTTGCGATGGCTGGTAAGGTTGATGAAATCATCCAACTCGCGGATTTGTTCGATGCTGATTTGATTGCCCGCTTTTTTCTCAGTGCTCCTTGTCTTTTCGTCGGTACCAGTTTCTTCGGCCTGCTCGCTGTAAGCCGCCGGTTCCAGCAAGCGAAAATCAGGGTGGTTGCCTTTCACAAACCACAAACAACCTTGGCACTTCCCGCAAGCTGCTAGGCGAGGCAGCCGGTCTTCACACAGAAGGCACTGTGCAAAAGCACGCGCGAAAGCGAGCTTGCCGATGCCGCTTCGGCCTTTCAAGAGCAAGGCATTTGGCCAGCCCCCGCGTTGCGAAACGAGCTGCTCCCAGGTATTTACTTGCCATGGATATACATTTATAAACATAATGATGCTATTATATGTTGAAGTTGTTTCTTAACATCCTCCAAACTTTGGGTGGCGTCTATGATGCGAAATCGCCGAGGGAATCGCGTTGCACGCTCTAGATAGGCCGAGCGCACGTTCTCAAAGAATATTTCCTGTTCCCTCTCAAAGCGGTCAAACTTGGCGTTACCGGAAAGACGCTTTTTGCCTATTGCCACAGGCACGTCAAACAGCAGCGTAATGTCGGGTTGCAAGCCCTGCTGCACCCATTGTTCCAAAGCTTCCAGTTTATCCAATGACGCCCCCCTGCCCCCGCCCTGATAGGCAAAACTGGCGTCACTGAAGCGGTCTGAAACCACCCATGCGCCGCGCGTCAAAGCCGGCAGTATTACTTTATCCAGATGTTCCCGGCGCGCTGCAAACATGAGCAGGGATTCGGTCTCCGGGTGCATGGTCTGTTGGAGCAGAATCTCTCTTAGCTTTTCGCCTAATGGCGTGCCACCCGGCTCGCGAGTCACCACCACCTCAAGGTGATGCGCCCGCAATTGCTCGGCAATCCAGGACATATGCGTGCTTTTGCCCGCGCCGTCTATGCCTTCGAGGGTGATAAACTTACCTTTGATGTTTTGCTGCGGTGAGTTCAAGTCTTAGTCTCCGCTGCTTCGATTGTGGCGGCCGCTTTTTTGATATTTAGTCACGGCACGGCTGTGTTCCTCCAGCGAGTTCGAAAAGTACGATGTGCCGTCGCCCCTGGAGACAAAATACAGGGCCTTGGTGTCGGCAGGATTGAGAGTGGCCTGGATCGAGGCCAATCCTGGCAGGGCGATGGGCGTCGGCGGCAAACCTTCGCGAGTATAAGTATTATAAATCGTGTCCCCGGTCAAATCCCTCTTGCGTAAATTGCCGTCAAACTTATCACCCAAGCCATAAATCACTGTGGGATCCGCCTGCAACTTCATGCCCAGTTTCAGGCGGTTAATTAACACTGCGGCAATCATGCCCCGCTCGGTAGCTTGACTGGTCTCTTTTTCCACGATCGAGGCCATAATCAGCGCCTGGTAGGTATCCGAAAAGGGCAAATCTTTGGCGCGCGTTTCCCAGGCTGTGGCAGTGTTGGATTTCATGGTTTGATAAGCGCGCTTAAGTATCGTGATATCGCTCACGCCGTCAATAAAGAAATAAGTGTCCGGGAAAAACAGTCCTTCCGCAGAATTTTCGGTGGCGCCAATGCGCTTCAATATCTCCTCGTCGCTGAGCTGCGTGGTGTCGTGCCGAATTTCCGGATTATCATCAAGCGCTTTGCGCAATTGATTGAACGTCCAACCCTCTATAAAAGCGATTTCCCTCAGCGTGACATCGCCTTTGGTGAGCTTGGTGAGCAACCGGTAAGGGTTCGGGTTGTTGGTAAATTCGTAGTTGCCTGCCTTGATTTCCCCTGCTTTGCCCAAAACTCTTGCCAGGGCAATAAAACTCCATGGGTGGTCAAGAACTCCTATATTAGTCAATTGTTTCGATACGCTGCGCAAACTGGTGCCCTGCTTCACGCTGAATTCCAAAGGTGTGTGCGGTAGTTGCAGCGGTGTATTGGCATAATAAAACAGCCAGCCCGTTGCTGTTGCGAAAACTGCTAACGCAAGAGACAATAGGATTCTAATTACGCGTTTAATCACAAGGTTCGTTCAGCCATTGCCTGACCTTGGGCGTGAAAGCACCTGTCTCCCATCGGTTTTGCCCTATTTCACTAACTTGCCACACGCCAATCACACTGTTGGTCAGAAAAATTTCATCTGCCTGCAATAACTGCGGCAATGTAATATGACGCTCAGTGCAAGGAATGCCCGAGGCCGCTGCCCGTTCCAGAACACGTTTGCGCTGCACGCCTGCTACACCGCATCGTGTGAGATCAGGTGTCCACAGCTCGTGGCCTTTGAGCATAAACAGGTTGGTCATGGTTCCGCCAATAACATAGCCTTCGCTATCGAGAAGCAACCCTTCGGCAATTGACGCGTCATCCCACTCCTGCCTGGCCATTACGTTTTCCAGGCGGTTGAGGTGCTTAATCCCGGCAAGACGCGGTTGCAAGCTCAATCTTAAATCACATACGCGTAGCCTGACACCTTGTTGGTAATAGCTTGGGGGATATACAGGAAGTGGGTCCGCCATGATGATGCGGGTAGGTTGCATGCCGGCAGTCACGCGGTAGCCGCGCGGGCCCGGGCCACGAGTGACTATGATTTTCAGCACGCATTCAGGCATTGCCGCTGCAATCTGGTTGAGTTCTTTGCTCAGCACGGAGTAGTTTGGGCAAGTCAGGCCCAAAACCTGGCAATCGGCTTGAAGCTTTTGATAGTGGTGCAGCCAGCAAAGCGCTCTCCCCCGGCTCACGCGTGCAGTACGGAATACGCCATCGCCGTAGGCTAGTCCGCGGTCGTGCACATTCAGCAAATCAGATTGAAGACCGTTTACCAGCACCATAAGGATCAGCACTAAGCCTCGCGGCTTGGAGAACAAGAAACAGAAAGCTTGCAGTTTAACCGAAAGCCGCGAAATGCGGCGCTGCTAGATTTTGCGGAATACCAAAGTGCCGTTGGTGCCACCGAAGCCGAATGAGTTTGACAACGCAACTTCAATTTTCATGTTACGCGCGGTATTGGGAATGTAATCCAGGTCGCACTGCGGATCCTGCTCAAAGATATTAATGGTGGGAGGCGCAACCTGATGATGTATGCTTAATGCCGAATAGACTGCCTCTACCCCGCCTGCGGCGCCCAGCAGATGCCCGGTCATGGACTTGGTGGAACTCATGGCAAGTTTACGTGCATGATCGCCAAAACAACGCTTGACCGCCACGGTCTCGGCGATATCGCCCAGTGGGGTGGAAGTGCCGTGGGCGTTGACGTAGTTAACTTGGTCGGTATTAATACCCGAGTTGCGCAAGGCGTTGAGAATGCAACGCGCCGCACCTTCACCGTCTTCACAAGGCGCAGTTATGTGATGCGCATCCGCGCTCATGCCAAAGCCCGCGAGTTCGGCATAAATGCGAGCGCCGCGCTTTTTGGCATGCTCCATTTCTTCCAGCACCACTATCCCCGCGCCCTCCCCCAGCACGAAACCATCGCGCCCCACATCCCATGGCCTGCTGGCGGTGGCCGGGTCGTCATTACGCGTGCTGAGTGCTTTGGCCGCTGAAAAACCGCCGATAGTCAACTCGGTTACGGTGGATTCAGCTCCGCCAGCAATCATGATGTCGGCATCACCGTATTCGATCAGGCGCGCCGAGTCCCCGACACAATGCGTTGCGGTGGTACACGCCGTGACGATGGCCAAATTGGGGCCTTTCAGTCCGTACAGGATGGAAAGATTGCCCGAAATCATGTTAATGATAGTGCCGGGAATGAAAAACGGTGAAATTTTGCGCGGGCCGCCTTTCAGCAATTCGCTGTGACTATCTTCAATCATCGGCAGGCCGCCGATGCCGGAGCCGATGTTGACGCCGATGCGCTCGGCATTTAGCGGGGTGACCTCAATGCCGGAATCCTTGATCGCCTCGATACCCGCGGCCAGTCCTAAATGAATAAACCTGTCCATCCGCCGGATTTCCTTGGCGGAGAGATATTGGCCGGGATCAAATCCCTTCACTTCGCCGGCAATTTGAGAACTAAGTCGCGAAGGGTCAAAACGGGTGATCCTGGTGATTCCCGACTTACCCGCGACTATGTTTTCCCAGTTTTCGGCGACGCCTATTCCGACAGGCGAAACAATTCCGAGGCCGGTAATGACGACTCTGCGTCTGGACAAGTTTACTCCAGGTGCAAAAGATTAAAGGCGGGGAAGGTTCAGTTAAGGTGGGTCTTGATGTATTCTATGGCTTGCTGCACGGTGGTGATTTTTTCCGCTTCTTCATCGGGAATTTCGCATTCAAATTCCTCTTCCAGCGCCATCACTAGTTCCACCGTATCCAGCGAATCGGCGCCTAGATCATCCACGAACGACGATTCGCTCTTGACTTCAGTTTCATTAACACCCAATTGTTCGGCAACAATTTTCTTAATGCGCTGCTCTATGTTTTCCATCTAAATCCCCTTCTGTCCTGTGGTGGTCAAGACTACTGAATCTAATATTCGCTGAAAACCGGTATCCCTATCTTTTACAAACTGTGGCATTTTACCAAATTTGCACCAATTATAAAATCGCAACCGAAACACTAAGTCAATCCATGTACATGCCGCCGTTGACATGCAGAGTGCAGCCAGTAATGTATCCTGCCCCGGGAGAAGCCAGAAAAACGACTGCGGCAGCGACATCTTCCGCTCGTCCCAGCCTGCCTAGCGGCACATTCTGTATCAACGCCTGCCGCTGCACCTCGCTCAAAGAACGCGTCATGTCGGTGTCAATAAACCCTGGTGCAACGCAGTTGACGGTAATATTGCGGCTCGCCACTTCGCGTGCCAGCGACTTACTAAAGCCCGTTATCCCGGCTTTGGCCGCTGAATAATTGGTTTGTCCGGCATTGCCCATCGCCCCCGAGATGGAAGTGATATTGATGATTCGCCCAAAGCGCGCTTTCACCATGGCGTGCAACACTGCCCGGCTCAGCCTGAATACCGATTTCAGGTTGGTGGATATGATTTCGTCCCATTCTTCGTCTTTCATACGCAGCAACAGATTATCGCGGGTAATCCCGGCATTGTTCACCAGGATCGAAATTGCACCATAACTCTGCTGTGTTTCAGCGACCAGTTGCTCGATTTTGTCGCCATCATTCACATTCAAGACCAGCCCGCTGCCCTGGATATGGTTTGCCGCAAAATAACCGCCGATCGCTTCAGCACCGTTTTCGCTGGTGGCAGTGCCGATTACAGTTGCGCCTTGCCTGCCAAGTTCCATGGCGATGCCTTGGCCGATGCCGCGACTCGCTCCGGTGACTAATGCAATCTGTTTACCTAACATCATATACTGGTTAAACCCGTGATAGCTACGCTCTAAACCAACACCATCAAAGCCTGTTTCAGGGTGTTGCTGTCAATCAATGCTATCACTTCCTGGTTCGCGGCTATGCGCTTGTTGAGACCAGCCAGGACTTTGCCTGGCGCGCATTCGGCGATATGGGTGATGCCTTTTTGCACCAAAGCCTGAATGGTTTCCACCCAGCGCACTGGATTATAAAGCTGGCGCACCAAAGCGTCCTTGATTGCTTGCGGCTCTGTATGGGGATTGACATCCACATTATGCAACACTGGAATTCGCGGCGCTTTAAGTGTTAGTGATTGCAAATGTTGCTTGAACTGGTTCGCAGCTCCACGCATCAGGGAACAATGGGAAGGCGCGCTCATCGGCAGCATGACTGCGCGTTTCGCGCCTTTGGCTTTAGCCACTTCCATGCCGCGCAACACAGCCGGTTTATGCCCTGCAATCACCACTTGTCCTGGCGAGTTGAAATTAACCGTTTCCAACACCTCGCCCTGCGCCGCCTCAAGGCAGACCTCGCGCACCTGTTCATCCTCCAGCCCGAGAATAGCGGCAATCCCGCCAGTGCCTTCAGGTACTGCCTGCTGCATTGCTTCAGCCCGAAACCGCACCAGCGGCAAGGCATCGGCAAAGCTTATCACGCCGCTTACTACCAAGGCAGTGTATTCACCTAAACTGTGGCCGGCCATCAGCGCCGGCTCCACGCCACCCAGGTTCTCCCAGGCGCGGTATACGGAAATACCTGCAACCAGCATTAGCGGCTGCGTATTAACTGTCATATCCTGCGCAGACTCCGGGCCGTTTTCGGCAAGCGCCCATAAATCCTGATTGAGAATATGCGAAGCTTCTTCAAAAGTTTTACGCACCACGGGCATGTCCGCGTAACCGCGCATCATACCGACCGATTGAGAACCCTGCCCTGGAAATACGAACGCAAACTTCATGTTTGTTTTTACCAACGCAACAACACGGACCCCCAGGTAAAGCCGGCCCCCACTCCTTCCATCAAAATGAGTTCACCCGCCTTGATGCGCCCATCCTGGACCGCACAGTCCAGCGCCAGAGGAATCGAAGCCGCAGAAGTGTTGGCGTGACGATCCACCGTAACTACTACCCGATCCATGCTTAGACCCAGCTTCTTCGCGGTAGCCTGAATGATACGGATATTCGCCTGATGCGGAATCAGCCATTGGACATCACTTTTTTTGAGATTATTTGCAGTCAGGGCTTCATCCACCATTTCACACATAACCTTGACAGCAAATTTGAACACCGTATTGCCTTCCATTACCACGTGCAGGTTACCCGCGACTTTTCCATTGCTGACACCACCCGTAACCGCCAGAGCCTGATGGTAGCTGCCATCCGCATGCAAATGCGTGGAAATAATTCCCGGCGTTTTACTCGGCTTAACAATTACTGCGCCGGCGCCGTCGCCGAACAAAACACAAGTGCCGCGGTCAGACCAGTCGAGAATGCGCGAATACACTTCGGTTCCGACCACCAACGCACAGCGTGATTGCCCGGAGCGGATGAACAAATTAGCCGTGGCTAACGCGTATACGAAACCGCTGCACACTGCCTGCACATCGAATGCCGGGCAGTTTTTAATTCCCAGTTTCGCCTGCAAGACACATGCAGTGCTGGGGAAAATCATGTCCGGAGTGGTGGTGGCGACGATTATTAAATCAATGTCACCGGGCGCAACGTGTGCCGCGTGCATGGCTTTGTTGCTGGCATGAAGCGCAAGGTCACTGGCTTTTTCGTCCTCCGCAGCAATGTGCCTCTGGCGGATGCCGGTGCGGGTAAAAATCCACTCGTCCGAGGTATCCACCATGGCCTCGAGGTCGCGGTTGGTAAGGATTCTTTCCGGCAGGTAGCTGCCGCTGCCTGCGATGCGTGAATACATCAGGCGAGCCCTTGGTGAATCAGCGCCATGCGTTCACTGATACGCCGCAAAACGCCGTTACGCACCTCTTCTGCCGCGCGTTCTATGGCGAATTCAAACGCAAAACTGTCGGCAGAGCCGTGGCTCTTCACCACGATGCCGCGTAAACCCAGCAGGCTGGCGCCGTTGTAACGGCGATAATCAACGCGGCGCTTAAAAGCATTTATCACCGGAAGCGCAATCAATCCCGCCAGGCCAGTGAATATATTGCGCTTGAATTCGTGGCGCAAGAATGTGTCCAGCATTTGCGCCAGCCCTTCCGAAGTTTTGAGGGCCACGTTTCCAACGAAACCGTCACAAACTACGACGTCAGTCGTGCCTTTGTAAATATCGTCGCCCTCGATGTTGCCGTAAAAATTGAGGCCGCTGCTGCGCAGTAATTCCGCCGCTTGTTTCACCACCTCGCTGCCTTTGATGTCTTCTTCACCGATATTGAGCAACCCCACGCTGGGCTTTGCGATATGCTCAACGGAGGCCATCAGTGTCGCGCCCATGATGGCGAATTGCAACAGATGCTGCGGGGTACATTCTACATTCGCCCCCAGGTCGAGCATACAGGTGCGCCCCTGAAGCGTAGGTAGGATGGAGGCGATGGCCGGGCGCTCGATGCCAGGCAAAGTTTTCAGTACAAAGCGGGAAATTGCCATTAATGCTCCGGTGTTCCCGGCGCTGACGCAGGCCTGAGCTTCACCGCTCTTTACCAGATTGACCGCCACCCGCATCGAGGAATCCCTCTTGCCGCGCAGCGCCAGCGCCGGCGCTTCATCCATGGTCACTACTTCGCTGGCGTGATGGATTCGCAATCGTGGGCTGATCTCGAGATGGGCCGCGTGCAGTTCGGGCTCAACAAGCTCGCGCAGGCCCACCAGAATAATATGGGCATCAGGATATCGCCGCTGGAATTTTACTGCCGCAGGCACAGTGACATGAGGACCGTGATCGCCGCCCATGCAGTCAATGGCTACCGTGATATCCATTACGGGTGTTGGCAGGGATGTGCCAAAGAAAATAAACGGGTTATTCGCCCTTGCTGGGTACTACTTTTTTGCCGCGGTAATAGCCGTTGGGGCTGATGTGGTGGCGCAAATGCACTTCGCCGGTTGTCGGTTCAACCGCCAGCGGCGGGTTGGTCAAAAAATCATGGGCGCGGTGCATGCCGCGTTTTGACGCAGATTTTTTGTTTTGCTGTACTGCCATAACAAGCTCCTCGTTTACTTTGCAGATATTTTAAGCGCCGCAAGTAGCGCAAAAACCGATCGGGCGACTTCATCGCCAGCATGCCCAGTCACACTACATGCGCCTGATTCATGCCTGAGGGAAATCGGCAGCTTCAATATGATTTCTTCCTCGAGCAAAGCCAAAATGTCCATTTCCGTTTCAGCTAAAATACAATCTACTGCATCGTTCTCTTCGGTGATTCCGGGGAATTCTTTTTCGTCCTCGATCAGCAATAGATCCGAAACCAGACCCACATCATGCGCCAATTCTCCAAGGCAGCGCTAGCATTTCAGGTAAAGCTTGCCTCTGATCGCCAGACGCAGCAGCAGCTTTCCCTCCGGGTCCACTGTTCCGCTCAATTCATATTCGATGACACCGTCAGCGGAAAACAAATAGTCACGCAGGCGATGCAGGTTTTCAGTTGCTATTTTACCACGTAAAACTTCAGCGCTAAGCGTAAATTCAAGGCTATCTATCATAATCTGTTCAGACATAAGGCGCGCATGATATTATTTTTGCAGTTTCGTGTCAAAAGCATACGAGAATAATTTGACCTTTCCGCAGCTGGTTCTGGCTTCGACTTCCGCTTACCGCCGCGAGTTGCTTGGGCGCCTGCACATCCCCTTTTCCACCGTTGCACCGAATGTGGATGAAACGCCTTTGCCCGGCGAATTGCCCGAGCAGACCGCATCGCGCCTCGCTAAGGCTAAAGCGGCCGCAGTGGCCAGTCAGTGGCCGCAAGCGCTGATTATCGGCTGCGACCAGGTTGCGGCGCTGGATGGCGTGCAGCTTGGCAAACCTCATACCCATGAAGACGCATTTAAACAATTGCAATTGATGCGCGGCAAGACCGCGATGTTTTACACTGCGGTGTGCCTGCTCAACGCCCCAACCGGCAACACCCAAATCCAGGTAATCCCTTACCGCGTGCGCTTCCGCCGTATAAGCGATGCGCAAATTGCCAACTATCTCGCCAAAGAGCAGCCCTACCACTGCGCTGGAAGCGCCAAAACAGAAGGCTTGGGGATCGCGCTGATTGAAACCATGCAAGGCGACGACCCCTGGGCACTAATTGGACTGCCGCTTATCGCATTGGTGGACATGCTGAAAAACGAAGGGCTGGAAGTCATCTAGGCCCATGCAACCTGGCATTTTGTACCTCGTCCCTGCTCCGCTCGGCCACGGTTATATTTCCGTAGCGGTGCCGGAGGGAGTCAGCCGTATTGTCGCCACCCTCGACACTTTTATCGTAGAAAATGCCAAAACTGCAAGACAATATCTGGCAAGTTTTGAACTTTCCACGCCGCTTCAGCAGATTAAGCTCCTGGTTCTCGACGAGCATACCCGGCCTGAGGAACTTACAGATCTACTCAAGCCGCTGCTTTCAGGGAAAAACGTAGGCTTGATGTCAGAGGCCGGTTGCCCCGCAGTAGCCGACCCCGGCGCCGCTTTGGTCAATCTGGCTCACACAAACAGCATCAGGGTGGTGCCGTTGGTCGGCCCTTCTGCCATCCTGCTCGCGCTGATGGCTTCAGGACTGAACGGGCAGCGCTTTGCCTTTCACGGCTATCTGCCGGTTAGCGGCGAGGAAAGAATAAAAAAGATTGCGGAACTGGAAAAGACTTCGAAAGCGCTGGAACAGACGGAAATTTTCATAGAGGCGCCTTACCGCAACCGCAAGCTGCTGCAAAGCCTGCTTGAAACCTGCCGCGAGTCCACCCTGTTGTGTCTGGCCACCGATATCACTCTCGCGAGCGAGAGCATCACCACCAAACGCATCAGCGAGTGGAAAAGCAGACTACCGGAAATCAATAGACGGCCGACAGTGTTTCTGCTTTACGTCGGCTAGTGCAAAGCCCAGCGCGGGCTGTCGAGCAGCGCCTTGGCCATGGCGCCGCCAAAGCGCCGTGTAAAGCGTTCGACCAGGCTCTCATGCGGTGTAAAATCCACCACCTCTTCTGCCTTGATAACTTCGCGTGCAACATAATCGACGCTGCCCATGGCATCCGCCAAGCCAAGCTCAATGCTCTTTTGCCCGGTCCATACCAGCCCGCTGAACATGTCCGGGGTTTCTTTAAGGCGCTTACCCCTGCCCTGGCGCACTACTTTTATAAACTGCTGGTGAATTTCGTTAAGCATTTTTTGCGCATAATTTTTCTGTTCAGGATTCAACGGCGAGAACGGATCGAGGAAACCCTTGTTATCCCCTGCGGTAAATAACCGACGCTCAACCCCAAGTTTTTCCATGGTCCCGGTAAACCCGAAACCGTCCATCAGCACGCCGATCGAGCCGATAATACTTGCCTTGTCCACAAAAATCTTGTCGGCAGCCACCGCGACGTAATAGCCGCCCGATGCACAAATGTCTTCCACTACCGCATAAAGAGGAATATTTGGATACTTTGCTCGCAGCCTGCGGATTTCATCGTTGATGCTACCCGCCTGCACCGGACTGCCGCCCGGGCTGTTAATGCGCAGAATCACGCCTTGCGTGTTCTTGTCTTTAAAAGCCTGCTGCAGCCCGGAATTAATGTTCTCGGCGCTGCCTTCAGTGCCAGGGGCAATAATGCCATTGAGTTCAATCAGAGCGGTGTGCTTGCCGGAAAGCGGCACTTCTTTTTTGCCTATCCAGCCTACGGTGAGAAACAGCAAGCCGAACAGCCAGATAAACAACAGTAGCTTGAAAAAAATACTCCAATGGCGTGCCCTGCGCTGCTCTTGCAGTGCAGAAAGCGCGAGCTTTTCTAGAACTTGACGCTCCCAGTCGCTACTAGAGCTGTTGTTTTCCGGCATACCTTAACCCTTGTTGATAATCACGATGGTAAAACATATCAAGTATAACCCGGAATCATTGAAAAATTCACCCCCCCGTTCCGGCTATCGCAAATCATGCGTGTGATTTGAGCCATTGTTGCAATTCCTGGGTATCGTTTACACAGTCAAGCGGGGAAAGTGCAAGCAGTTTTTCCTTGGAGTGGGCGCCGTAACTGACTGCAAGCGAAGCCACCCCGGCACTTTGTGCCATCTGCAAATCGTGAATGGTGTCGCCGATCATCAACGTCTTGTCCGCTGCAACATGCAATTCCTCAATCAGCTCGAGCAGCATGCCGGGATGCGGTTTGGAGAAACACTCATCGGCACAGCGCGAAGCGTGGAAATACTGCCTCAGGCCGGTCTCCTGAAAATCCCGGTTGAGCCCCTTGCGGCTTTTGCCGGTCGCCACCGCGAGCAAAAAACCCGTATTGTGTAATTGTTGGATGGTTTCAATGGTTCCTGGAAACACCGGTATTGGTGCATCCCTGGAAAGAAAATGATAGCGGTAACGCTCCACGAACCGCGGATATTCGCTCACGGGAAGCATCGGCAGCAAATGCTCGAGCGCTTCCTTGAATCCCAGGCCGATGATATGCCGCACCTGATCGGCATCGGGAACCGGCAAACCAATATCGATACACGCAACCTGCATCGAAGCCACGATAAGGTCCGCCGAATCCGTCAACGTTCCATCCCAGTCGAATACCAGGAGTTCAAAACGCTTTGGCTTCGAGGCTGTTTCAGCCTTTGCTTGGCTCAGCACGACGCTCCTCCAGGTTGTCGATGAACCGCTGTAAGTCTTCGGGCAGGGGCGCTTCCAGCTGCAAAACTGCGCCGCGCGCCGGATGTTTGACCACCAGCTTGCAGGCATGCAGGAACATGCGCTTGAGGCCCCGCTTCGCCAGTTCGCGATTCAATGCAAAATCGCCATACTTGACGTCACCTAGAATGGGAAAGCCCAGATGCGCAAGATGCGCGCGGATCTGATGGGTACGTCCGGTTTTAAGTTCCGCTTCAAGCAAGCTGAACTCCTGCCAGTTTTGGCGCAGAAAAAATAGCGTATGCGCGACCTGCCCGCCTGTTTTCACAGCAACGCGCCGCTCGCCGGATGCCGTCACATATTTATGCAAGGGAAGCCTGACACTCTGCTTTTGATTGAGCCAACTACCCTTGACCAGTACCAGGTAGCGCTTTTCAATTTCTCCCACGCGGAGCATTTGATGGAGCATGGTGAGTGCGCTGCGTTTTTTTGCGAGCAGCAGGATGCCAGAAGTATCGCGGTCCAAGCGATGTACCAACTCCAGAAATCTCGGTTTAGGCTCGCGCATGCGTAATAGCTCGACAATTCCGCTGCTGACCCCGCTTCCTCCGTGCACTGCAATGCCACTAGGTTTGTTGATGGCGAGCAGGCTATCATCTTCGAATAATACCTCCGGCAGCAGGTTCGAGCGCGGTGCGGTATCTTGTGGTGTTGGTTTGGCGGTACGCACAGGAGGAATGCGCAGTTTATCGCCGACCTGCAAGCGGTAAGTCGGCCCAACGCGCTTGCTGTTTACCCGCACTTCGCCGCTGCGCAGTATGCGGTAAATGTGGCTTTTAGGAACTCCTTTTAAAACCTTCGCCAAGTAATTGTCTATGCGTTGGTTTTCGCTGTCCTCGCCAACGCGCCTCCAGGAAACAGATGCTTTGCTTAAATCACGCATTTTGCTTATACTTGAAACTCATGGTTTTCCTAAGGCCGGTGCGGAAACCGTCATCCGGTCCCATGTTCAGCATCAAGTGCTTGAACACATAAGACAAAACCTGACAACTGGTTAACCCCGCTCACCACATTAAAGTAGCGAGAGCAACTGAGATACGCGCTCCGAGCAGATTTTCAAGTCCTGACCTTTTAGATAAACAGGATTTTACTGACAAACCCGTTGAGTGAATTGTCCGTCCGTTTCAGCCGATCCGAAATTATGACGAGCACATGACGAATACTCGATACATAACGCCATTATAGACGCGTAAGGGTTTGCCCTGCCCGTGCAGAGTGCGGGAGAGCATAAAATGAAACGCATGTTGTTTAACGCGACGCAATCCGAGGAGTTGCGCGTCGCGATAGTCGATGGTCAACAGCTCATTGACATCGACATAGAATCCGCAGGCAAAGAGCAACGCAAAAGCAACATCTACAAGGGTGCCATCACCCGCATCGAACCCAGCTTGGAAGCCGCCTTTGTTGACTACGGCGGCGAACGGCACGGGTTCCTCCCCTTTAAGGAAGTCGCCCGCTCCTATTTTCAGTCTGGAGAAAACACCGACCCGGCGCGCGCGCGCATCCAGGACGTGCTGCGCGAAGGGCAGGAACTGATCATTCAGGTAGACAAGGATGAACGCGGCAGCAAAGGCGCCGCTCTCACCACCTTCATCAGTCTTGCAGGCCGCTATCTGGTGCTGATGCCCAATAATCCTCGCGGCGGCGGAGTATCACGGCGTGTCGAGGGCGAAGAGCGTAATGAATTGCGCGACATCATGGCGCAACTCAATGTGCCCCAGGGCATGAGCATCATCGGCCGCACCGCGGGCATTGACAGAAGTCTCGAAGAAGTGCAATGGGATTTAAATTACCTGTTGCAGTTATGGGATGCGATAGAAAACGCCGCCAAAAAGGAAAAAGCCCCTTCTCTGATTTACCTGGAAAGCAGTCTGGTGGTACGCGCCATTCGCGATTATTTCCATCCCGAGATCAGCGAAATTTTGATTGACACTGAAAGCATCTACGATCAGGCCATGCAGTTCATGAGCCATGTGATGCCGAACAATGTTAACCGCATCAAGCTTTACAAAGACGATGTGCCGCTGTTCTCACGCTTTCAGATCGAGCATCAGATCGAGACCGCGTTTGCACGCCAGGTTCTCCTGCCATCCGGCGGCGCCATCGTCATAGACCACACCGAGGCAATGGTTTCAATAGACGTGAACTCGGCGCGCGCCACGCGCGGAACGGATATCGAACAAACGGCGCTGCACACCAATATCGAAGCGGCGGACGAAATCGCGCGCCAACTGCGCCTGCGCGACTTGGGCGGCCTCATCGTGATTGATTTCATTGACATGGAAATCCAGCGCAATCAGCGCGAAGTGGAAAACCGTCTGCGTGAAGCGCTGCGCTATGACCGTGCGCGGGTGCAGATGGGCAAGATTTCGCGTTTTGGTCTCTTGGAACTCTCGCGCCAGCGCCTGCAGCCGTCATTGGGTGAAACCAGCCATATGCCCTGCCCGCGTTGCCACGGCACCGGCCATATCCGCGGCACTGAGTCAACCGCGCTGCATATCCTGAGAATCCTTCAAGAAGAAGCAATGAAGGAAAACACTGCGGTAATTTACGCCCAGGTGCCGGTCGATGTTGCGACTTTCCTGCTCAACGAAAAGCGCGCGGAAATCCACACCATAGAATCGCGTTCTCGGGTCAACGTGGTGCTGATCCCGAACATCCATCTGGAGACACCAAATTACAATATATCCCGCTTGCGCCACGATGAAGTCACACAGGCCGAATCGGCAGCGAGCTATAAAATGGTGGAAACGTCTGTGGCAGAAGCCGAAGCAGCCAAGCCAGGACAAGAAACCAAACCGGTGCGCCAGCAAGCAGCGGTACAAGGGATCACCCTCGGACAGCCTGCCCCCGTGGTGCGGCCAGCAAAGCCTACGCTGATTACAAAAATCCTCGGCTGGTTCAAACGCGAGGAAAAGGCGAAAGAAATAGCACACCCCCAAACGCGGCAACCCATGCGCGGCAGGCGGCGCGATCGCTTCGAACAGCGTGCCATGCAAAGAAGCCGTGCTGGTAGCGAACCCGCGACAAGAGGATCCAAGCCGGACCAACAACGCGCAAATAACCGTGCCGAAAACCAGCCGGGTCAAAGACCGCGACAGCAACGGCCCGAGCCCAAACCGGAACTCGCGGTGGTCAAAACAGAGAGACCCGATTCTCCGCATGAGATGGGTGAACACAGGGGCAAGCGCGGCAGACGGGGCGGCAAGCGCGACCGCGGTGAGCGCAAAGAAAGCCACGCCACGCCAGTACAGCAGGCACCTAAACCTGTAATAACTGCGCCGGCAACAGCTGTGACAGAAACGTCGCAGATGCAACTCAGGGAATCGCCTCAGCAGCAATTCAACGAGACGAAGCCCGCAAGCGAGGTGATCCCTGCTGTTGAGGTTCATGCCGAGTCCACGCCTGTTCACAGGGCACAGGATAGCGTTGTGGTCAATGAAGCTGCAACGCCGGCAAAAATTCTCGCCGAGCTGTACCGGGCCAACGAAGCGGGCGATCTGATGCAAATCGAAACCAGCCCGAAAAAAACCAAAGTAACAACGGGTGAAACAGAAGCTCCCGAATCGCCGCCAAGGCCGCCGCGCATCAGACCCGCCCAGCCTTCGAGCGAAGGTGAGCAGCTGGAGCAGGTGGAAACCCGCAAGTAAGGCCATAACCGTTCCATGGATATTTCCTTCGTCTCAGCCACCATTCTGTTACTGCTGGTGGTTGATCCGTTCGGCAATATACCGGTGTTTGTTGCAGCGCTGGCCAATACCGAAGGCTCGCGCAGGTTCGGCATCGTTCTCAGGGAATGCGCCATCGCTTATGTAGTCCTGCTCGCCTTCATGTTCGTCGGCGCACCTTTCATGCGCGTGCTGAATCTTTCGCAAAGCTCGCTCGGTATCGCCGGTGGCGTGGTTTTGTTTTTGATCGCGCTGCGCATGATATTCCGTCATCCCGGCGGAATTTTCGGCGACAAGATGGACCGGGAGCCATTCATCGTTCCGCTCGCTATTCCCTCGATTGCCGGCCCTTCGGCGCTCGCGACGGTATTGCTGCTGGTTTCCAGAGAACCCGAGCGCATCGCTGATTGGATAACCGCGCTCAGCCTCGCACTCGGCATTTCAACCTCGGTGCTCGTTTTCGCCGAGCGCATCAGCCGGTTCGTCGGCGAGCGCGTCGTTCAGGCTTTTCAGCGCTTGATGGGTTTGATCCTGACCGCGATCGCGGTGGAAATGTTGTTGCGTGGCATCGAGCAATTCGTGCGCCAATTGCCCAAGCCCGTTTAAGCAAACCCGGCTTTCGAGCTACCGGCTCAAGCGCTTGACCAGACCTTCCACTGCATCCTCCAGCATGTCCAGCACCCGCTCGAAAGCAAGGCTGTCGCCTGAATAGGGGTCGGGAATTTCCCAGTCCGGGTAATTGCTGCTGAATTGTGTGACCAACGTGAGCTTGTGCAGGGATTCCGGCGGGCACGCCTTTTTCAATATCGCCAGATTGCCTTTATCCATCACCAGTATGAAATTAAAAGTTTCGAAATCATCCATCGTCACCTGGCGCGCATACATTCCTTCCATGCCATAACCCCTGTGCTCCGCTGCTGCTTTTGCCCGCATGTCAGGAGCACTACCGAGATTGAAATCGTGGGTACCCGCCGAATCCGCGCTGAAAGCATGTTCTAGACCCGCTTGCTGAATGCGCCGACGGAACACCGCTTCCGCAGTGGGTGAGCGGCAGATATTGCCCGTGCAGATAAAAAGAACACTTATTTTTTCCAACTCGTTAAACCTGTTTATTCACCCAAGGGATGGAACCAATAGCTGATATTTTAGACAATTGTTTGGTTCTGAAGTGCGAGTTGATTTAACAGGCTCGACTCGCGTTGGTAGAAGCCCTCGGTGTGGAAACTCTCCGGCAACTTCAGCAATTCGTAATCCAGATGATGGCAAAGCTCGTGCAACAATGTTCTCAAGAAAGTTCGGAACGCCACAATCTGCCGGCGCTGCGCGGTGCGCATCCACACCTCGATTTGTGCCAAATCTCGGCTCTCAGCAGGAGAGTAAAGACCATGGAGTTCGCCCCATCGCCCATGGGGCCGTGTGGCGTAAATCTTAACCCGCACCGCAGCGACGTTTAGCACCGCAGTCAATCGGTCGAGGATTTTCTGGCAAACGGTTTCCACTGCCTTGGTTTGATCGCACTTGAGGTTGTTTTCAAGCGCTTCAAGCAAGGAATCAATACGCGTTTCCTGCAATTGAATTGAACGAATGCCGTCGCTGCGGTGGTAAATCCGCTGTTGCGCTTTGTTTAGTCGTTTGAAGTAGGCAAATGGCACAAACTTTAGAGTGCAAATCAAACATCCCTAAATGCCCGTTATAGTGTCAGTTCGAAACCAAAATTAATTTTTAATTTTATCAAACAGAAAGGGTAATAACGAAACTATAGATTATGTTTCTGATCCCATTCCCCCTGCGTTTTCACTTTGCTGCTAGTTCTTCGGCAATGATCGGCATTGTTACTATTCTGTTACGGCGCAATACCCTGAGCTCTGTATGTTTGCCGATGCGCTCTTCGCTCAGCAGTTTGTGCAAATCATCAATACCCGCGGTTGAATGGCTATCATAGCTGATGATCACATCGCCATCTTGAACACCGGATTTTTGCGCCGGGCTGCCTGGCTCGACAGCTACGACCAGAACCCCATTCTCCGAAGCTAGGTCATGAAACCGCACCACCCGCCGCGGGAGCGTAACATTTTGCCCAACCACGCCGACCGACCCACGCTTAACTTTGCCGTGTTTAAACAGTTGGCTGACCACCACTTTGGCCGTATTGATGGCAATTGCAAAACAGATGCCTTGCGCCGGCAGGATAATTGCCGTGTTGACGCCTATGACTTCGCCTTTAGAATTCACCAGCGGCCCGCCCGAATTGCCAGGATTGAGTGCGGCGTCGGTCTGAATCACATCGTGAATAAGGCGGCCCGATTGAGCGCGCAACGAGCGCCCCAATGCGCTCACCACACCGGCCGTTACCGTGCACTGGAAGCCAAATGGATTGCCGAGCGCTATCGCAACTTGTCCCACGCGTATCGAGCGTGATTCTCCCAGATCGGCAGGTACAAGGTTAGGCGCCGAAATTCGAATCACCGCCAAATCCGTGTCCGGATCATCTC
This sequence comes from Burkholderiales bacterium, assembly GCA_036522275.1. Classification (GTDB taxonomy): domain Bacteria; phylum Pseudomonadota; class Gammaproteobacteria; order Burkholderiales; family JAHFRG01; genus JAHFRG01. Next base: position 60,235 of record DATDGC010000057.1, on the reverse strand, counting down.
CAATCAAATCCGCCTGGAACCGGCGGCCATCGGTAAGCGTGACTTCGAGTCCCTTTGCATGATTGACCACATGGCTGTTGGTCAAAATAAAACCGTCGTGAGTAAACACTAATCCCGAGCCGCTACTCTGTGTCGGCTCTCTGGGTATATTTCTGCCGCTTCGGCCGGCTTTCATTTCGACGTCGATTTTTACTACAGACGCGCTTACTTTTTCCACGGCATCAATTACCGCCCGAGAATACGCATCAAGCAGCGCGTCGTCTGCGGTGGGAAATACCGGGGCTTGTCCTTCCCCGGATTGGGATGGCATATTTAACACGCGTTGCAAGGCGAAAAACATAAGTTTTCCAGCAATACATTGCCGTTTCGGCTTAAATGTTTTTTAAATTGGGGCTAAAGCTGGGAATTCAACCCGCAAGTACATGTGCCGGAGGAACAACCAATTTGGATTTTGCAAAGTGCAGGATAAGCCGAACAAGACCAAACTTCTTGTGCGGATTGATAAACGACTTACTTCGCGGCAAGCGGCTGCTCGATTTCCCAACCTCCTCCCAGCGCTTTATACACCGCCACCAGCGAAGTCGCGGTGCTGGTTTCGCTCTGTGCTAAGTTTTGCTGTGTCTCAAGCAAACGGCGCTCGGAATCAAGCACAGTGAGAAAATCGGTGGCACCTTCCTGAAAGCGCTGCTGTGCCAGAGATGAAGCTTTTTCGCTGGCTTCCACTGCAGCACGAAGATAGTCGCGGCGTGCCCGCTCACGGGTAAACTCGACCAAAGCGTTTTCAGTCTCTTCTAAAGCTGTCAATACGGTTTTTTCGTAGAGCGCCAGATTTGCTTCCGCGCGCGCGTCAGCTGCAAGTATGCGCGCCTTGACACGTCCATAATTAAAGACCGCCTCCCATCGGATGACGGGCCCGAATAAATAAGTTCCGCTGCCTGAATCGCCGAGCCCGGAAAAAGTGTTGCCCTCCAAGGATGCAAGGCCGCGGAAAGTCACCCGTGGGAAAAGGTCGGCAGTCGCCACCCCGATGAGGGCCGTGGTGGCGGCCAGGTTGCGTTCTGCAACACGGATGTCAGGGCGACGCCTCAACAATTCCTCAGGTTTGCCTATCACGATAAGCTTTGAATACTCCGCCAAAGGAGCAGGTTCTTTAAGATCGCTGAGCAACGCCTGGGGTTGCTGCCCCGTCAATACGCCAAGGCGGTAAATCGACCGTTGTACTGCGGCCTGTAACAGCGGTATGGTGGCCAGTGTTGAATTCCATTGCTCGCGCGCACGCGAAGTGTCCAATTCTGTGCCTTGACCTCCTTCCAGCAGTTCCAGCGTGAGATTCAGGGTTTCATGCTGGTTGGCGGCGTTTTTCAGTGCAACATCGAGTTGGTGCTGAATGCCGCGAAGTTCAAAGTAATTTCTTGCGACTTCCGCAATCAGGCTCACGATCACGTCGCGGCGAGTGGCTTCGGCAGCCCCAACCTGTGCCGACTGAGCTTCGATCGAGCGCCGCACGCGGCCAAAAAAATCCAACTCCCATGTAGCATCGAAACCAAGTTGATACAACTTTTCATTGCTGCTCCCCGTGCCGGATAGAAGCGCTGCGTTGCTGAAATGCTGCTGGGTGAAAAATCCCTCAGCGGTGACTGTGGGATAGCGGTCATATTCCGTTTGCTGTCTGAGCGCCCGCGCTTCCAGCAGGTTGGCTGTCGCAATGCGCAAATCGTGATTGTTATTGAGCGCAACCTCAACCAGCTGGTTCAAAGTGGTGTCATTGAAACCTCGCCACCATGTCACATCTACCTGCTCTGTGGAAAAACCTGCCTCATCAGCGCTGACGTAACCCGCGCTTACTTCTGTTTCAGGCGTCTTGTAATCAGGGCCTACCGCAGCACAGCCGGCAAGAACCACAGCCAGCCCCAAACATACGTGTTGCAAACTCAATAAGCGGATACTCATGGTTCTATCCTTCCATCGCACGATGCATTAAAGTTTATCCAAGGGGGTACCTTCGCTGGCGGTGCCGCCCGCCGGCATAGAACTTTCCTTTTTGCGGCGCTCGACCATCTTGCGTAACACTACATAAAACACCGGCGTTAAAAATAACCCGAAGAACGTCACGCCCAACATCCCGCTGAACACCGCCGTGCCCAGCGCCTGACGCATTTCAGCTCCGGCTCCTACTGAAAACACCAGTGGCAGAACACCGAAAATGAAGGCAAATGATGTCATCAGGATAGGCCGCAGACGCAGTTTGCACGCTTCAATCGCGGCATCAAACCTGTTCATCCCCTGGTCCTGATGCTGTTTTGCGAATTCGACAATCAAAATCGCGTTCTTACACGCGAGTCCCACCAGCACCACAAAGCCGATCTGGGTGAAAATATTATTATCGAGTCCCCGCAGCCATACTCCAGTGATAGCAGACAGCAAACACATCGGCACAATAAGAATTATGGCGAGCGGCAGCGACCAGCTCTCATACAGGGCTGAGAGCGCCAGGAATACGAACAACACGGACAGCGGAAAGATGACAATGGCTGTGTTGCCCGCAAGAATCTGCTGAAAAATAAGCTCGGTCCATTCAGTGCCGAATTCCCTGGGCAGCTCCTTCTTGGCAAGATTATCCATGATTTCGATGGCCTGGCCGGAGCTTAAGCCGGGAGTAGTGTTACCGTTGAGTTCCGCTGCTGGAAACAGGTTATAGCGCGTGATCCGATCCGCGCCGTTAATCTCCTTGACCGTCATCAGCGTTCCCAGCGGCACCATATCGCCCTTGACATTGCGCGTCTTGAGCAAGCGGATGTCTTCAGCGTTCAAACGGAACGGCGCGTCCGCCTGTACCCGCACCTGGTAGGTGCGGCCAAAAAGATTGAAGTCATTGACGTATAACGAGCCCAGATAAATCTGCAGCGTGCTGAATACATCGCTCAAAGGCACCTGCATGGATTTGGCTTTAATTCTGTCTACATCCAGATAAAGCTGGGGCACATTGGCCCGGAAGCTGGTGAACACGCCTTGCAGGCCTGGCTGATGGTTGGCCGCGTCCGCAAGCTTTTGCGCAGCAGCTTGTAGCGCCTGAGGGCCTGCCCCGCCCCGGTCCTGGATTTGCATCTTGAAGCCACCCAGGGTACTCACGCCCCGCACCGGCGGCGGCAAGAACACGCCCACGAACGCGTCCTGAATAACGCTTAATTTGTTTCGCAGCACCGCGGCGATTTTTTCGCCGGAAAGATTGGGATCATGCTCGCGCTCGGCGAACGGCTTGAGCGGCACAAATATAGTCCCGGCGTTGGAGGTGTTGGCAAAACTCACAACCCCGAAGCCTGCAAATTGGACGGTGTTAAGAACACCGGGGGTATCACGCATGAGTGACGACGCACGCTGTACCACAGCGTCAGTGCGCGCAAGCGATGCCGCGTCGGGAAGTTGAATGTAGACGATGAGGTAGCCCTGGTCCTGCGACGGGATGAATCCGGTAGGCACTCCGGTAAAACCCAACCACGTGGCACCGAGCAGCCCCGCATAAATAACCAGCATGACTGCGGTGATCCGGATTACGCGCGCGACCACGCGCGTGTACTCGTTTCTGGCCCGCTCAAACGCCCAGTTGAACGAGCGGAAAAACCAGCCGAGGATGCGGTCCAAAAAGCGCGTAAACCAATCCCGCTTTGCGCCGTGCGGCTGCAACAGCAGTGCGCATAAGGCAGGACTCAGCGTGAGCGAATTGAAGGCGGAAATAACGGTGGAGACCGCTATGGTCAGTGCGAACTGCCGGTAGAACTGGCCATTCAGTCCGCTGATAAAAGCCGTTGGGACAAATACCGCGCACAGCACCACCGCGACCGCAACCACAGGACCAGCCACCTCATCAATCGCCTTGAATGTAGCCTCCCTGGGTTTAAGCCCCAGTGCGATATTGCGCTCGACGTTCTCCACCACCACAATGGCGTCGTCCACCACAATACCGATTGCCAGCACGAGTCCAAACAACGACAGGTTGTTGAGAGAAAACCCGAACGCCGCCATCGCGGCGAAAGTACCGATGAGGGATACCGGCACCGCAAGCAATGGGATGATGGAAGCGCGCCAGGTTTGCAGAAACACCACCACCACCAGCACCACCAGAAGGATGGCGCCGATCAGGGTCTCGATAACCGCGCGAATGGATTCCTGGACGAAAAGCGTGGTGTCGTACACAACGCGGTAATCGAGGCCTTTGGGAAAGCGCTCTTTGAGTTTTGCCATGGTGGCACGCACTGCCTTGGCAGTCTCCAGCGAATTGGTGCCGGGCAGCTGAAATATCACTATCGCAGCAGCGGGTTTGCCGCCGAGATAGCTGTTCACGGAATAATCGCGCGCAGCAAGCTCAATGCGAGCGATGTCGCGCAAATAGGTAACCTCGCCCTCATTGCCGGATTTGATGACGATGTCGCCGAATTGCTGCTCAGTCCACAGACGGCCCAAAGTGTTGACCGTGAGTTGCAGCTCGCGGGCATTCGGCGCCGGTGGCTGGTTGATGACGCCCGCCGCCACTTGCACGTTCTGCTCTCTGATGGCATTGACAACATTGGTTGCAGTGAGGTTACGCTGCGCCACTTTGCCGGGGTCAAGCCAGATGCGCATACTGTAGTCGCGCGCGCCGAACACGATCACGTCCCCCACGCCGGGAACGCGTGCCAGCACATCTTTAATCTGCAAATAAGCGTAGTTCCCCACGTACAGCTGATCGTAGGTGTTGTCCGGCGACAGCAGATGCACCACCATAGTGAGATCAGGGGAGCGCTTCTTGGTGGTAATGCCGTTCTGCCGCACTTCAGCGGGGAGCCTCGGCTCCGCGACCGCCACCCGGTTTTGCACCAGCACCTGTGCCTGGTTGAGATCGGTACCGAGATTGAACGTAATGGTGAGGTTCATCTGACCGTCGCTGGTGGACTGCGACGACATGTAGAGCATGTTTTCGACCCCATTCACTTCCTGCTCAATGGGGGTTGCCACAGTCTCAGCTACCGTCACCGCATTGGCGCCGGGGTAACTCGCGTTGACCACGATCGTAGGCGGTGCGACATTGGGAAGTTGCGCCACCGGCAGCTGGTACAGCGCGATGGAGCCGACAAGCACGAAGAAAATCGAAAGGACCGCGGCGAAAATCGGCCGGTCAATAAAATAATGTGCGAACTTCAATTAATGCGCTCCATCTTCCTTTTTCTGAGGCTGCGATTTTTCGTTGCCCGGCGCAGCCGCATTGCTATCAGGCCCTTTTGCGAGACTTGCCATATCAATTTTTTCCGGGCTCACCTTGAGCCCTGGTTGCACGCGCTGGAGGCCATTCACAATGATCCAGTCGTCCGGCTTCAATCCTTCCTGAATGACCCGCAAACCTTCAACAATGGGTCCTGGTTTCACCACGCGGTACTCCACCATGTCGTCGCTATTCACGACCAGGACAAATTTTTTCTCCTGGTCCACGCCGATCGCCACGTCTGAAATCAGCAACGCCGGATAGGTGCCGCTGCCGTGAATGCGCACGCGCACGAAAAAGCCGGGGCTCAGCTGATCATTCTCATTGGAGAATACCCCGCGCGCTCTCACTGTGCCGGTGGTCGGATCGAGACGCGGCTCCACAAAATCGGTAACTCCTTTATGCGGAAAATTCTTCTCGTCGGCAAGTTCAAGTTCCATCGGGATCGGACCATGACGTGCGGACTCGCGCAGCCCTTCGCGCGACAGCCGCCGGTACTTTAATACCGCTTGTTCATCGGCATCGATGTAAACGTAAATGGGATCGGTGGACACTATGGTGGTAAGCAACGTTGCATCACCGGAATTGTTGCCGCCATTCACCAGGTTGCCCACGGTCTTGAGCGTTCTGCTGATGCGTCCGTTGATCGGGGCGCGCAGCTGGGTAAATTCGAGGTTGAGTTTTGCTGTCTCCAGTGCCGCCTTTGCTGAACGCAGCTCAGCGCCCGCTGCCGAGACACCCTTGCTGCGAGTGTCATAATCCTGTTCCGAGATGGCTCTTGTTTTGATTAGCCGCTCCGCCCGGGCCAAGTCATTTTTGGCAAGCTCCAGCCTCGCTTCCAGCCGCGTAACTTCCGCCATGGTGCGGTCAACCTCGGCCTGGTACTGCCGGGGATCGATGACGTAAAGCAGGTCCCCTTTCTTCACCTTGGCCCCGTCCTTAAAATTGATTTTGGTCAGATAGCCGCTCACTCGTGCGCGCACTTCCACCGTTTCTACCGCCTCCAGCCTGCCGGTGTACTCATCCCATTCCACGACTTCTTTTGCAATCGGCCGCGCCACGGTGACTGCGGGAAGGGGCGGGGACGCGGGCGTTGCAGGGGCATTGGGACCGCACGCGCTCAACAGTGAAAGGAATGTGAATGCCACGAACAAGCTGCATTTCTCCACGGCTGATGGAATCCGATCAATCATGCTCTGCGCTCTCCTTTTATAATGCATCATTCAAATATGTAATGTTAGTGCCAAACAACAAACCTACTTGATCGCAGACAGCATACGCTCGAGCGTGCCGTAGTCGATCCCCGAAAATTTCTTAGCCAACTCTTTTTGCACCTTTTCTACCTGTCTTGCGCCTGCGGCCTGGCGTTCCAGACCGAGCGGTGTCACGGTGGCCCGTACAGCGCGACGGTCAGCGGGATCCTCTACACGGCGGACAAGCCCATCGGCCTCGAGACGGTCCACCAGTTGCGTAATATTCGAACGGACGCAAGTCATCCGCGCGGCACATTCGCTCAAGCTTAACGGCTCGCCAGCCTGCGCAAGATGCTTTAGCGCGCCGAACTTGGCCAACGACAGCCCGACCTCCTCTAAAGCTTCTTCAAAGCGTCTATTAACAGCGTTCGCTAACCGAACGAGCGAAATTATCACTTGTTCGGAACGAGCTGGGCTGCTGCTCCGGCTCCGGGTACGTTTCTTGTTCATATATGAATAATACAGCAATGATGAGTCTTTGCCAAGCCAAGCCGCGATTTTTTATAACAGGTTAATTAAGACATTATTGATGCGTGGCCATACCCGCAGCCATGTCGACCAAGATGGGCGTCCGCAGTCAGGCCAAGTTCGTCGCGCGCCGCACAATCATCTGCATTTCGCCAGAAACGCGTCCCTCGTGGGACTTGTTCAGAGGTTCCCTACGTGTGCTCCACTACTCCGAATAGCCTTTGTTTTAATTCCTTTAGTTGGTCGCGGAGCTCTGCCGCGCGCTCGAATTCCAGATTCTTGGCGCAGGCGAGCATCTCCTTCTCCAGACGCTTCACTTCCCTGGTAAGCTCCTTCTCGCTCATCGCCTGGTAAACCGCTTCAGTCTGCGCTGCCTTGAGTTGCTGCTGTGCAAGCTGCGGATCGTAAATGCCGTCTATCATATCCTTGACGCGCTTGCTTACCCCTATCGGCGTAATGCCGCGCTCAAGGTTATAGCGCATCTGCTTCTTGCGACGCCGCTCGGTTTCATCAATAGCGCGGCGTATCGAGCCGGTAATAGTATCCGCGTACAGTATCGCGGTACCATTGATATGCCTTGCAGCGCGCCCCATGGTCTGGATCAGCGAGCGTTCTGAGCGCAGGAAACCTTCCTTATCGGCATCCAGTATCGCCACCAGCGAGACTTCGGGAATGTCCAGCCCTTCACGCAACAGGTTGATGCCGACCAGCACGTCGAATTCTCCCAGCCGCAGATCGCGGATGATTTCGACCCTTTCCACAGTCTCGATGTCCGAATGCAGGTAGCGCACCTTGACCCCGTGATCGGCGAAATAATCGGTAAGATCTTCCGCCATGCGTTTGGTGAGCGTGGTCACCAAAACGCGTTCCTTTAAAGCCGCGCGGGCATTCGCTTCGGAAAGCAAATCATCAACCTGAGTCGCCGCGGGACGCACTTCCACGCGAGGATCGATCAGCCCGGTCGGTCGCACCACCTGCTCCACCACCTGGCCCGAATGTTCTCGCTCATATTCGGCAGGTGTTGCGGATAAGAATATGGTCTGGTGCATGACGCCTTCGAATTCGTCAAAACGCAGCGGGCGATTATCCAGGGCCGACGGCAGCCGGAAGCCGTAATCCACCAGGGTTTCCTTGCGCGAACGGTCGCCGCGGTACATGCCTCCGAGTTGCGGAATGGTGACATGGCTCTCATCCACGATCATCAACGCGTTCGGCGGCAGGTAATCAATCAGGGTGGGCGGCGGCTCGCCTTCTTTTCTGCCCGAGAGGTGCCGCGAGTAGTTTTCAATGCCTTTACAGAAGCCCAGTTCGTTCATCATTTCCAGATCGAAGCGTGTGCGCTGCTCGATGCGCTGCGCTTCGATCAGTTTGTTGTGCTTCTGGAAATACTCGATGCGCTCGCGCAATTCCAGCTTGATGGCCTCGATGGCACGCAGCGTAGTGTCGCGTGGCGCGACGTAATGGCTGGAGGGATAGACTGTGTAACGCCCTACCCGCTGCAGGGTGTGGCCGGTCAGCGGATCGAACAGCGACAGGCTCTCCACTGCGTCGTCGAACAAAGTCAGCCGCAGTGCGGTTTCAGAATTTTCTGCAGGAAAAATATCCAGCACGTCGCCATGCACGCGGAAGGTGCCGCGCCTGAATTCAATCTCGTTGCGCTCATACTGCATTTCAGCAAGACGCTTGATGGCGTCGCGCTGGGTTAATTTTTCTTTTTCGCGCAGGTGCAAAATCATGCCGTGATAATCCACCGGATCGCCGATGCCGTAAATCGCCGAAACGGTGGCGACGATTATGCTGTCATCCCGCTCCAACAGCGATTTGGTGGCGGAGAGCCGCATCTGCTCGATATGCTCGTTGATGCTGGAATCTTTTTCGATATACAGATCGCGCGAAGGCACATAGGCTTCCGGCTGGTAGTAATCGTAATAGGAAACAAAGTACTCGACTGCATTTTCGGGAAAAAACTCGCGAAATTCGGCGTAGAGCTGCGCGGCAAGCGTCTTGTTGGGCGCCATGACGATTGCCGGGCGGCCGAGCCTGGCAATCGCATGCGCTATGGTGTAGGTTTTTCCCGAACCGGTCACGCCGAGCAGCGTTTGGTAGGCGAGCCCGTCCTTGATTCCCGCCACCAGTTGTGTAATTGCTTCAGGCTGGTCGCCCGCCGGCTCGAACGTCTGGTGCAGCTTGTAAGGGCTATTGGGGAAAGTGACAATCACAGGTAGAATAACGACCCTTGTCTAAGTAACTGCGAGGTTGGGGTAGAGGTCGCGTAGCACCTCTACCCCAAATTGTGTCCAGCTTCACTTTAGGTCGTAAAATCGATTTAATGTTTTAAACGTTTAATTTTACCACGCCGGCAATGTCCGGCGCTGCAACCAGCGACGAGGAAACCGGAATTGGAACTATCATCTCGCGTTCAGTTAATCAAGCCCTCCTCCACCCTTGCGGTGACCGCCCGTGCCGCCAAGCTCAAAGCCGAAGGCAAGGACATCATCGGCCTGGGCGCGGGTGAGCCGGATTTCGATACGCCGCAGCACATCAAGGAAGCGGCAATCGCCGCCATCAATAAAGGGTTTACCAAGTACACCCCTGTGGGCGGTACGCCCGGCCTGAAAAACGCCGTTATCGCCAAGTTCAAGCGCGACAACGGCCTGGAATACACCGCCAGGCAAATTCTGGTTTCCTGCGGCGGCAAGCAGAGCTTTTTTAACCTGGTGCTGGCGCACATCAATCCCGGCGACGAGGTCATCATCCCCGCGCCTTACTGGGTGTCCTATCCGGATATCGTACTGATTGCCGAAGGCAAGCCGGTCATCATCGAAGCGGGCATTGAGCAAGGCTTCAAGATCACCGTCAAGCAATTGCAAGCGGCAATTACTCCCAGGACCCGCATGATGGTGATCAACAGCCCGAGCAATCCTACGGGCGCCGTCTACGAACTGGACGAACTGAAAGCGCTGGGCGAGGTGCTGCGTCGGCATCCGCAGGTGCTGATCGCCACCGACGACATGTACGAGCACATCCTGCTGAAAACAGGCAAGTTCGTGAATATCCTCAACGCCTGTCCGGACCTCTATTCGCGCACCATGGTGCTGAATGGCGTATCCAAGGCCTATTCAATGACCGGCTGGCGCATCGGTTACGCAGGCGGGCCAGAAGCCCTCATCACCGCGATGGAAAACGTACAGTCGCAAAGCACGTCCAACCCGACTTCGATTTCACAAGTGGCGGCTGAAGCGGCATTAAACGGTGACCAATCCTGCATTACGCCAATGGTCAAAGCGTTCCGTGAGCGGCATGCGTTTGTGGTGGATAAGCTCAATGCCATACCGGGAGTGAAATGCTTGCCGAGCGGCGGAGCGTTTTACGCATTTCCCGACATGCGCCAAGCTATTGCCAGGCTGCACGCCAAAGGCTTGCTTAAAAACGGCAGCGATATCGTTTTTTGTGAATACCTGCTGGAAAAAGGGGTTGCGGTAGTGCCCGGTTCGGCGTTTGGCGCGGAAGGCTATATTCGGCTCTCCTTCGCGACATCCATGGAGAACCTGAAGCAGGCGCTGGAAAGAATCCACGGTGCTTTGAGTTAACGACTGCTTTCCGGCGACCAGTCAGATTTCGGTGGAGGCTGATATGCGCAGCATGTTATGCCGGAACCAATAAGCCATTTCATCGGTAATCGCCTCGTTTTGTTAGTCAGTTTAATTGACCGTAAACGCCCAAAACGCTAACATGAACGCCTCGAAACGCTTACCCAAATTCCCCGATAGCTCAGTTGGTAGAGCGACGGACTGTTAATCCGCAGGTCGTAGGTTCGAGCCCTACTCGGGGAGCCACGGAAACACTAGAACCAACGTAACCATCACGTAACCACTTTGGTATTGATTAATAAAATGCCCGAATTCTATGGTTCAGTTGTGATTGCGATGGTCGTTAGGAATGGAGACACCGATGAAAAAGCCTGACCTGCGCGCGGAGCTGCGGGTTCCTATTACCCACAGAGGAGCATTGGCCGTCCCAGGCGCTTGGATTCCTTGCCTGATCCAGAACTTTAGTAGCATAGGTTTCCTGATCATGTGTAATAAAAAGTTCTCTGCCGGGGAAGTCCTTGAGTTGAGGTGCGAGCTTTATCCTAAAAAATTTCTACAGTGCAAAGTAGAAGTCCGGCATATCACCGACATGTGTATAGGCACTAAGATTGTAGAAATAAACGACGACGGATTAACCTTGTGCCGTCAGTTTATCGATGAGCATTACAGTTTAAGCAGGTTCGGATAACCGTTTTTCAAGCTGCTGACCGCACGCGTTACCGGAAGCGCGGTCGACAACCTCTAATGTTCATGGCAGCATAGATTCGTCATATGCGCCGATAGGCGCTACTTTTTTTTGGGCTTACGAGGTGGATCATAAGTTCCATCGCAATCAGCTTAATCGCGTTAGCGTGCGTTTTCGGAGGCGCCCTGCTTGGCATCTCTCTTCGCGCCGCTCTGCCCCAGCATCATTTGAGTGCTGATTCAAAAAATGTCGTGAAGCTGGGGATAGGACTGGTCGGGACGATGGCTGCGCTTGTTCTTGGTCTGCTGGTCGCTTCAGCCAAGGGTTCCTACGATACGCAGAGCACCGCGCTGACGGAGATGTCCGCCAAGATCATCTTGCTGGACCGCTTCCTGGCCCATTACGGGCCGGAGACGAAGGAAATCCGTGACCTGCAGCGCGACGCCGTGGTCCGCATCCTCGAACGCACGTGGTCGAACGACCGTACAAGCCTTTCCCAATTGGAGCCGCCGTCCATCGGCAACGAAGCTATCTACGACAAAATACAGGGACTCTCACCGAAGGACGACACGCAACGCTCGATCCAGGCCCAGGCGTTGAGTATTGTGGTTAGTTTCGGGCAAACGCGCTGGTTGATGTACGAACAGAGTACCACCTCGGTTTCCCTGCCGTTGCTGGTCGTGATGGTTTTCTGGCTCACCATTATTTTCATCAGCTTCGGCCTCTTCGCCCCTCCCAACGCGACCGTGGTCGCCAGCTTGTTCGTCTCCGTGTTGTCGGTTTCCGGCGCGATCTTTCTGATCATGGAAATGTACACGCCTTACAGCGGATTGATTCAGATCTCCAGCGCACCGCTGCGCGCCGCCCTCGCACATCTCGGCCAATAGCGTGCGAAACGCTGCAAGCGCTTTACATCGTGATTCAATTATCTCTCTTCGAGTCTCGGCTCGTGAGCGTTGATATGGGAAGGCGCCGGTTACCAGAGGCGTCAGGGAAGTTCTAGCTGCTCTTGCCAGTGCTCAAATTTCCCTCTACGGGGAGCCAAACAATACGTAGCACAAACGTAGCGCGCTTGGCGTGTGTCTGCGAACGTTGACAAGTTAGAGCTGATAATAATCAATATGTTATAGCGTATTCTTAAAGCTGTTAATCCGAAGGTCTCAGGTTCGAGCCCTGGTCGGGGAAGCGAACGAGGGCTCGAACGTTCTAGCTATCTAAACGAAGTGACTTCGCGCTAGTACCCGGTTTCATAAGTTGTTACTCATCAGTGAGCCTTCGTTCCACTGCCGTTAAATCATTCGACTCCGGCCTCGATATTTGCTATTGTGCGGGGTGCAGTCTTTCTCATATCCTCACCTTGGAGAGTTTCAATTGGGCAAAAAGCTTTATGTTGGCAACCTGGGCCAGAATATTGGCAAGAATGACTTGGAACAGATGTTCACTGCGTACGGCACGGTAATATCGGCGCAGGTGATCAACGACCGCGAAACCGGACAATCCAAAGGCTTCGGCTTCGTCGAGATGGGCACAGATCAGGAGGCGCAGGCCGCCATTACCGCGCTCAGCGGCAAGAGCATGGACGGCCGCAGCCTGATGGTGAATGAAGCCCGTCCGCAGGAAGGCGGCCGTGGTGGTGGCGGGCGTGGTGGTGGTGGTGGGCGGCGTGGCGGCGGCAGTGGCCGCTACTAATCTGCATCAGACACGTCCGATCCGAACGCAAGTGGCCGCCGTCGAGTGCGCGGCGCCGCCTATTCGACGCACACTGACGTCATCAGGCATTCCCGACCCGCAACCCGTTCTAGTCGGCACCCGCCGCGATCAGGGGTAACGCCTTGGCAAAATCAAACTACCAGTTCGAGAAGCGCCAGAGAGATCTGACGAAGAAAAGGAAGCAGGAAGAAAAACGGCAGCGCAAGCTCGCCAAGAAGATTCCAGCGGACGACGCCAGTCCGGAAGCTTCGGCGGACCGGCCTGAACCGACGGAATCCGATGCCGCCGGCGAAACAACGGGGATCTGACGTGACTGGGCATTGCCAACTTAACATCAAGTTGACCCTTTTGACCCCAACTGTCGAGATGAGCAACATCATCCCGCGGTCTATATATATGGACTTGAACTTTGCGCTGGCAAGTTTTAGGTAACTCTTGGCAATATCCCACGCAAATCGCCCTTCTTCCCGGCGTTGGGAAAAAGCGGGGCATGCGAAAAACTTTACAAGGCTTAAAGACTACACCATGGAAAACCTGATGACGAATGACGTGCGCATCGAATGCAGTAACACGGAAGAAGGCGAGTTAGTATGCGATGTAGAAACGCGGGGCGAGCAAGGGATGCTGCGCTACCGGCATATCTTTCCCCAAGGGATTAGCGAAGCCGACGCCAAGGACCAGATCCGCCAAGGGCTTAAGACTCGTGGGGAGGCCATCTTGCGTCCGGGACAAGGCCGCGCCGGTAGACCCAAAAAACAGACCGCAAAGGAAGTGAGCTGACCTGTGTTTCTTGTGCCAAGTTGAATGTCATAATATTTAACTTGGATACATGTCCTGAGCAAGCGCAATATAACTCCTTTTCAGTTTGATCTGATTATCCCGGATTGTAAGTTGGGAATTTATGGTCTAGATTGACCTTGATCCGTAGCTCCCGGGTTACTTTTCCGGATACGTACTCGCAATGCTTCCATTGTTACGAACCAAGGGGTCGTGGGTTCAAATCCTGCCGGGTGCGCCCGTTAATTCGAACTAATAGGCCAGTAGGTGCATGAGGAGACAAGTCGATGATAATCAAAGGCAGTCTAGTGCTGGTTACTGGCGCTTCAAGCGGAATGGGCGCGGCTATCGCAAAAGCGATGGCAAAAGCCGGGGGGCACCTGGTGCTTCTCGCTCGGCGCAAGGATGCTTTGGATAGGGTAGCCGCCGACATTTCCTCCGCGGGTGGAGAAGCCAGGACATACCCCGTTGATTTAGCTGATGCGGGCGCGGTTGCGGCCGTCACCGCGCGAGTCGCGCAAGAACTGGGGACGCCGGACATCATTGTCAACAATGCGGGAGCGGGAAGATGGCTCTTTGTTGAAGAAACGAGTCCCGCGGAGGCGGTTGAGATGATGGCTGTTCCCTACTTCGCGGCGTTCAATGTGACGCATGCCTTTTTGCCGGCCATGCTCAAACGAAACAGCGGCCATATTGTGAATATCAGTTCCGTGGGATCACGTTTTGTCTGGCCTGGTGCCACTGCCTACCTGGCGGCCCGTTGGGCAGTACGTGGCTTTACAGAGGCATCCGTGCGGATCTGGATGGCACAGGAATCGGCGTGACCTTGTACGAGTCTGGTGTCGTGAAGTCGCCGTACTGGGAACACAATCCAGGGAGCCGTGAACGTGTCCCAAAGATGGGGAACCTGGTCCCGGAGGTAACCCCCGAACAAGTCGGAAACGCCATTGTAAGGGGCGTCGAACGTAACCAGCGGCTGATCGTGATTCCATTCCTGATGAAGCTGACCTACTGGCAGCACGCAGTATTCCCTCGTGTAGTCCAATGGCTAATGACTAAGACAGGGTATCGCCGCACGCAAGTGAAAGACTAAATAGGGTCGAACATTGGAGGAACGTCAATTTTTGCTTTACAGGCAAGGCGGCGTACTGCTTAGAGAAATAACGCTTTGCCGTAATTTAGGTGACAGTTACCTACGAAATTTGTGGATGTGGCACCGTTATCACTTGTTTCGCCTTGCCGCTTAATTTCGCGCCCAAAGTTAAAATTTCAGGGAACAGCTTCAGTATCGGTAACAGCATCGACGCAGTTCCCGGCCGCATCGCGAGATGTGCAAATAACGCCGCGGCATGGATGTGCGGCGCAAAACTCGCGTTCCAAACTGAAGAGTAATCTCTCTCGACTGCCTCGATCGCCCGACCAGTTAAAACTTCCTCTTGCCGCGCGATAAGACGCTCGCACAATAGCCAGGCTGACTGCATTGCCATGCTGATGCCTTCGGCCACGATGGGATGCGCTTCTCCTGCGGCATTGCCCAGCAAAAAGATGCCCTGCAAATAGCGCTTGCGAAATCCCGGCCGTATTGGACCAGCGGATAACCAGGTATTTTCCAGCCGTGCGTGCGACAATGCTTCACACACGCCGCGGCAGCTAACTTTGATATGGTGCAAAACAGCTTCCGCCGCCTTGGCGCCCGGTAGCTCACGACGGATGCGCTGCAGATAATCGCGCCGTATGCAACTGGAAAAGCTCACGCGTTCACCGTCGCTATGCACCATCCCTCCATATCCGCCGGGGAAAACCACCAGTGGCATCAGCCCGGCCGGCAAATCACACTCCCGAAAATGCGCTTTGAAGGCGAACATGTCAGATGGACGATGTGCTCGATAAATCGTTTGCGTGGGTAACGCGCCCCGCTCCCACGAACCATGTGCGGCAATCACCACCCGTGCCCGCAGTTCTTTCCCTGCCTCTCCAGCTGCGATTTTGCAAATAAAACTTTCATTATCCCGCCGCAGTTCCATCGCCGTACAAGGTTGCCATACTTGCGCTCCCGCGGCCACAGCGCCAGTCAATAAAAGCGTATCAAGATGTTCCCGCCCCAACGCTCTTCCCCATATTTCGGTGGAATTCCGCGGGCGTGGCATCGCCGAGTTCAGGACCGTTTCTCCGGCAAATAATCCGACTTTGCGCACTTCAGGACCGGCAAGCTCGAAAAAGGGTTGGGCAATGCCAAGCTCATGAAACAGCGGGATGCTGGTTGCGGAAATGAATTCGCCACAGACTTTGCGCCTGGGGAATTTCGCCTTTTCCACCACCGCAACTGACCACCCGGCTTTGGCGAGCAGCGCCGCCGCAGTCCCTCCAGCAGGACCTGAGCCTATGATAAGCGCGTCATATTTCATGGCGTTGCTCACTGCTGCGCACCAAAACGATGCGCTACAAAACAATGAGTGAAAAGTCCCGCCGCCTGCTCCCGTAACCGCCAGTTGGTTTGCTCAGGCCACAACGTGGATAGTTCCTGCCCGGCAAATCCGGCACGAACGCTCACTACGGCATCATGCCGGCTCACTGCATTACAGCCAATTGCCCACAGCAGCCTGCTTCCGGTCAGCGCTAGAGCTGAGCGACGCGGTTCGCATGCCACAAACAAATTCGTGATCCGGGCTGCTTGCAGCAACAATTGAGTTAACTTTTCATACTGGAAGTGGTGAAGGAACAAGTTTGCCGTGATGACATCAACAGCTTGATGCTTTGCTTGCTCCAGAAAATCAAATGCGTCCGCCGTAATTGTTTCGGCTTCCCATCCCAGAGCTTTGAAGCCCTCTCGAGTCTCACTGCTGACGATATTCTGGCGATCAAGCAAAATCACTTTGACGTTTTTCCAGTGCGGCGCGAATCGTCGCGCTAACCGCAGCATGAAGGTGCCATCACCGGCGCCCAATTCGAGCAGCGCGCGAGGCGCGCGTTGTCCACAGAATCCGGTCAAGGTGCGCTGCATAATACTCATCTGCTGCATCCAGCGGTTGACGCGTTGCAGGTCACGCCGCGAGCGGATCGCGCGCAGGTCTTCCGGCGGCATTTCATCCAGCCATTCTGGTTCAACACAGCGCGGCATGTTCACGTGGCGTTCCTTCGGCCTAGAGAACTTCGAGCAAGGCGCCGTGACAACTGAAACCGGCGCCGAAAGAAGATAGCCACCACCAGCCACCGGGCGCATTTCCTTTGAGTGCCGCCTGCAGCACAAAATAGACAAACGGACTGCTTAAGTTACCAAACTCGCTCAGCACCGTACTGCTCCAGTTAAGATCAGCCGCAGCGAGACTGAGCTGCTGCTGCAGCGCGGCCAGCACATCACGACCGCCGGCATGCCAGATCCAAGTGCTGATCTGGCTGCGCGTCACGCCCGCCTTGTCCAATACTTCATTGAGTACCAGCTCGGCGTAGCGGGCGGCCAGGTTCGGCACAGGCGGGGTGAGAATATTGCGCAACATGCCGTTTTTTTGTTCGAAGCGCAGCGTATCGCGCTCAAGCGAGTCAGTTAATGAGGCGGTAGCTTTCCATTCGACGTGGCGAGAGCGCGGATTGGGCGTGCCGGCCAGCACAACGGCCGCTGCGCCGTCGCTAAACAAACAGTTGCTGATCAGCACACCGGGGTCGTTGTCTATATAGAAAGCTGCGCTGCACACTTCAACACAAATTGACAATACCCGTTGGCAACGCTTGGCAGCCAGCAATGCTTCCGCGGTGCGCAAGTTCGGCAAAGCTGCGCCGCAGCCCTGGCCCACCAGGTCCAGTCCCAGCACATCCGGTCTTAGCCCCAGACGCTCCGCTACATAGCTGGAGAGCCCTGGGCAGAGATAGCCGGTGCAGGTGCTGATAATGACAGCGTCTATTTCATCTGCTTGATGGCCGGCTTGCTGCAATGCGCGCTCGGCCGCCTGGGCGGCAAGAACAGGCGCGTGCTGAGCGAAACGCTGGTGCAGACTGTCGGGGGTGGCATCAAAAACTTCGTTCAGCGGATTGAGGGCGAAATACCTGGTGCGGATGCCGTTGTCTCCCAGCAAGACCTTTCGCAACACAGCGCGCGCGCGCTTGTCGAGTTGCTTAAACTGCTTGCTTTCCTGATAGGCGAGCCAACACTCGGCCTGAGTGTAGCGCTGAGGAGGATTGGCGGTTCCAATACCTGTTATGAACATGGATTAACCCGAAAATGAATGCAAGCGGCTTCATGAGTATTCTATGGAATATATACTATTCCACCACCTCAAATATTCCCCGCATGCCTTTTTCGCGGTGGCTGGGAAAGAACGGCAGCTTGTTCCTGCAATAAAAAACATATTCACCGGTTGCTTTCGGTGTGAATGTGATGATTTTGGGATCGCTGCTCAATGATTCATCGAAAATAATTCCAGCCTCCGGTGCGTTGGCCACTATGCTGTGCGGCGCCATGCCCGGCTCCTTGCTCACCGACAGTTCCACCGGTATACCTTTCTTCACCACGATTCGGCTGGGCTTGAAAAAATAACTGCCGCCGATGATGCTGATATGTTGCACGCCATCCTTACCCACGGTGGCGGTATACGCCTCTGTCTTGTCCTGTGCCCCGGCAAAAACCGCTACAAAAGAAACTGCAAAGGAGAGGATGAAGCGCGGGAGCAATCGCAGCATGCTTTTTCTCTCAATACATTTAAGATAATTAAATTCGACATCACAACACAGCTAAAGTTTTGCCGATTCGTCACCAAGTTATCCGGTGCGAACTTTGAAGATAAATAATTCGCGGGGCGCGGGATTATTGTGTAATCGGTTGCAGACGTCCTGGCTGGATCTTATCATCTGCTCGGCCCTTGAGGTAGGCATAAAGATTATCAATGTTGTCTACGACCAGTTTGGTGGTATTGTAATTGGGCATGCCTTTCTCCGGTCTGCCTTCGAGCGTGGCTTTCTTGAATTCTTCCTTGGTCATGTGTTTCAGGCTATCAACCAGCCCGGGGCCCGTCATGCCTTCCTGTTTTGCCCCATGACAGCGATCGCAGGCCATCGTGCGCCATGTGCGCCAACCTTCGAGTGTTTTCGCATCCACTTTGTCGCCGTCCTGCACCGTGTAAACCGGCTCTTCTTTTTTTTGCGCCGAGACCTCTTGGGCATTGGCTTTCTCACTCGATAGTTGGCATACCGACAAGACGAGACCGGCCGCTGCAAGAAAAATCACTGCTGCGCTTATTGATCTCATTTAATTGCCCATTTCAGGTTGAGGAAAATACTGATTAAACGCGCAAGCCTTACTCCAGGATTAGTTCGATGAAGTTATCGAACTGGTGCATCGCCCAGGTTAACCGGAACGCATTCCGTCCACATCCCGAAGTGCTGCGCTTGCTGCATCATGCACCAAGCGCCGTGAATACGGGCTATGCCCTGCCCGACCACAGCCTGCTGTTTTTGGGAACGTGCGCGAGGAGATAATCCATCTGGTCGGCAAGAATATGGCGGTTTGCCAGTATCATGCCCTCATAGCGGTTTGGAGCGTAAGGCACGTAGAGGAGTTTCATCCCCGCCTCTTCCGGCGTGCGGTTGGACTTGAGTTCGTTGCAGGTACGGCAGGCCGTCACTACATTGGTCCAGCGGTCACTGCCGCCTCTTGAAGTCGGTGTTACATGGTCTTTGGTGAGATCGTGCGCGTGGTACTGTCCGCCGCAAAACGCGCAAATATGCCGGTCGCGCCGGAACAGTGTATCGCGGTTGAGCCACGGCTCGGTCTCGAAATGCGCGGTATGTACTTTGCCTCGTACTGCGATAATAGGCTTGGGCGCAATTTCCGAACGCCTGCCGGTCAGCCTGGAAATGCCTCCCCGGTACACGCATACCGGGTTTCCCAGCGACCAGGTGACTAGGTTACGCGCGTAGTAAAGCACCGCCTCTTCCGTGTTTATCCAGCGGCGCGGAAGGCCAGCGACATCGAGTGACAGCACCAACGGTGTGCTCATTGGTTCCTGATCAACGGTTTATCCAAAAAAACCTGCAAATTTCTCAACTATTCCTCAATCTTTCATAACGCGTTTCACCACGTCTTGGGCCATTGTAACCCTTGGCTGAATTTTGCGCGAGAGGTATTGTCGAATAATTAGTTACTTAGTGCCGTGATTAAACTGCCAGTTTGACTTGCCCAGCAAGTGCCGGGAGGAACATGATGGGGAAACTGCTTGGCGTGGGCATCAGCAAAACCCCGCCACGGCTGTGGCGCGTGGCACGCTGATACGCTTCAATTGGCTTTTTGTTTGTCTTCCAGGATCTGGAAAAAGATTTCGTCCTGCTTGATCATGCCGAGTTCCGAGCGAGCACGCTCCTCAATCGCCTCCAGGCCCTGCTTGAGGTTGCGCACTTCGGCATCCAGCCCAGCGTTCCTCGCCTGCAGTTTCTGGTTGGCCTGGGTTTGCTCGTGCAACTGCCGATCCACTTCCCAAACTCTCGACCAACTGCCTTTGCCCAGCCACAACGGGTATTGCAACGCGGTGATGAGGGCAATCAGAACCAGGGTAACGAGCTTCATTCAGCGCAACTGGTAAAAGGCGTTGCGGCAGGCATAAACCGCCGTATCGCCCAAATCCTCCTCGATCCGCAGCAGCTGGTTGTATTTGGCCAAACGGTCGGAGCGTGAAAGCGAACCTGTTTTGATCTGCATGGCATTGGTGCCGACCGCGATATCCGCGATCGTGGTGTCCTCGGTCTCGCCGGAACGATGCGAAATCACCACGGTATAACCGGAATGCCTGGCGAGTTCGATGGCGGCAAAGGTTTCGGTAAGCGTGCCGATCTGATTGATCTTGATGAGCACCGAATTGGCGATCTCCTGTTTGATGCCTTCAGAAATGATTTTAGTGTTAGTGACAAATATATCGTCAGCCACCAGTTGCACGGAATTACCCAAACGCCGGGTCAGCGTCTTCCAGCCTTCCCAATCGGTTTCCGCCATGCCGTCCTCAATGCTGAGAATCGGATACTTGGCCACCCAGGCGGCCAGATAATCGCTGAATTGCTTGGAATTGAGGCTCATGCCTTCAGCGGCGAGTTCATATTTGCCGTTTTTAAAAAACTCCGAGCTTGCGCAGTCCAGTCCGATTGCCACGTCGGCTCCAGGCCGATAGCCTGCTTTTTCTATCGCCTGCACTATCAATTGCAGCGCCGCCTCATTGTTTTCAAGATTGGGTGCAAAGCCGCCTTCGTCGCCGACGGTGGTGGGCATGCCTTTTTCGTCAATCAATTTTTTCAATGTGTGAAACACTTCTGCGCCGTAGCGCAGTGCCTCGCGAAAGCTTTTTGCGCCCAGCGGAATCAGCATGAACTCCTGCATGTCAATATTGTTATTGGCATGCGCCCCACCGTTGATCACGTTCATCTGCGGCACCGGCATAAGCATCTGCCCTGAGCCGCCGAAGTAGCGGTACAGCGGCAAGCCGGATTCTTCCGCCGCAGCTTTGGCCACTGCCACGGAAACTGCAAGTATGGCATTCGCCCCCAGGCGTGATTTGTTTTCAGTTCCGTCAAGATCAATCAAGGTGCGGTCAATAAAGCCTTGCTCGACAGCGTCCAGCCCGATGATCGCTTCGCATATTTCGGTGTTGATGTTTTCCACCGCTTTGAGCACGCCTTTGCCGAAATAGCGCTGCTTGTCGCCATCGCGCAATTCAATTGCCTCTTTCTTTCCGGTGGAAGCACCGGACGGTACCGCGGCGCGTCCCAGCACCCCTGATTCCAACAAAACATCCGCTTCAACTGTCGGAGTTCCGCGCGAGTCCAGAATTTCCCGCGCAACTACATCTACGATGGCACTCATGATTTACCTTTTAATGCACGCTTAATATGCTTTTCCTGAATAGCCTGCTCAGCAAAACCGTGTTGTTTCACCAGTTCATCCAGCGCCTTCAAAGTGTGCAACAGCTCGCGCATGTGTTTGAGTGGCCAGGAGTTGGGGCCGTCCGATAAGGCCTTGTCGGGGTCAGGATGGGTCTCCATGAAAATCCCGGAAATGCCGCTTGCTACCGCCGCCCGCGCCAGCAGCGGCACAAACTCGCGCTGACCACCGCTTTTACTACCCTGGCCTCCGGGCAGCTGCACCGAATGCGTGGCGTCGAATACTACCGGGCAACCGGTCTCGCGCATCACCATCAGCGAGCGCATGTCGGAAATCAAGTTATTGTAGCCAAACGACACTCCGCGCTCGCACACCATGATGTTGTCCCTGCCGCTCGCTTCCCTTGCTTTTTCCACTACGTTTTTCATTTCACCCGGCGAGAGAAACTGGCCTTTCTTGATATTCACCGGCTTGCCTGCGCTCGCCACGGCATTAATGAAATCTGTCTGACGGCACAGGAATGCCGGGGTTTGCAACACATCCACCATCGCTGCCACCTCCTCGACATCGGCGATTTCGTGAACATCGGTTAGCACCGGGACTTTGATCTGAGATTTAACCTCATGTAAAATCTCAAGACCTTTATCTATCCCAATGCCTCTAAACGATTTACCTGAGCTGCGATTCGCCTTATCGTAAGAGGATTTATAAATGAATGGTACGCCAACATCATGGCAGATTTCCTTGAGCGCACCCGCTGTATCGAGTGCTAGTTGCCGCGATTCGATGACACAGGGGCCAGCAATCAAAAACAAGGGGTGTTCGAGTCCGGCATCAAAGCCGCACAGCTTCATCGAACCACACTCAACTGCTTGGCGCTGTCTGCGCATGCGCTTGAATAACGCAGTGCCGCCTCGACAAACGCCTTGAACAGGGGGTGGCCGGCTCTGGGAGTGGAAGTGAATTCGGGATGGAACTGGCAGGCGATAAACCAGGGGTGATCAGCCAGCTCGATCACTTCGCACAAGTCTTCGGTGACAGAAACCCCGCCAATCCGCAAGCCCGCCTGCTCAAGCCGCGGCACGAAATGGTTATTGACCTCGTAGCGATGACGGTGCCGTTCCACTACCCTCTCGGCACCGTAAATCTGCCGCACCAAGCTGCCGCGTTGCAGCAGGCACTCCTGGCCACCCAGGCGCATGGTTCCGCCGAGGTCGGAATGAGCGTCGCGTATTTCCACTTTACCGTTGCGGTTGCGCCATTCGCTGATCAGCGCAATCACCGGATATGGCGTTTGGGCGTCGAATTCGGTGCTGTGGGCACCTTCCATTCCCGCCTTGTGCCGTGCGTATTCAATCACCGCAAGTTGCATGCCGAGGCAGATGCCCAGATAAGGCACACCCTTCTCACGAGCGTGGCGTATCGCCTTGATCTTGCCCTCCACCCCGCGCTTGCCAAACCCGCCCGGCACCAGGACTGCGTGCATATTATCGAGACAAGCCGTGCCTTGGGTTTCCAAGTTTTCCGAGTCGATATAGTGAATGTTGATTTTGCTGCGGGTATGGATACCGGCGTGAGCGAGCGCCTCAGAGAGAGATTTGTAGGACTCGGTCAAGTCCACATATTTGCCAACCAGCGCGATATCCACCGTGTGCAGCGGATGCTCCAGGGCGTCTATCAATTTATCCCAAGCGCGCAAATCGGCGGGCGGCGCGCTGATATCGAGCTTTCTGCAAACGATGTCATCAAGGTGCTGCCGCTGCAGCATGCCGGGTATTTTGTAGATGCTGTCCACATCCATCGCGGAAATCACTGCTTCCACTTCCACGTTGGTAAATAATGCGATTTTCCTGCGCTCATCATCAGGCAGAGGGCGGTCAGCTCGGCATAACAGGATGTCGGGCTGAATACCAATCTCGCGCAGTTCTTTCACCGAATGCTGAGTTGGCTTGGTTTTGATCTCGCCCGCTGAAGCAATATAGGGCACTAAAGTAAGATGAATAAAGCAGGTATTGTGGCGACCCAGCTTGATGCTCATCTGGCGGATCGCTTCGAGGAAAGGCAGCGATTCGATATCCCCTACCGTGCCGCCGATTTCAACAATGGCGACCGCGGCGTCGTTTGCCCCCTGCTGGATGAAACTCTGAATTTCGTCGGTTATATGCGGGATCACCTGCACCGTGCCGCCAAGATAATCGCCGCGCCGCTCTTTTTTAATCACGCTTTCGTAAATCTGGCCGGTGGTGAAATTGTTGCGCTTGCTCATCTTGGCGTTGACGAATCGCTCATAGTGGCCGAGATCCAGATCGGTTTCTGCGCCATCTTCGGTGACGAACACTTCCCCATGCTGGAACGGGCTCATGGTGCCCGGGTCCACGTTGATGTACGGGTCAAGTTTGAGGAGGGTGATTTTGATGCCGCGGGATTCGAGAATGGCTGCGAGGGAGGCGGCAGCGATCCCTTTACCCAGGGAGGAAACCACGCCACCGGTTACAAAAATATACTTGGTCATGAAATGGCCAGTAAGTTATGTGCAATATGATAGCGCAAAAAGCCATAGGTAACAATTAATCATGCCTGTCCTGAAAGCCAAGTCGCATGGGCTTTGTTAGAATGGTGTGCTCTGGCTTGGATTCCCCTCCTTCTCATGCACGCAGACTGGCAACAGCATTTACAAAACGCAGGCGCGAGAATTGAAAACCACGCGGTCAGCCATTTTGGCGATCCGCGGGCGGAACTTCACGCCGCACAAACGGGCACTATACTCTGCGACCTCTCGCATTTCAGTCTGCTGTATTTTTCCGGGGAAGACAGCCGGGCTTTTCTGCATAACCAGCTTTCCAGCGACGTCCAAAAACTCACCGCGGCAACAGCTCAATACAGCAGTTACTGCACTCCCAAAGGGCGCATGCTCGCGAGTTTCCTGCTATGGCAATCAGCCGAAGGCTATTTCGCCCAGCTTCATGGCGGTTTGCGCGAGAGCATTCAAAGCCGGCTCGCAAAATTTGTGTTGCGCTCCAAAGTAAAAATAAGCGATGCAAGCAGCACCTACATACCCCTGGGCCTCGCCGGAAACAACGCCGAAACGCTGGCGAAAAAATGCTTTGGCACCATTCCGCAGCCGGTGCTTGGAGCAGCACATGACGAATCAGTGACGCTGATCCGCTTATCACCTGACCGCTTTCAAATCATCACCGCTTCTGAGCAAGCGCCGGCGTTATGGGAAAAGCTAAGCCGCAGCGCCACAGCGGCGGGATATCAGTGCTGGGACTGGCTCAACATTCGTAACGGCATCCCGGTTATCGCACCGGCGACCCAAGAGCAATTCGTGCCGCAAATGCTGAATATGGAAATCATTGGCGCAGTCAACTTCAACAAAGGTTGTTATCCCGGGCAGGAAATCATCGCGCGCACTCAGCACCTGGGGATGCTCAAACGGCGCATGTATCCCGCCAATATCCGCAGCGAAACCTCCCCGAAGCCTGGAGAGGAACTTTTCAGCGGAGATGCACAAGGCCAGGCAAGCGGCATGATCGTCAATGCCGCTGCTTCGCCCGAGGGCGGGTATGATGTGCTGGCAGTGATTCAAATTACCAGCGCCCATGCTGATGATGTTCACTGGAAATCGCCGGGCGGCCCTGTTCTGAAATGGCTGCCTCTTCCTTACACCGTGTGATGCAGGTTAATTTCTACATTTATTACCGGGTGGAGCCTGCCAACGCAGCCGTACTGAAAGCGCGCATCCACGAAATGCAAGCGGCTTTGCACAATCAGACCGGGGTAGCGGGACGCCTGCTGGAAAAACGGGATGAGCCGCTGTTGTGGATGGAAGTGTACGAAAATGTTGCCGACGCGGAGAGCTTCGAGGATGCCTTGATGCATGTTGTCGAAGAATACCACATACGCCAATTACTTGAGCCTGGCTCGCAGCGGCATACCGAGTGTTTCAACGTAGAGCCTCAAACATAATGAAACGGATTTGCGTTGCTGGCCAAAAAGCGGTGGATGCGCGACGCGAGGCGCAACTCGATGCCGGGACATCGAGTAAGCCGAGCAACAAAGCAGGCGCGCTTTTTGGCCGCAACCCTTGGGGACGGCGGCGGATTTCGGCGCATGCTTTTGTCGCTCGCCGCTTATTGGAAGAATGGCCCAACTGCACGGCTCGCTTCGCAGCCTGCATCCGAAACCGACGCCGTCGCACTATTCGTTTCATTATGTTTGAGGCTCTGAATGTGCCTGGCACTGTTCGCGCATAAAGTAATCTCTCGTTACCCGCTGCTGTTTCTGGCGAACCGTGACGAATTTTACGACCGCCCCACTGCTGCGGCGGGGTTCTGGAAGGACACTTCTTCGGTGCTTGGCGGGCGCGATTTGCGCATGGGGGGCACCTGGCTGGGCGTGACACGGGACGGGCGCTTTGCGGCGGTGACCAATTTCAGGAAAGGTTTTGCACAGAAGAAAAACGCCCCTTCACGCGGCAGGCTGGTCAGCGATTTCCTGCAGGGAAATGAAACGGCCGAAGATTATTTGCGCCAGCTTGTGCTACGTGCGGACGACTACGACGGATTCAATTTGCTGATTGGAGATGCAGGCGAAATTTACTACTACTCAAACCATAGCTGCGAACTGAAACGACTTGCGCCGGGATTCTACGGCTTGAGCAACCACTTGCTGAATACGCCTTGGCCCAAGGTGGAGCGCGGCAAGTCCGAGTTAGCCGCGCTTTTCGCTACCGGCCAACCGCCCGATTCAGAAGCGCTGTTTGCTGTGCTCGCGGAGCGCCATATTCCGGCTGATGCTGAATTGCCGGATACAGAGGTAGGGTTGGAATGGGAGCGGATGCTCTCCCCCGCATTCATCATTTCCCCGAATTATGGTACGCGCTCATCCACCCTGCTCTTCATCGGCACAGACCAGCGAATAAAGTTCAGCGAGCGCACGTTTGAGCGAGGTGTCGAGGCTGGTACTGTAAGCCATGAGTTTGTGATTCAACCCATAGGTTCACAGGCGTAGCGTCATTTTTACATGAGCAATACCCGCGTCCATAAGTGGTAACTTTTATGTATGTTTGGTGAATTCTCCTCACAGACAAATATATAATGCGCCATCAACCAAGAGATTAAACCATGAAAAGCTTATGGAACGACAGGGAAGCGGCAGGGTTCAAAGGCGACCTGGGTTTGCGCGTTTACACTTCGCGCCTGCTGGGTCGGGACAAATCTCTGGTGCTGCACGGCGGCGGCAATACCTCGGTCAAGATCAGGGAACGCAATATCCTTGGAAAAGAGGAAGACATCCTTTACGTCAAAGGCAGCGGCTGGGATTTAGAAACCATAGAAGCTGCCGGTTTTTCTCCGGTACGCCTGCCCCACTTGCTGCGTCTTGCCGAGCTTGATGCACTCTCCGATCCGCAAATGGTGAATGAACTGAAAACACATATGACGCGCGCTTCAGCTCCTGCGCCTTCGATCGAGACCATTCTGCACGCGATTCTTCCCTACAAGTACGTAGACCACACCCACGCTGATGCGGTGATCGCCGTCACCAACACGGCAAATGGCAAGGAACACATCAGGGAAATCTATGGCGAGAGCGTGGTGATAATTCCTTATGTGATGCCGGGCTTCGACCTGGCGCGGGTGTGTGTTAGGCAATTTGCCAAAGAAACAAAACGCGGCACCATAGGCATGGTGCTCATGAACCACGGCATTTTTTCTTTCGGCGCTACCGCCAGAGAATCCTATGAACGCATGATTTCCCTGGTAGCGCGCGCCGAAAGATACCTGGCCAGGAAAGGCGCCTGGAAAATCATTTCTCGGACCAGCGGCATTCCCAAAAAACCGTTGAGAATGGAACTTACCTCGTTGCGCAAGGAGATTTCAAAGGTTGCGGGTTTCCCCGCCATTCTCAGCACCTGCACCAATAACCAAACCTTGGCATTCGCACGGCGCAAGAATGTTGCGAAAATTTCACAGCAAGGCCCGGCTACACCCGATCATGTTATCCGCACCAAACGGCTGCCGATGCTGGGAAGGAATGTTGAGTCATATGCCAGGCTGTACCGGGAATATTTCCACCAATACGTGCGTGCGGCCAAGGACAAGAAAACCATGCTGGATCCCGCGCCGCGGGTAATTCTCGATGCGGAGCTTGGCCTGTGCACAGTGGGGCAAACCGCTAAAGATGCGGCCATTGTCGCAGAAATTTATTTGCATACCATCGAAATCATTTTGCGCGCCATGGCTTTGGGAGGTTATCGCGCGCTTCCCGCAAAAGAATTGTTCGAAGTCGAATACTGGGACCTCGAGCAGGCCAAACTCAAGAAAAGCGGCAAGCCGCCGGTGTTCACCGGCGAAATCGCTTTGGTCACCGGCGCAGCCTCAGGCATAGGCAAGGCATGCGTGGATTCCCTTCTTGTGCGCGGCGCGGCAGTCATCGGACTCGATTTGAATCCGGCTATTGAACAGATGCACAAACGCAGCGATTTTTTGGGCGTGCGTTGCGATATAACAAGCGAAAAAGCTGTGGCAAACGCGCTTGAATCCGGGGTCAAGGCCTTCGGCGGTCTCGACATGCTGGTACTCAATGCCGGAATTTTCCCGGCAAGCCGCCGCATCGAAGCATTGCACGGAGAGGAATGGCGCAAGGTGATGAATATTAACCTCGATGCCAATCTGTTGATGCTGCGCGAATGCCATCCTTTGCTGAAACTCTCCCTTAAAGGCGGCCGCGTGGTGATCATCGGCTCGAAGAATGTCCCCGCGCCGGGGCCAGGGGCTGCTGCCTACTCCGCTTCCAAAGCAGCGCTCATTCAACTCGCCAGGGTGGCAGCATTGGAATGGGGTGCAGATAGCATACGTATCAATATTATTCACCCCAACGCGGTGTTCGATACCGCCATATGGAGCGAACAAGTACTCGCCGCGCGCGCCGCGCAATACGGCCTCAGCGTCAAGCAATACAAGATAAATAATGTGCTGAGGACCGAAGTCACGAGCCACGATGTTGCTGAACTTGCCGCCGAAATGTGTGGCCCGCTGTTTGCCAAAACCACTGCTGCGCAGGTGCCGGTAGACGGCGGCAATGAGCGGGTCATTTGAATCAATGACCCAAGCTAATAGCAAAGTCGAAACCCTGCGCTGGCGGGACAACAAGCTGGAAATGATAGACCAGCGCATTCTTCCCGAGCGGTTTGAATATGTGAGCTTTGATTCTGCAGCAGCTGTCGCCGACGGCATACGCGACATGGTGGTGAGAGGCGCGCCTGCAATTGGTTGCGCCGCAGCCTATGGCATCGCATTGGAAGCGCGGCGCTTGGAGCACCTATCGGAAAAAGATTTTGAATCGGCTCTGGAAAAAGGCTTTACCGATCTTGCGCGTAGCCGGCCTACTGCGGTGAATCTATTCTGGGCGTTGCAGCGCATGCGAGAAGCCTGGAACACGGTAAAGCACCAGAGTCATGCGGTAATTGCAGAAAAACTTTTAAGTGAGGCACAGGCTATTCAAGCTGAAGACCTACGTGTGAACCGCGCTATTGGCAAGTATGGCGTGGCGCTCATTAAAGATAACGCAAGAATTCTTACCTATTGCAACGCCGGGGCGCTTGCCACCTCTGGTCATGGCACTGCGCTGGGAGTCATCCGTTCAGCGGTGGAAGCAGGCAAAAGAGTCAACGTAATTACCGGTGAAACACGCCCTTTTCTGCAAGGCGCGCGGCTTACCGCCTGGGAACTGGTTCAAGAAAACATTCCGGTGACGCTGATTACCGACAATATGGCGGGGCATTTGATGAGCCGCGGAGAAATTGATGTGGTGATCGTCGGCACCGACCGCGTGGCGTCGAACGGGGACGTGGCTAACAAGATCGGCACTTACATGCTGGCGGTGCTGGCGCAGCGGCACCATATTCCTTTTTATGTCGCCTGTCCGCTTTCCAGTATAGATCTCGGCGTTGCCAGTGGCGCCGAGATTCCCATCGAAGAGCGCTCATCTTCCGAGGTTTCGGGATTCCGCCAGACACAATGGGCGGCCAAAGGGGCAAAAGTACGCAACCCGGCGTTCGACGTAACTCCTGCGGAATTGGTGAGCGGGCTTATCACAGAGAAAGGCGTGGTGTTCTCCCCTAACCGGGACAAGCTGAAGAAACTGTTTGAGGGACAAAAGTAACAGACCGATGAAAAACGTTACGAGCGTAGGCAGAACGCGGCGAGAGAGGCGAAAAAACCGGAGTTTACACGGAAGTAAATGAGGATTTTTGAGCCTTGAGCAACAAAGTTGTGTCAAGCGTAGTAGTTTTGCATCGGTCTACTAAATCGTGAGGCCTCCGCCCACTTCGATAACAGCGCCGTTGATGTAGCTCGCCTCGTCGGAGGCGAGGAAGGCATAGGTGTTGGCAATTTCTTCCGGCCTGCCGAGGCGGCCCAGCGGCACTCTCTCCTCGATGGCTCTCAGCACTCGATCCGGCATCGAGCTCAAAATGGGGGTTTCAATGAACCCAGGACAGACTGCGTTGGTGCGGATACCCCTTTTACCCAATTCCCGGGCCCAGGTCTTGACCATCCCGATCACGCCGAATTTGCTCGCCGCATAATTGGTCTGGCCAAAATTGCCATATAGTCCGACGATAGAGGACGCGTTGAGGATCACTCCTGAATTCTGCCGCAGCATGATGTCCACCACCGCCCTGGTACAGTTGTAAACACCTTTGAGGTTTATATCAATTACCATGTCGAATTGCTCTTCGGTCATGTTCTTAAGCTGGCTGTCCATGACAATGCCGGCGTTGTTCACCAAGCAGTCTATACGACCGTATTTTTTCACCACCGTACTGACCATGCTTTCGATACTGGATTTGTCGCGCACATCAACGACAAAACCCATGGCCTCGCCGCCTCCGGCCTTGACTTTCTGCACCGTCTCGTCCAGCCATTCCGGTGTCAAATCACAGGCGATGACCTTCGCACCTTCCTTGGCAAACTTTATGGCAGTGGCCTGCCCGATGCCGCGTCCGGCACCCGTTATTATCGCAACCTTGCTCGCTAGTCTCATGCACATGTTCCTTCACAATAAAATCAATGGCATAAGTTAAGTCTAGCATAGCATGGTGCAATGCACAATTGATTTTGTACACATATGCATCATATTGTTTTAGATAAGCTATTAGAGCTTTAAAAAATGCTGCGGCGCAATTCGAGTGAATACAAGAAAGGATGACCGAAAGGGGCTAGCGTTCGCGGATTTCCACAGGGGTGCCGACCGCTACTGTATCGAAGAGTCCCAGCAAATCCTGATTGCGCATCCTGATGCAGCCTATTGAGCCAGGCTTGCCCATTTCCACGCTGTCCGGGCTGCCGTGGATATAAATATAACGACGCATGGTGTCAACGTTGCCTAGCCGGTTGAATCCGACTTCGCAGCCGGAAAGCCAGAGAATGCGCGTCAGAATCCAATCGCGGTCGGGATGGAGCTTGGCGAGTTCGTGCGTGTAAATTTCGCCGGTGGGACGGCGGTCGACAAATACTGTGTTCACCGGCAGGCCGGCGCCGATTTTGGCGCGAATCACGTGCAGCCCGCGAGGCGTGCAGTAGCTGCCGTTCAATTCTCCCGCGCCTTTTTTTGAGGCGGAAACCCGATAGCGGCTCACCTCCCTGCCCTGCTCATCGAGCAAAGTCAGAGTTTGCTGCGGCAGGCTCACAACGATTTTTGCCATCAGTTTTCTGCTCCGCGGCGTTCCGCGAAAAAACGCCTCAGCTTTTCACCGCATTCGTCAGCGAGCACGCCGCCCACCACCTGCGTGTGATGATTGAGCCGCGATTCCTGAAATAGATTTACCACACTGCCGCAAGCGCCAGCCTTCGGATCCGCCGCACCGTAAATGAGGCGCGTAATGCGCGCCTGCATGATGGCGCCCGCGCACATGGGGCAAGGCTCGAGTGTCACGTAAAGCGTACAATCGGACAATCGGTAGTTGCCAATTTGCGCAGCGGCATCGCGCAGGGCCTGAATTTCAGCATGCGCGCTCGGGTCATTTTTTGAAATGGGCGCATTAAAACCGCGGCCGATAATTTCACCGTTGCTCACCACTACTGCCCCGACCGGAACCTCATTGGCCAACCGGGCTTGTTGCGCCATTGCCAGCGCCTCACGCATTAACTCGTCGTCAATCGTATTGGTCATTTTTACTTAGAGGACTGTTTTTCAGAATATCACAGGTTATGTTCATGAAACGTCTGCAAACGTTCCAGCTGAGTGTGCGCACCCCGGCCCCCTTGTTCATCACGCAGGCGTAAATCAACGCCTTGATTCTAGTGCAGGATGACAAAATCATGTAGGATTTGGTGTAATTAATTCTGGGTAGTTATTTCTGGTTAAGGCTCAGAATAGAGGGCCGCAGAATTCGGGGAGGAAACTGACTATGAAACTACAGCAGGCCGACATGCTTCGCCAAAAGATCAACAGGTTCTCGGAGATTGTCGGCAATCTATTGGTTGACGCTTTCCATTATCTGGCATTGTTTGCCATCGGGGGTGCCATTGTATGGTCAGCGGCGTTCGCGTTCTACGGGATGGTGACGAAGAGTCACGCCTCGATCGAGGATATCCTGCTTCTGTTTATCTACCTCGAACTCGGGGCAATGGTCGGCATCTATTTCAAGACCAACCACATGCCGGTCCGGTTTCTGATCTATGTAGCGATTACGGCTTTGACAAGGATGTTGATCGCCGACATACAAATTAATCACCACCCCGATCAGAGCATTCTCTTTATTCCGGGAGCGATCCTGTTGCTCACGCTCGCGACATTGGTCATCCGATACGGCTCTTCCAGATTCCCTTCTGATCTCACGGGTGGCAGCAGTAAATAATCGACGCCTGAGTGAACGGCATCTCTTGCAGTCTTGGGCATGCAGGCTAGCATGAACCCTGGCATCAAGTTCAAGTGGAGCGGCTATCTGCAACGCTTCGCTCGCTTTTCGCCGATTGCTCAACCGGGCCGTTATTCCCACTCGATGGTCGCCGGCGGCTTACCGGAAATGTCGTACACCACGCGGTTGATGCCGCGCACTTCGTTGATGATGCGGTTGGAGACTTTCGAGAGTAACGCGTGAGGAAGCTCCGCCCACTGCGCGGTCATGAAGTCCTGGGTAGTGACTGCGCGCAGGCACACGACATATTCATAAGTCCGGCCATCGCCCATCACCCCTACCGATTTCACCGGCAGGAACACCGCGAAGGCTTGCGCAGTGGCGTCGTACCAATTCTTGGGTATATTTCGACTCCCGCCCTGCCCCTCCCCCTGTGATGGGGAGGTAAGGTAAGGTGTCGCGCGCAACTCTTCGATGAAAATGGCGTCGGCGCGCCGCAATAAATCGGCATATTGCTTTTTCACCTCACCCACGATACGCACGCCCAGCCCCGGTCCAGGGAACGGGTGGCGGTAAACCATTTCCCGCGGCAAGCCCAACGCCAAGCCCAATTCGCGCACTTCGTCCTTGAACAATTCACGCAGCGGCTCGAGCAGTTTCAGATGCAATGTTTTCGGCAGGCCGCCAACGTTGTGATGCGATTTGATGGACTGCGCCTTTTTGGTCTTGGCGCCGGCGGATTCAATCACGTCGGGGTAAATCGTTCCTTGGGCGAGCCATTTGACCTGCCGAAGCTTCTTCGCCTCACGCTGGAACACTTCAATAAATTCCCTGCCGATGATTTTGCGCTTCTGTTCCGGATCAAAAACTCCTGAAAGCTTTTTCAAGAATTTGTTGGATGCATCCACCTGAATGACCTTGACACCCAGATTGAGGCTGAAGGTATCCATGACCTGCTTGGCTTCATTGAGCCGCAGCAGCCCATTGTCCACAAAGACGCAGGTTAGTTGCTTGCCGATAGCCCTATGCAGCAGCGTGGCGGTGACTGCCGAATCCACGCCGCCGGATAGTCCAAGTAAAACTTCCTCCTTGCCCACTTCGTTGCGGATTTTGGCAACCGCCTCTTCCAAATAATCGGGCATGTTCCAGTCGCCCTTGAGCCCGCAAACCTCGTGCACGAAGCGCTCGATGATGCGTTTGCCTTGCGGCGTGTGGGTTACTTCAGGATGAAACTGCAACCCGTAAAGCTTGCGGCTTTCGTCAGCCATTGCGGCAATCGGTGTAGCGACGTTGTTGGCGATGACTTTAAAACCGCCAGGCAGTACATTCACTTGGTCGCCATGACTCATCCACACGTCGAGCAAACTGTGGCCTTCCATATTGGTCCGGTCCTGGATTTCCCGCAACAATTCGGAATGCCCTCTTGCACGCACTTCGGCATAACCGAATTCTCGCACCAGAGCGTTTTCCACCTCGCCGCCGAGCTGCGCCGCCATGGTCTGCATGCCGTAGCAGATTCCCAGCACCGGCACGCCGATCTCGAACACGACCTGCGGTGCGCGCGGCGTGTCCCCTTCGATCACCGAGGACGGGCCGCCGGATAGAATGATGCCGCGCGGGTTGAATTTGCGGATGAATCTTTCACCTACGTCGTAGGGGTGCAGTTCGCAGTAAACTTTGGTCTCACGCACGCGGCGCGCGATCAGCTGCGTGTACTGGGAACCGAAATCAAGGATGAGGATTTTTTGATGCGTCATTGCAAGGCGTGAGTGTCGAGGCGCCATGTCATGCAATTTTCCGCGCCTCACTCGATGTGGTAATTCGGCGCCTCCTTGGTGATCTGCACGTCGTGAACATGTGATTCGCGTATGCCCGCGGAAGTGATTTCAACGAATTGGGCTTTGGTGCGCATTTCGGTAATATTGAGACAGCCGAGATAGCCCATACTGGCGCGCAAACCTCCCGTGAGCTGCTGTATCACCGCCACCACACTGCCTTTGTAGGGCACCCGGCCTTCGACACCTTCCGGCACCAGTTTGTCGGCGTTCATCTCGGGGTCCTGGAAATAGCGGTCGCTCGATCCCTGCTGCATGGCGCCGAGCGAGCCCATTCCGCGATAGGATTTGTACGAGCGCCCCTGGAACAATTCGATTTCCCCCGGCGCTTCTTCGGTGCCGGCAAACAAACCGCCGAGCATCACCACATGCGCGCCTGCAGCGATGGCTTTGGCGATATCACCTGAGTAACGTATGCCGCCATCCGCAATTACCGGAATTTCGCTATTCTTGAGCGCTTGCGCCACGTTCTGAATCGCGGTGACTTGCGGCACGCCGATACCGGCGACGATGCGCGTGGTGCAAATCGAACCGGGCCCGATTCCAACTTTCACACCATCTGCGCCGTGATCCACCATCGCCTTGGCCGCTTCCGCCGTGGCGATGTTGCCGCCAATGACCTGGGTTCGCGGAAAGTTCTTCTTTACCCATTTCACGCGATCCAGCACGTTCTGCGCATGGCCGTGGGCGGTGTCCACCACGATCACATCAACGCCCGACTCGACGAGACATTCGACCCGCTCTTCCGCATCTTCGCCCACGCCCACCGCCGCGCCCACCCGCAACCGGCCAAGTTCATCCTTGCATGCGCTTGGGTGTTCAGTGGATTTAAGGATGTCCTTGACCGTGATCAGCCCTTTCAGCTCAAAATTGTCGTTTATCACCAATACCCGCTCCAAACGGTATTTGTGCATCAGTTTCAGCGCCTCCTCGCGGCTCGCACCTTCTTTCACCGTCACCAGCCGCTCGCGTGGGGTCATGATGTTTTTGATCGGCTGGTCGAGGTTGGTCTCAAAGCGCAAATCGCGGTTGGTAACGATGCCGACGACGCGGGTGCCGTCGACCACCGGCAAACCGGAAATCTTGTGCTGCTGCGTGAGGTTAACCACATCACGCACTTTCATGTTCTGGGAAATAGTAATCGGGTCTTTCACCACCCCGCTCTCAAAACGCTTGACCTTGGCCACTTCCGTGGCCTGCGCCTTGGGTTGCATGTTCTTATGAATAATGCCGACGCCGCCCTCTTGCGCCACGGCAATGGCAAGGCGCGCTTCGGTCACGGTGTCCATGGCCGAAGAGATCAGCGGGATATCAAGAGTAATGGCGCGGGTGAGTTGCGTGGAGAGGCTTACGTCGCGCGGCAGGACTGTGGAGTGGGCGGGAACCAGCAGAACATCGTCAAAGGTAAATGCTTTTTGAACTACTCGCATATTTTGTTCCTTTGCAAAATACTATTATACGCAACATGCGTCAGTCGGTAAATACGACGTTGGTCGGGTTAGCAACGCTTTGCCGGGTCAACCAATCCTGATGTTTAGCTGTTAAATTCACACTACTATTTACCAGCCAATTGGCATACACTTAAGAAACCTGTTTTAGGAGCCGCATCATGCTGCGTATATTGAGCTTAATTGTGTTGGCATTGTTGGCCACGACAAGTGCGTACTGCGAGGTCTACAAATGGGTGGACGCCGACGGAACTGTTCATTATTCCGATCAGCCAGCTCCGGAAACCATCAAAGAGGAGCAAACCCTGGGCATCAAATCCGGAACGAGCGGCACCGAGGCTCCCGGCACGGGGAAGGCCGCGCCCAAATCAGCCGGTCCCAAAACCTACATCGAAGAGGGCGCGGAATTCCGCAAGCGCCAAGCGGAAGCTGAGGCAAAACGCGCAAAAGATGAAAAAGCGCTGGCCGAAGCCAAGGTAGCCCAGCAAAACTGCGAACAAGCGCGCAGCAGTCTGCAGTCCCTGCAGACAGGGCAGCGCGTCACCGTATATAACGAAAAAGGCGAGCGCGCATACCTCGATGACAATGCACGCCCACAGGAAATCGCGAATACGCAAAAAGCCGTAGATTTCTGGTGCAACCCGAAAAAATAACCCGGATTATTTCCTGCCTCTTTTAGCTGCCTGCGCCCGCCGCCGGCGGGCCTCTTTGGGATCGGCAATCAATGCACGGTAGATTTCCACCCGGTCCCGGTCGCGCAACATCGTATCTGTCCTTGCCAGCTTGCCGAAAATACCCACTTTATTCAGGCCCAGATCAATTTCCGGATATTGCTCCAGAACGCCCGATTGTTTTATCGCCTCGCCAACCGTGGTACCGCTTTTCACTCGCAGACGCAAAATAGTCTGGCTGCGCGTATCGGCATAGGCTACTTCGATGGTGATCTCGTTGCTCATTTAACCGTAAATATTTTCAGCACGCTTGATAAAGCCATCCACAAAATTGTCGGCGATATGCCGGAACGCCGGGCTCAGCAGTTTTTCCAGCAGCTTGCTGGAAAATTCATAATGCAGGCTGAATTCGATTTTGCAACCCGCTTCTCCCAGTTCAATAAAATGCCAGCGTCCCTCAAGGTGGCGGAACGGGCCGCTTATCAGCCGTATTTCGATCAAATGCGGCGCATGCTTGGTATTTTCAGTAGAAAAACTTTGCTTGAGATAACGGTAATCAAGATGAATGGTGGCCATAGTGATTTTGTCGTCGCGCCGGCTGACCGAGGCGCCGGCACACCACGGCAGAAACTCAGGATATTCTTCTACCCTGTCCACCAGAGAAAACATTTGCTGCGCGGTATATCCCACCAGCACCGATCTATCTACCCGGGCCATAGCACTCCAAAGCTGATAAAATCAACAAATTTTAACAGTGTCCGCGCCTTATGAGCATTGTTCAGAACAAAAAAGCCTTCCACGATTACTTCATCGAAGAAAAATACGAGACAGGGATCGCGCTCAAAGGCTGGGAGGTCAAGGCCATCCGCGCCGGCCGCTGCCAGATCAAGGAAGCCTATGTGGTAGTGCACAAGGACGAGATTTTCATCACCGGCTGCCATATCAGCCCGCTGGCGACCGCATCAACTCATATCACGCCCGACCCCACGCGCACCCGCAAATTGTTGCTGCGTGCCGAGGAAATCAATAAGCTGATCGGCAAGGTGGAACGCGCGGGCTATACCATGGTGCCGCTGGATGTTCATTACACCCGCGGTAAAATAAAGCTGGAGATTGGTCTCGCCAAAGGCAAGAAGCAGCACGACAAGCGCGAAGCTGAAAAAGAACGCGAATGGCAGCGCCAAAAACAGCGCCTGCTGCGCTCTAAGAAAGGATAAATCTTGTGGGGTGGACGATGGGATTCGAACCCACAACAACCGGAATCACAACTGAACCATAGGATTCGTGCATTTTACTAATCAATGCCTTGTAACGCTCGCCATTTCCAAAATTAGTGGTACGTAGTCTAGAAAAGCGTCACAAAGCTTAAAAGTGGTTACGTGATGGTCACGCCCTCAGTATTCGCGCCATCTTGATGTAACCGGCATTGCAATTGGCCGAGCGCAGGCGCAATATATTCTCAGCGCAATGCCCGGCAGCGCTGAATCAGCGCCAAACCGTCGCCATCGGCCAGACGCGCGAAAAGAGCAGGATTGAATTTCCTATCGTTTTTCATGGATTCTCCTAACAATGTTGATAAAGTAACATCAACTTGCCCGTCCACAAAAGTGGGCCTCGCTCACTCGATGAGAATCAGATTATTGGAGTAACACATTTGGCATGTGTCATGAGAGGGCGGCGGCACAGAAGGCGAAACGAGCGAGCAACAAACTGGAGCAGCTTAACGGTCAGTAGGAGCAAATACATGCAGACACGCAGAAAGCAGGACAGGCGCACAACGACACAGCGGGGCGTGACCGGGTATGACCGCCGCAAGCGGAACCGCCGCGCGTCACGTGACGATGCCACGGCATTTATACCAGTGGCACCGAGGGAGCACACAGAACTGCAAGCGGACGACCTGGACTTTACAATAATAAGACGACAATAGGAGCGAAGCAATCCCGCTGACTATTCATTACACCCGCGGTAAAATAAAACTGGAGATTGGACTCGCCAAAGGCAAGAAGCAGCACAACAAGCGCGAAGCCGAAAAAGAACGCGAATGGCAGCGCCAAAAACAGCG
Source organism: Burkholderiales bacterium (assembly GCA_036522275.1). Classification (GTDB taxonomy): domain Bacteria; phylum Pseudomonadota; class Gammaproteobacteria; order Burkholderiales; family JAHFRG01; genus JAHFRG01. The sequence continues at coordinate 21,784 of DATDGC010000057.1, read as the reverse complement.
CCTGCTGCGCTCTAAGAAAGGGTAAATCATTAAATTGTGGGGTGGACGATGGGATTCGAACCCACAACAACCGGAATCACAATCCGGGACTCTACCTTTGAGCTACGTCCACCATGGATAAAAAAGCTGGCAGCGTTTTGGTTGAATATTTGGCGTGCCCGGCGGGAATCGAACCCACAACCCCCAGCTTAGAAGGCTGGTGCTCTATCCGGTTGAGCTACGGGCACAGCAGCAACCGCTCGCGAAAGTATAAAACCGGTCACACCAACCGGGTTTGAAGTTGGTCGGGGTGGAGAGATTTGAACTCCCGACATCTTGCTCCCAAAGCAAGCGCGCTACCAGGCTGCGCTACACCCCGGAAGCGCGTAAATATACTCTTGACCAGGGTAAAGGTCAATTCGCCACGCGGAGAAAATCAGCTTGAGCAAATTGAACTTGCGGTATAATTCAATTTCTGATATCAAGGCGGTTTTCCATATTATGGATGCTATGAAGATGTCCCCGGAATTACATAAACAATTCACCCCCTATGTACCAAAAAAGGGGGAAGAATACATGAACCCGAAACAGCTTGGGCATTTCCGCAAAATCCTTGAAGCCCTGAAGGTCGAGTTGGGCCAGGATATAGACCGCACCGTGCACACCATGCAGGACGAGGCAACTATTTTTGCCGACCCTAATGATCGCGCCAGCCAGGAATCCGACATGGCCCTGGAATTGCGCAACCGCGACCGTGAGCGCAAGCTCATCAAGAAAATTGATGAAACCATCAGCAAAATTGACTCGGGAGATTACGGTCACTGCGAAAATTGTGGCGTTGAAATCGGCCTGAAGCGCCTTGAAGCGCGGCCTACCGCCACCCTGTGCATTGACTGCAAGACGCTGGATGAATTGCGGGAGAAACAGGTAGCTAAGTAGCCCCCTCTTCCCGACAGAAAAAGTAAGGGGCGGCTCGTTGAGCCGCCCCTTCGTATTTTGTTTTCCGAATAAAAAACTTTACTGAGTCGTCGTCGTTTCCGCTGCAACCGCTTTCATACTCAAACGCAGCCGGCCTTTATCGTCCGCTTCCAGCACTTTCACTTTAACCGTCTGTCCTTCTTTAAGGTGCTCCGCCACGCTGTTGACACGCTCGTTGGCGATTTGCGAGATGTGCAGCAACCCGTCCTTGCCGGGCAGCACACTCACGATGGCGCCAAAATCCAGGAGCTTGAGTACCGTGCCTTGATAAACCCGGCCGACCTCCACATCGGCGGTGATGTCCTCAATGCGCTTCTTCGCCAGCAGACAACCTTCCGAGGCGGGGCAAGCAATGGTCACCGTGCCGTCTTCGGCAATATCAATGGATGTCCCGGTTTCTTCGGTAAGTGCGCGGATCACCGCACCACCCTTGCCAATGACATCACGAATTTTCTCCGGTTTGATCTTGATGGTCATGATGCGCGGCGCGTAAGCCGAAATTTCACCGCGCGGGCTGGGCAGTGCCTGTTTCATCAACTCCAGAATATGCATGCGCCCTTCGCGCGCCTGATTGAGAGCAACGCGCATGATTTCCGTGGTGATGCCCTGAATCTTGATATCCATCTGCAGAGAGGTGACGCCCTTTTCAGTGCCCGCCACCTTGAAGTCCATATCGCCGAGATGGTCCTCATCGCCCAGAATATCAGTGAGCACCGCAAAGCGTTTGCTTTCCTTGATGAGGCCCATGGCGATGCCCGCGACATGCGCCTTGATAGGAACGCCGGCGTCCATCAGCGCAAGACAGCCGCCGCACACCGAGGCCATCGAGCTGGAACCGTTTGATTCGGTGATTTCCGACACCACGCGCATGGAATAGCCAAATTCCTCCACGGTCGGCAACACGCCGATCAATGCGCGCTTCGTCAATCGCCCATGGCCGATTTCGCGGCGCTTGGGCGAGCCGACGCGACCGGTTTCTCCGGTTGCATAAGGCGGCATGTTGTAATGGAGCATGAAGCGGTCGGTATATTCGCCTTGCAGCGCATCTATGATCTGCCCATCGCGTGCAGTGCCGAGCGTCGCCACCACCAGTGCCTGGGTTTCACCGCGTGTAAACAGCGCCGAGCCATGAGCGCGCGGCAACACGCCCGTGCGGATGGTGATAGGCCGCACGGTGCGGGTGTCGCGACCGTCTATACGCGGCTCGCCGTCGAGAATCTGGCTGCGCACGATTTTCGCTTCCACATCCATGAAAATGGTTTTAATCAGGTTCTCGCGCTCAGGATCAGGATTTTCACCATTGAGTTCGCTTAATACCCGGCCACGGATTGTGTCTATCTGCTGGCTTCGCGCTTGCTTTTGCCTGATGCCGTAGGCCTGGCGCAAATCGGCTTCCGCAAGTTCAGTGACTCTCGCTATCAGCGATTCGTCCTTGACCGGGGGCTTAAAGTCCCAAAGCGGCGTGCCCGCTTCGTCTGCGAGTTCGTTGATCGCTTTGATCGCCGCCTGCATTTCGCGATGCCCGAACACCACCGCGCCAAGCATGATGTCTTCGGGCAGTTCCAGCGCTTCCGATTCGACCATCAGCACAGCCTGTTCAGTGCCCGCAACCACCAGATTGAGGGAAGAAGACTTTAATTGGGTAGCGGTGGGATTTAATATATATTCGCCGTTGACATACCCTACTCGTGCTGCGCCGATCGGCCCATTAAAGGGAATCCCTGAAATAGCCATCGCCGCCGAAGCTCCCAGTATCGCCAGAATGTCGGAATCAACCTCGTTGTTGGAAGACACCACGGTGGCAACGATTTGCACCTCGTTGTAAAAACCTTCCGGAAACAACGGGCGCAATGGGCGGTCAATCAAGCGCGAGGTCAGGGTTTCCTTTTCCGAGGGTCGGCCTTCACGCCTAAAAAAACCGCCGGGAATTTTTCCGGCGGCATAAGTGCGTTCCTGGTAATCTACGGTCAGTGGAAAAAAGTCCTGGCCTGGTTTTGTTTGCTTGGCCCCGACCACAGTGACCAGTACCACCGTCTCATCCATGTTTACCATCACTGCGCCAGTCGCTTGGCGCGCAACTTCGCCGGTTTCCAGCGTGATTTGTTGATTACCGCAGCTAAAACTCTTTTTTATGTGCTTCAAAACGCGTTATCCTTTATGAAATATTAAGTTCAGTCCGAACATTGCTGCTTCACCGTGAGGCTGTCGCGGCAGCGGGAAAATGCAAACGCTATTTGCGCAGACCCAGGTGTTCGATCAGTTTGCGGTAGCGTTCCGCATTGCTACTCATCAGATAATCCAGCAGCTTGCGGCGGCGGCTTACCATGCGCAGCAGGCCTTGACGTGAGTGGTGATCTTTTACGTGCGCCTTGAAATGCTCGGTCAGATCATTAATGCGCGCGGTCAACAGCGCAACCTGCACTTCCGGAGAACCGGTATCGCCTTTTGCCATTTGAAAATCCTGCACGATTTTTGACTTTTGGTTGGTCGTTACTGACATTACTTGCTCTCCGATTGAAAGGCCTACATTTTACCTTTTAAACGCTTATATGCTCAAGTGAGAATTATCTTTGGCTATGAATTCAAACGGTTTCCCTGGTGCTTTCGTCTTATTGCGCTTTATGCTCGACAAGCAGCCGCTTGGGTTTGATTTTGCCTTCTGTTGTGATTTCGCAAAGACCTATAAACCTTTGTTTCATATTGTAAACTCTAGCCATTCCGCAAATCGGGAGTGCAGCTTGCGATATGGCATGGCCTTGCAAAAAATTACGGCAGTATTCGTCTTCAAGAAGAATTTCCGGAAGCCCTTGCAATAAACTGTCTACGGGCAAAAGGCTTGCATCCCTTTGTTCCAGGCTCATCGCTTCAAGCCGCGGCAGCGAGAGCGCTTCATGCAGGTGAAAAGGCCCGACCTCATCACGGCGCAATGCTTTCAGATACGCCCCGCATCCCAGTCCCTTCCCCAAATCTTCGGCCAATACGCGGATATAAGTTCCCTTGCTGCAGTGAATGGCGATCTTAATCTCCTCCCGCGTAATGTTGTCGAGCCGCAAAGATTCAATGCGCACTTGCCTTGGCGCCCTTTCCACGTGCTTGCCTTCCCTGGCATAAGCGTAGAGCGGTTTTCCCCGGTGCTTCAGGGCAGAATACATAGGCGGAATCTGGCTGATACTGCCGACCAAACGGCTCAAGGCTTTTTCTACCTGAGCGCGGGAAACATCGACGGCTTGCCTGGACAGGATTTCTCCCTCGGCGTCGCCCGTTGAGGTGGTCTCTCCAAGTTTAATCACGGCTTGATAGGCTTTGCCTGAATCAAGCAAACCCTGCGAAAACTTGGTCGCTTCACCTAGACAAACCGGCAGAAGACCTGTGGCCAGCGGGTCCAAAGTGCCGGTATGCCCCGCTTTGGCGGCCTGGAACAGGCGCTTCACTTTTTGCAAAGCGGCGTTGGAAGTGAGCCCCGCTGGCTTGTCGAAGAGCAGAACGCCGCTGATTTGCCTCTTTACGTTGCGCAAGATGGGTTAAGACGGGTGTTTTTTGTCTTCCGAAATTGCCTGGTCTATCAGGCCGGAGAGGCGTATGCCGCGCTCAACTGATGTATCGTAAATAAAATGCAGTTCCGGCACGGCGTACAGCTTGAGGCGCTGCGCCAGCTGGCTGCGCAAAAAGCCTGCTGCGTGTTGCAGGCCGCTCAAGGTATCGGCGGTTTGCCGGGATTCCCCGAGGTGCGTGAAAAATATCTTGGCGCGGGCGTAGTCCGGTGACACTTCCACGCTGGTAAGCGTAATCATGCCCACCCGCGGATCTTTCAATTCCTGGTGCACAATTTCCGCCAGCTCTCGCTGGATTTGTTCGGCAACGCGCCGGGTTCTGGGATAGTCTTTGGGCATGACAAATTCTAGTTGAGGGTTCAGAGTAAACTCACAACACTTAACACTCAACACACAACTCTTTACAATGTCCTTGCGACCTCGATAACTTCGTAAATCTCCAGCTGGTCGCCCACTTTAATGTCATCGTAATTCTTGATCGACAGGCCGCATTCAAAGCCGGCCTTGACTTCCCTTGCATCATCCTTGAAGCGCTTCAGCGAATCCAGCTCGCCGCTGTGTATCACCACGTGGTCGCGCAATACCCGCACCATGGAATTGCGCTTGATCATGCCTTCCAGAACATAGCAACCGGCCACCGCGCCTACCCTGGAAATGCGGAATACCTGGCGTATTTCCACGAGGCCGAGGATGTTCTCCTTGCGCTCCGGCGCCAGCATGCCGGAGAGCGCCGCCTTGATTTCGTCCACCGCATCGTAAATGACGTTGTAGTAGCGCACATCCACGCCGGCGTTGCTGATGAGTTTGCGCGCGGTGCTGTCGGCGCGGGTGTTAAAGCCGATGACCACGGCCTTCGAAGCGAGCGCCAGGTTGATGTCGGATTCGGTAATGGCGCCGACCCCGCTGTGAATGACGTTGACCTTGACCTCTTCGGTGGAAAGTTTTTGCAGAGCGTGCGTCAGCGCTTCATACGAGCCCTGCACGTCGGCCTTGATGATCAGCGAAAGCATTTTAGCTTCGCCTGCCGCCATCTGGTCAAACATGTTTTCAAGTTTAGCCGCTTGTTGTTTGGCGAATTTCACATCGCGGAACTTGCCTTGCCGGAACAGTGCGATTTCCCTTGCCTTGCGTTCATCGCCAAGCACCTGCGCCTGTTCGCCCGCCACAGGCACATCCGATAAACCCTGGATTTCCACTGGAATTGAAGGCCCGGCTTCTTGCACCACATGCCCCGCTTCATCGAACATGCCGCGCACCCGGCCGAATGCAGCTCCCGCCAGCAGCACATCACCACGTCTCAGAGTGCCCGACTGCACCAGGATGGTGGCAACCGGCCCGCGTCCTTTATCTAGCCGTGACTCGATTACCAGGCCCTTGGCGGGAGTATCCCGGGAAGCCTTGAGCTCCAGCACTTCGGCTTGCAGCAGCACTCTCTCCAGCAGCGCATCAATGCCTTTCCCGGTCTTGGCGGAAACCTCGACAAACATGGTGTCCCCGCCCCAACCTTCCGGCACCACTTCCTGCGCCACCAGTTCCTGCTTGATGCGCTCGGGATTGGCTTCCGGCTTGTCTATCTTGCTCACCGCGACTACAATCGGCACCTTGGCCGCTTTGGCGTGATGCACCGCTTCGATGGTTTGCGGCATCACGCCGTCATCCGCCGCCACCACAAGAATCACGATATCGGTCGCTTTCGCGCCGCGCGCGCGCATCGCGGTAAACGCCTCATGGCCGGGCGTATCGAGGAAAGTAATCATGCCCCTTGGAGTTTCGACATGATATGCGCCGATATGCTGGGTAATCCCGCCGGCTTCGCCGATTGCCACCCGCGTGCGGCGGATGTGATCGAGCAATGAAGTCTTGCCGTGGTCCACATGCCCCATCACGGTAACCACCGGAGCACGCGGCAGTAAAGACGCTTCCTTGAGTTGCTGTTCGTCGCTTAAGAGTGATTCGGGGTCATCCAGCTTGGCGCGTTTGGCAACGTGCCCCATTTCTTCAACTACAATCATCGCCGTGTCCTGGTCCAGCACCTGGTTGATGGTTACCATGGTGTCCATCTTCATCAGGGTTTTGATAACTTCCGCCGCTTTCACCGACATTTTCTGCGCCAGCGCAGCGACGCTAATGGTTTCGGGCACCAGCACTTCGTGCACCGCCGCCTCAATGGGCATGGAGAACGCGTGCGGCTGCTGCGGCTGACCTTCCTGTTGCGGTTGCCTGGGTTTGGGCCCCTTGCGTTGGCGCCAGCCCTGGCCGCCGGAGAAATCACCCCGGGTCTTGATAGTACGTCTGCGGGCGGTCTCGTCCTGCCAGATGACCTTGGGCTGCTTCTTGGCTTTTTTCTGCGACTTTGCCGCTTTCTCGGGAGTCACCGCCGGCTTGTGCAGAGTGCCTTCGGTTCCGGGCGGAGGCGGCTGAGTTCCCGTTGCAGGCTGCCCGGCTTTGGCCTCTTGCGGTTCATCGGGTTTGATTTCGGATTTCTTGCGTTTTTTCTCCTGCTTGTCGCGCTGTTCTTCACTTTGCCGCGCGATCAGCTCCGCTTGTTTTTTTGCTTCTTCCTCGCGCAGTGCCACCTGCTCGGCATCCAGCATAGGTGCGGTTTCACGTCCTTCATCTTCCGCCGCCGACCCATCGCGTTTCACAAACACGCGCTTTTTGCGCACCTCGATCTGAATGGTGTGCGCCTTGCCGGTGTTGTCTGATTTTTTGATCTCGGAAGTTTGCCTGAGGGTCAGCGTGATTTTCTTTTTCTGGTCTTTCGCGCCGTGCACGCGATGCAAGTATTCCAGCAGCTGAGTCTTGTCATGCTCGGAGAGCAGGTCTTCGGCGAGCTTCTTGTTGACCCCGGCCGCCTGCAATTGCTCGATCAAGCGTGAAGGATCCAGCTTCAGCTCTTGGGCAAACTGCTCTACGTTCATCTGTGCCATGACACTTTCCTAATGTTTATTCGATACTTCATCAAGCAAACCACGGCGCGCGAGCCGTCATGATGAGCTTCTTGGCGCGCTCGGCATCCATTCCGGTCATCTCCAGTAAATCGTCAACCGCGAGATCCGCCAGCCCTTCCTTGGTAGTCACGCCTTTGGCGGCCAGCACCCGCGCGGTTTGGCTGTCCATGCCTTCGAGGGTCAACAGATCTTCGGCATCATGTTCCACCCGTTCTTCGCTGGCTATCGCCTCGTTAAGCAGCGCGTTGCGCGCGCGGCTCCTGAGTTCATTGACCGTCTCTTCGTCAAGAGCCTCGATTTCCAGCATTTCATTGAGCGGCACATAGGCCACTTCCTCCAGGGTGTTGAACCCTTCCTGCACCAGAATATCCGCGACTTCTTCGTCCACATCCAGCCGTTCTATGAAGAGCTTCTTGATGTTCGCCGATTCTTCACCGCTTTTTTTCTGGGACTCAGCAACAGTCATGATGTTGAGCCCCCAACCGCTAAGTTCGGACGCCAATCGCACGTTTTGCCCGTTGCGGCCTATCGCCTGCGCCAGGTTTTCCTCTTCCACCACGATATCCATGCTGTGCTTTTCCTCGTCCACAACGATGCTGCTCACTTCGGCTGGCGCGAGCGCATTGATCACGAACTGCGCTGCCTCTGGTGACCACAGGATGATGTCCACCCTCTCGCCGGCAAGCTCTCCGGTCACCGCCTGCACCCTTGATCCGCGCATGCCGACGCAGGTTCCAATCGGGTCTATGCGCTGGTCATTGCCTTTCACCGCGATTTTCGCACGCGAACCCGGGTCTCTGGCGGCGGCTTTGATTTCCAGCAGACCTTCCTCGATTTCAGGAACCTCGAGCTCGAATAGCTTCACCAGAAATTCGGGAACGATGCGCGACAAAATGAGTTGCGGTCCGCGGGTATTGCGGTCAACGCGCATGATATAAGCGCGCACGCGGTCGCCCACCCTTAAGTTCTCCTTGGGAATCATCTGGTCGCGCGGTAAAAGCGCTTCAATGCGGCCGGATTCGATCATTGCGTTGCCGCGCTCCATGCGCTTAATCACGCCAGTCACCAGCTGCTCTTTGCGCTGCAGGAAATCGTTCAGGATCTGCTCGCGCTCGGCATCGCGGATTTTCTGCAAAATCACCTGCTTCGCGGTTTGCGCACCGATGCGGCCGAATTCTACGGTCTCGAGCGGCTCTTCGATATATTCGTCAAGCTGAATTTCCGGGTTGTGTTTTTGCGCCTGTTCCAAATTCATTTGGCGCGAAGGCGCTTCCAGCTCCTCGTCGGCCACCACCTGCCAGCGGCGGAAAGACGCATATTCCCCGCTGGTGCGGTCCACAGCCACCCTTACGTCGACATCATCGTGAAAACGCTTCTTGGTGGCGGAAGCCAGCGCCAATTCGAGCGCAGCAAAAACGATGTCCTTGTCCACGCTTTTTTCGCGCGCCAGGGCATCCACCAGTAACAAAATCTCGCGACTCATAACTACCACCTTTATAGATTTGGTATCAGGCGGGCCTTTTCCAGATTAGCCAGTTCCAGCGACAGTATCCTGCCGTCCACTTCCAGCTGCAAAAACACGCCGTTGATACCACGCAGCACGCCCACAAAATTTCTCTGCCCGGATACGGGCAGCCGCACCTTGATTTGCGCCCTCTCCCCGGCAAAACGCTCGAAATCCGAGTGTTTTTTCAAGACCCGGTCGAGACCGGGGGAAGAAACCTCGAGCCTGTCGTAAACGATGTTCTCCACCGCAAACAAGCGGATGAGGTGATTGCTAACCAGCGCGCAATCGCCCACGCTAATCCCGCCGGTCTTATCGATGAACACCCTGAGCAGCTTTCCGTGGTTGGACATCTCGAGGTCCACCAACTCGTAGCCCAGGCCAATCACCGCGGTTTCAAGCACTTCGCGCAAATCCATAAGCGAAATCACAAACAAAAAATGGGCTGAAAGCCCATCAAGCGCATCTTGCTTATCTAAGTTGGCTATTGTAGCAAAAAATGTGAGCAAAATAAATAGGATAAAATACGGACGATGGTGTTTGGCGCGCCCGCTCCGGCGCCCGCAAGCGGGCGCCCCTAGCAATTTGCGGCAGGCAGCCCTCAGGTCCGCTGGACGACCGGGGTGATTCCCCGAGTAAGCGCAAGCGGGGTTTTTCTTTAACTTTCAGACTGGTTTGTGTTAAAAAAAGCTTCCGAACATGGCAAAAACCCCAAACGAACTCCCTGTCGCGCCCAACTTCATCCGTAACATCGTTGACCAGGACAACGCCACCCGCAAGTGGGGAGGACGGGTGGAGACGCGCTTTCCGCCGGAGCCCAACGGCTATCTGCACATCGGCCACGCCAAGTCCATCTGCCTCAACTTTGGCCTAGCGCGCGATTATGCCGGCGAGTGCCACATGCGCTTTGACGACACCAACCCGACCAAGGAGGAGCAGGAATACGTGGATACCATCCTCGATTCGGTGCACTGGGTGGGTTTCGACTGGGGCAAACATCTTTATTACGCGTCCGACTATTTCGACAAACTCTATGAGTTCGCCGAGCATTTCATCAAAACCGGCAAGGCGTACGTCGACAGCCTTAGTGCGGACGAAATCCGCCAACACCGCGGCACATTGACCGAAGCGGGCAAAGAGAGTCCCTACCGCAACCGCCCGGTCGAGGAAAACCTCAATTTATTCCGTCGCATGAAGGCAGGTGAATTTCCCGACGGCACGCACGTGCTGCGGCTCAAGATTGACATGGCCTCGCCCAACATCAACATGCGCGATCCCGCGATTTACCGCATCCGTCACGCGGATCACCACCGCACCGGCGGCAAATGGTGCATTTACCCGCTTTACGACTACACCCACTGCATTTCCGATGCGCTGGAAAACATCACCCACTCCATTTGCACGCTGGAGTTTGAAGACCACCGTCCGCTTTACGACTGGGTGCTGAACGAGTTGGCCAACGACGGGCATCTCAAGCGCCCGTTGCCGCAGCAAATCGAGTTCGCGCGATTGAACCTTACCTATACCGTGATGAGCAAGAGGAAACTCATTGAACTTGTCGAAGGCAAAAATGTTGACGGCTGGGACGACCCACGCATGAACACCCTGGTCGGCGTGCGCCGCCGCGGTTACACGCCGGAATCCATACGCCTGTTTTGCGAGCGCATCGGCGTCTCCAAAGCGGATTCGTGGATTGATATCGGCATGCTGGAAGACGCGCTGCGCGATGATTTGAATGAACGCGCCAAGCGCCGCATCGCCGTTCTGAAACCGCTCAAGCTCATCATTGATAATTATCCAGAGGGCAAAGTAGAGGAATGCGAAGCGCCCAACCATCCGCAAAAGCCGGAACTGGGCAAGCGCAGGCTGCCGTTTTCCAAAACGCTCTATATCGAGCGCGAGGATTTCATGGGAAACCCGCCCAAAGGCTATTTCCGCCTCTCGCCGAACGCCGAAGTCCGGTTGCGTTATGCCTATATCGTCAAATGCGTGAAGGTGGAAAAAAACAAGCAAGGCGAAATCGAAGCCATTCATTGCACTTACGATCCGCAAAGCAAAAGCGGCACCGCGGGAGCTGAAGCGCGCAAGGTAAAAGGCAACATCCACTGGCTTTCAGCCGCACAAGCACTCCAGGCTGAAGTGCGGCTCTACGACCGGCTGTTCGTTCATCCGCATCCCGACGCCGGCGGCAAGGACTATAAGGAATTTCTGAATCCGCACTCCAAAGAAGTGATTAGCGCCTATCTCGAGCCCGGCCTGGCATCAGCCAAACCCGAGGACCGCTTCCAGTTTGAGCGGCACGGGTATTTCGTGGCGGACTTAAAAAACACGAAACCCGGCAAGCCCGTATTCAACCGCGCAGTCACTCTGCGCGACTCCTGGACCAAGCATGACCCTGCGCGCGCTGTACGTTGATTTCAATTCCTACTTCGCTTCGGTAGAGCAAGAATTGCTTCCCGAGTTGCGGGGCAAGCCCACTGCCGTGTTGCCGGTGCTCGCCGATACCACCTGCTGCATCGCCGCGAGCTATGAGGCGAAAGAATTCGGCGTCAAAACTGGAACGCCGGTGCGGGAAGCGAAGCGGCTCTGCCCTGCAATTAACTTTGTTGAAGCGCGCCCTGCCATTTACATCGAATACCATCACAAACTGGTGGAAGCGGTGGAATCCTGCACGCATGTCGAGACAGTGTGTTCGATAGACGAAATGGCGTGCGAGCTCACCGGCAGCCAGCAACAGCGCAGCCGGGCGCTTGATCTTGCCAAAACTATCAAACGCAAAATCTACGGCACAGTCGGGGAGGCGCTGTGCTGTTCCATCGGCATTGCGCCCAACACTTTCCTCGCCAAAGTCGCTTCCGACATGCAAAAACCCGACGGCTGCGTGGTGATTGATAATGCCGATTTGCCGGATTGCCTGTACCGCCTGGAGCTAAGAGATTTGTGCGGTATCGGCAGGAATATGGAAAAACGCCTCAATGAACACGGCATTGATTCGGTCAAGAAGCTGTGTTCCGCAGGCAAACAACAATTGCACATCGCTTGGGGCAGCATCGAAGGGGAAAGAATGTATGCGAGGCTGCGCGGCGAAGTCGTGCCCACCCTGCCCTCGCAGCGTGGAAGCGTGGGACACTCCCACGTGCTGCCGCCGGATCTGCGCTCGCGGGATGCAGCATACTCAGTGCTGCACCGGTTAACGCAGAAAGCGGCGATGCGCCTGCGCAGCTACAAACGTATCACCGGGGCGATGCATATCAAGGTCAAGCATATCAATGGTGAAAGCTGGGAAAATCAGGCCCGCTTTGACCCGACGCAGGATACTTTGCAATTGCTCAATGCTCTTGCGACGATGTGGAAGAAATACCCCAATACCAAGATGGTCCCGATTGCCGTGGTCATCACCCTGTTGGATTTGAACGAGCAAACCAATCAATCATGGTCTTTATTCGACACCGGAAAATCCCATGACAAGCTGAATGCGATAATTGATTCGCTGAACCTGCGCTACGGTAAAAACACTGTTTATTTCGGCGGCGCGCATTTCGCGCTCAACTCCGCTCCCATGCGGATTGCCTTCAACCATATTCCCGATCCCGTGATTGAAGGAGACGAGTGAAGATGGAAGTTGTGCGTTTGTTTAGGTCGGCATTACTCGGGTTGACGATTCTGGCGCTGCTTGCCGGCTGCGCATCGTATAGCGGCCGCGGGCTCAAGCCGGGTATCGCCACCGAAACCGAAGTCCGGGAGGAAATGGGTGCACCCGCCGCCACATGGGAAACACCCGGTGGATCCGTCTGGGCTTATCCGCGCGGGCCTTTGGGATTGGAAACTTATCTGGTCAGGTTTGATGCGAGTGGCAGACTCGAATTAATCGAACAAGTGCTGAATGATGAGCGTTTCGCTCAAATCATCCCGGGCATGACTCAGGACTATGTGCTTCACCTGATTGGGCCTCCTTTTCAAACCATAAAATTTCCACGCACAGACGATACATCCTGGGATTATCGCTACAGGGACACCTGGAGCCAGACAGCCCTCTTTTCTGTAATTTTCGATCAAGCAGACTTGGTAAAGGGAACCTTCAAGCAGCGGGAAGTTGGTAATGGCCATAACCATTGAAAGCGTGGAGAGTCTTCACAATCGAACCTTTGAATGAATTTAAAGAAAATCACTACTCTAACCGCTCACTAAATATGCTAATCTCCAGAGTGTAACCTCCCCCTCTCTCTTGGAGAAAATCATGGCCAACAAACCTTTTCTGACCGACATCAAAACCCTGCGCAAGCGCGCGCGCCAGCACATCGAGCAAGGCGCGGTCACTCCTGGCTACAAGGGAAACCGCGAAACCGTCGTCAAGCTGCTGAACGAGGCGCTTGCGACGGAAATCGTCTGTGTGCTCCGCTACAGGCGCCACCACTTCATGGCCGCTGGAATCAATGCAACAAGTGTGGCCCAGGAATTCCTGCAGCACGCAAACGAAGAGCAGATGCACGCCGACCAGATTGCGCAGCGCATTGTGCAGCTTGGAGGCGAGCCGAATTTCTCGCCCGTAGGATTACTCACCCGCAGCCATGCGGAATACGTCGAGGGCGAGACGCTGATTGACATGATCAAGGAAGACCTGGTCGCTGAACGAATTGCCATCGACAGCTACCGGGAAATGATTGCCTACGTCGGCAACGACGACCCCACCACCCGCCGCATGATGGAAGGCATCCTGGCGATGGAAGAAGAACACGCTGACGATTTAGTAAGCTTGTTAGAAGAGCTAGGTTCGTAATAGGTTACTATAGGCTGTGCCATTGAACAGAGGCTGTTTTTACCTTAATTGATAGTTTCTTTTTAATTTGTGCTCGAACTTGCAGGGTAAAATCATTCAGATCATTTGAAATAAGCAGTTTCTCTTCTGAGTTATTTGCGACCTTCAAGAAAGTTCGATCCCGTTTGTTCCTTGGAACTAGCCGAATAACCGCCTGATTTATCACTGGGCCGACATCACGTGATACAGATTTAAGTCGGCGACTACTAGCTAGTCTAGCTAATATCGCAAAGCCTAACACGCCGGGTAACATTTTACTCTTGTATTCAGCAAATATTAGGCTCCGAGAATCATTACTTGGGGAATCCTTGCTCTGCTTATCAATGCACATAAGGTAGTTGCTTTCTCAAAATGCTCCAAGAATTTCTTGGAAGCCGAAAAGAAAACCTCATTCGGCTCCCCTGCGTGCATAAAAACGTTAGTATCAATCACTATATCCGAAGGCACTATCAGTCCTCCCAACTATGGTGAATTTGACCAGTTTCGCGTCAAATTGCCACGTGCAGCATAAGCACTCGAAACGCGTGGACGTATCCTAAACGATTTTCCCGATTTTGCCTTTGCGTGTAATTGTGCCTCTGCCAGGCCAAACGATTCGTGAAGAGAGTCAGCAAAGAATCCCTTTGGCCAATCCTGTTTCTCTATGTGTCCCAGCGAATCGACGGCGATATTTCTAATAATAGATTCGTTATCTCTCTTTTCAACAAAGTAAATACCAACATCTTTTGTATCAATTTGTCCCTCAGCAATTAAACGTCTAAGCCTGAGGACCAAGTGCTCGCTATGAGTTTCGATAATCACGTGTCGCCTGTTTTTCGCCATGCTTACAAACAAGTCGGCAAGGACGCATTGCAGCCGTGGATTAAGATGAATTTCCGGCTGCTCGGCGATCGTCAAACTACTTCGCTCAGAGGTGACTGCCTGAACAATCAACGGAAAAACTTGAGATGCACCAAAACCAATATCTGCCAGATTACAGTCTACTTTACGAATCCCGCCGCAAATAATCACAGAGAACACGTCCTTAAAATGCTCTTCAAGTTTGAAGTTCTTTCCTAGCTCGAACCGTCGAATCCGTTTATTTACTTCAGTTCGAATATCCTTCCGTGACCTCAATAGATGCGGAGCATTCTCTCCCCGCGAGCCGATCGACTCGGGGAGTTCACCTAGTACTTCGTAATATCGCTTTGGCCTTTCCCGCAATGGGCCTATGTAGCTAAGTCTATTCAATAACACGCTACGTACCTCTGATAGCGTATAACTAATTACAGTCAAAAACTCGGAGAACCGTCCTGAGAATGGACTGATCGTTTTAGCAGCGTCAGGCCGCTTTTTCCGCAACTCTGCCATGTAATTACTCATGATATTCGTCGATGAAAACAAAAAGTTCAGAGGGCGGGCCTTGCGTATTTCGTTTACTTCTGGTTTCGTCATTCCCTTGGTGAAGAATCCGGATAGGCGAAATGACCCCGGGGAACTCCGATTGAATCGAACATACGGTCGCATAAAGATGTCAAACAATTCGTAACGTTTCAAGCGCGGCGCTTGCGAGTGTTGCTCAGGGCGCTCAAATGTAAGTCCGATTGCACCCGGCGGATATTCACTAACGGGCTTGAGTTTTCTGTCCTTGTCACGGACGTGAAAGCGAAGACCAAAGAAGAGCTCGTGCCGAGGATCGTGCTCAAAAACAAGGTCCTTATAGTTGCCTGCATCAATAAGTGGACCACGTGTAACCAAAGCACTGATAATATCGTGCGACTGTAACGTTTGTTTCATGAGAAGTAATGGCGCTGTAAAACTACTTTTCCCGGAGTTATTCGCTCCCAGTAGAACAGTCAGCGGACGCAGCTCTATCCACCCCGTATCCCGAAATCCTCGAAAGTTTTTCCAACATATTTCGTAGTTGTTCTGATGGGCCATGATTGTCTCTATGAATTAAATGTTTCTAAATCAACAATATGCTTATCCGCCAAAAATACTCCGCGTAGGATCGTGCTGGAGCGGATAGCTCTTGCAACGAGGCTCAGCTTCTGATGATACGCTGCATAGGCACGATGTTAGCGCTGCCAAGTCCAAACATACTACGGTAACTATGCTCATTGTCAAAAGAGAGAATTTCAGACGAATTGCAGAAAAGTGGATTCAGTGTCGAGTTTCTTCACAATCCTTCGACAGTTTCAAGACAAGCTCCTTCGATGGTTCGGCATGGCTCACCACAGGCTTGCTCAGCGTGAGGGGGATGAAAAACTCGTGGTGATTAGTTGCGGTTACTACTCATGACGCTGCTGCAGCTCAACCACATTCCGCGTTAAAATCAATCAAGCGTCATCAAACGAGGCCTCATGGCGACTGCGAGGTTCAGGTTCCACGGCGATCTTGCGGACTTTATTGCCCGCGAGCGCAGAGGCGTTGCGTTCGATTACGCCTGCGCTCGCGCCGCCACCATCAAGCATGCGATTGAATCCCTCGGCGTACCGCACACCGAAGCCGGGCAGTTGCTGGTAAACAGCCTTCCGGCGACCCTGCCTCGCATCGTGCGCGAAGGCGATACGATTGAGGTCTTTCCCCACAGCCCCACCGATGCCTCACCGGATGAAATGCCCGAGTTCCTGGCGGACGCCCATCTCGGCGGGCTCGCGAGAATGTTGAGGATGCTCGGCATCAACACGCTCTATGAAAACGCCATATCCGACAGCGAGATCATCGAGCTTGCGATGCGTGAGCGGCGCATCGTGCTTACCCGAGACCGCGAGTTGCTGAAAATCCGCGACGTGGCACGCGGCTGCTTCGTCCACGCGCTGAAGCCCGAGGCGCAGCTGCAAGAAGTTGCGGCGCGCTATGGCCTCGAGCGCCACATGCAGCCATTCACGCTGTGTCTACATTGCAACTTTCGCCTCGAAGCCGTTGAAAAGAGCGCAGTGAAAGGACGCATCCCCGAGCGCATCACTGAGCGCTACGCCGAGTTCATGCGCTGCCCGTGCTGCGGGGGCATCTATTGGCAAGGCTCGCATTGGGCGCAGATGCGCGAAATGCTGGGCGCCTCGCTCGCCACCCAGATTCCCGCCAACTGAGGAGAAGGTTTCAAACACTGGTACAGAGCAAATTCACCACGTATGAAACTCTATCTGCTGCAACACGGCGATGCATTGCCTGAGGAAGTCAATCCCGAACGGCCTTTAAGTAAACTTGGCCGGGAAGATGTAAGGCGCCTGGCTGAATTTGTGTGGAATCACGACATACTCGTTAAGCACGTGTATCACAGCGGAAAGGCGCGGGCGCGCGAGACAGCCGACATTGTTGCCGCGAAGATGGCCGCGGGTGCAAAGATTGAAGCGACCACCGGCTTAAATCCAAACGATCCTGTTGAACCTTGGGCGAAACAAATCAATAACTGGCAAGAAGATTCGCTGCTTGTTGGTCATATGCCATTTATGGGACGGCTGGCGGCGTATTTGCTGAATGGCAATAGCAGCTCTCAGTTCGTCGCTTTCAAACCGGGCAGTATGCTTTGTCTGGAGCGAAATGAATCCGGCGATTGGGCGATTGCCTGGATGCTAAGGCCGGAGCTGCTAATAACAGCTATGGGATAATGTGTAGTAGTTTCGATGTGATCCGACAGGCAGTGTCCGAAGCCAATTTCCGGAAATGCCCCAAAGCGGTCATTCCCGCTGATGGTTAATCCGGCCCTTGTTCGAGCCCTGATCGCGGAGCCATCGTTATGGGGCCATGAACAGACTGGGATTCTGGGCGCATCCACTTCAAGGCACAGCCCAGTCGGCAATAAATGCGACTCCGTAAGCGATGGCTGCCGCCAGGCAAAATATCACGAGACTTCGTGTCATGCTTTTCGGTATGCCCATATCGACCAGATAGCGTTTGATGAAATAGCTCGCAACAAAAAAGGCTACCGTCGACAGCACAAGGCTTAGCATCTAATGTCTCCAAACGGATTTAACAAGCTATATAAACCATCTGGCAACCTCTTGAGAAGCCGCGCTCGCAACACGACCCGCAAAATATCCATGCCCTGACACCAGAACTGGACCATGTTAACGGGGGCAGGTTACCTGAGCTTGGCCGTTAGCGAAGACGAATCACTCCAATCAGTGCCCAGAGTTACCCTGGTTGGGGACGCCTTATGAAATTCGAATCGAAAGACACCGGTAGCCGGATTTGCCCCATGCCCTGACAAGCGAATTCAGGATAACAGGTCAGAAAGCGGCGTGGTTCTGGTGCAACTTGGGAAAACTGTGATTATGTCCCTTATTAGCTAGGGGCTGCGGTAGGGTACTTCCACCATAAGTGGTATAGTACTTCACTGAACTTCCGCAGTTGCACCAGAACCCAATCTATGTACCGAAGTTCAATAAAGGAGATTTCCATGTTATCCCTATTCGAACAATTAAGCTCTATCGGAAAAACCAATCTCGAAGTCGCACAGAAGTTTGCCTCCACCAGCAGCGCGTTGACGGAGCGCCTAATCAAGGCCCAAGTGGACGCGGCCACCCAGCTAGTCGACCGCAACAAGGAGCAAATCCAGATGCTATGCAGCAAGCCGGCGAACGCCGCTTCGTCCGCGTATTGGCAGAGCGTTTATCAAGACAATGCGGAGAAAGCACAGGAGATTATGCGCCACTACTTTGCGGTAATCACTGAAATCCAGACGGAAATGGCTCGCCAGATGACGGAGCAAGTTACGGCAATCAATAAGGATGCCGCTAAGAATATTGGAGACTTGGCTAAGGCCGCGCTGGAAGAGGGCAAAAAAGCGGCTAAAGAAGTACAAACTCCTGGCAAAAGAAAACGGGCGACCTAAACTCCTGCACAGGAACTGGCGTCTTCGACGCCCGTACTCTTAGTAGCCAACCATCAAGTGCCAATCACATCGCAATTCAACGATAGATTCTTGGCGTGGTATGGATTTCGCGCGTAAAATTCGGCGGTTCGCCACAATCTGCAACTGACTAAAGGTATCTTTGTCCGATTTGTCAACGCGCCCCATACAGACCTCGTCGAAACCCCGGCTTCCTGCGGCTAATGTTTTAAACGAAGCCAGGACCAGCACTTTTAATGCGTTGGATCCCTTTGGCATCAAGAAATCCTTTGCGAAGATCCAACGGGCGTGGTTGGAAAATCCCCGCGAATTCACCGATGCGGCAATTAAGCTTTACCGTGAACTACAGGGTTTGCTTTTCCACTCATGGAATAAAGCCATCGGGCTAGAGCGGGAAGAGTGGGTCCCCGTTGCGGGCGAAGATGAGCGGTTCTTGGATTCTGAGTGGCACCAGTACCCGGCTTTCTCCATGATGGTCCAGTCCTATCTTCTCTACACCCGTTGGCTTGAGCAGATGGTTTACGACACGCCGGGCGTTTCCAAGAAAGAACGGCGTACAGCGGCTTTTTGGGTCCGTCACTGGTTCGATGCCACCGCTCCTAGCAATTTCCTATTGACCAATCCCGTGGCCCTGAAAAAGCTTATTGAAAGCGGAGGGAAAAGCCTGGTCAAAGGCATTGAAAACTGGGGGGATGACCTGAAAGCGGGCGACCTTCAGATGGTAGACAGGGCTGCATTTGAAGTCGGCAAGAATCTGGCCATCACCCCAGGTGCCGTGGTCTTCCGCAACGAGCTCTTAGAATTGATCCAGTACGCTCCCACCCGGGATAAGGTTCATGCGCTGCCCATTGTGATCATCGCGCCCTGGATCAACAAGTTTTACATTCTCGATCTCACTCCCGAGAAAAGTTTGGTCCGCTACCTGCTGGATCAGGGCTTCACCGTTTTCGTGACCAGTTGGAAGAATCCGACCGCTGAGCTCTCTGATATCACCTTTGATGATTACATGCTCAAAGGCGCGCTCGCTGCCATCGAGGCCGCCCGTTCAATTGCCAAGACGCCCCAGGTTCATGCGGTCGGCTATTGCATCGGCGGGACGGCGCTCGCGGCGCTCATGGCTTGGCTCAATAAGAAATATGGAAACCACCGTAAGAAAATCCCCGTCGCCCACTGGACGCTCTTGGCGTCTCTCGTGGATTTTTCCAGGCCGGGCGAAATCGAAGCGTTCATTAATGAGGACGCCATTTCGGCAATCGAGAACATCATGTCCATGAAGGGCTATCTGGACGGCCAGGAACTTGCCACCGCGTTCCGGATGCTACGCCCCAACAGCCTGATCTGGCATTACTTCGTTCACCGGTACCTGTACGGTGAAAGCCTGCCTACCTTTGACATGCTTTTTTGGAATGTAGATCACACGCGCATGCCGCAAGCGATGCATCGCTTTTACCTTCGGGAGTTTTATCTCAAAAACAAACTGGCGGAAAAGAACGGGGTCACGCTCGGGGGCCACCCCATCGATTTATCTCTGGTAGAACAACCGCTCTACGCGGTCGGAGCTCATGAAGACCATATCGCTCCATGGCGCGGGACGTTTCGCACGGCAAGTCTAGTGCAGGGGCCAGTGCGCTATGCGCTTTCGTCCTCCGGCCATATCCTCGGCATCATCAATCCCCCGATTCGCCCCCCGAAACGCGAGTACAGAGCGGGCAACGCAACGCATGTGCAAGTAGTTGATGCCAAGGCCTGGCGCGACAGGCAGACCAAGAGGAAAGGATCTTGGTGGGAGGACTGGGCCAAATGGCTTAATCAGCATTGTGGACCATTACGCCACCCACCTCAGATGGGGAGTTTGAGCTACCCAAAACTTTGTGCCGCACCCGGCACCTACGTGCATGAAACTTGAATCGGAATACTCGGCAGATTCCGCCAATTCCGACCAGGGAAACGCGAACCTAATCGGCCACACTTGCTTGACGTGAAGCGAAGCATTGGCTTCATCTATAACTGTAATACATAAGTAACCATTGCCCGCCTCTGAGCTGACCGGTCTTTTCTGTACCAAATTAAATGTAGTAGGGTTCAATTTATGAAGCGCTGGCGAAAGACCGTATATGGACTCCTCCTCGTTTGCAAGCATTCCGTTCTTTGGCTTTAAGGGGCGACTGCTCACGTATATTCGGTCTCTAGTAACAGCATCCCGGTCTGGATGCAGGACCCTAATGGGCTATTCGCGCGCCAGCTCCCAATCGCTTTTTCGGCTTCTAAAGCCTTGGACATTCGCGGGTTCTGCCGGCGCCGGTTCGACCTGTTGGCCATCAAGCGGCTTGCTTTGCAATCGTCGTGAATGGGTTCCTTTGTTAATGCGCTACGGAGTTGCTTACGCGGGTCCATCGTTTACTTCGCAACCCGTTTGGGTTGATACTCGGTTCCGTTCTTCATCATCGCCCAGGCGATTCGTGCGGTCTTGTTTGCCAACGCGACCGCCGCGATGTTGTGGTGACGGTTTTGAGCAATCCGAGTGACCCATTGGCTCAGCCGATCCTCTTTTCCCTTCGCCGTTCTCAGTGTGGATCGCGCACCGTGGATCAGCAAGGTTCTTAAGTAGGCGTCGCCGCGTTTGCTAATGCCGAGGAGCCGCTCTTTACCCCCAGAACTGTTTTGCCTTGGGGTTAAACCGAGCGACGCTGCCATCTGACGCCCGTTGGCGAAATGCTTCGCATCACCGACCGTCGCCACCAGCGCAGTCGCAATCATCGGCCCGACGCCGCGCAGTTGTTGCAACCGCTTGGCCACCGGATCGGTATGGGCAATCTGCGCGATCTCACCCTCCACCTCCGTCACCCGCTGATCCAGCGCCATCAAGTCATGCCACAGCCCATTGAGCAGGCGCCGAAATCGATCGGTCAGACCGTTCTCGGCGTTCTCCAGCCAGCCCGGAATCGCCCTGCGCAACTGCGCTAATTCCTTAGGCGCAACCAAGCCGTATTCGGCCACCAAGCCACGGATCTGGTTCGCCTTCGCCTTACGCTGATTGCTCAACTCAAAACGAATACGGTGTACGCCCTGAATATCCTGCTGCGCAACCGTCTTGATAGAGACGAATCGCATGTGGGGCCGGCTCATGGCCTCACAAATGGCTTCGGCATCGTTGGCGTCGTTCTTGTTGCT
>DATDGC010000056.1:0-62334 GCA_036522275.1 Burkholderiales bacterium | reverse complement strand
ACTGTTATAAAACAATCAAAAAACGTTCATTAAAGTTTCTTATTCCATTGATAAACTGCTTGCTGCAAATGGACGGAAAGAAAGACAGTCTTGATAGGAGATAAATATCATGAATCAGCATACATTCGAGTTCGACACTTCAGTTGCGGCGGAAGGTTTCAGGCAGATACAGACAGCGAACGAGCTTCCATTCACCCAAGAGCAGCATGACGCATGGCTCAAGCAATTCTTGTCCCATGCCAGAAAGGTTTTTGGACTGCCTGCCGAGCCAAAGAGTGCTATAAGCGAGTTTGCCCAGGAGCTGGAGCAGTTGGGTTATTTTGGATTTGCACACTACGTACGCACTCACGCAATGTGCAAACCGGAGTGCCGTCTGCTCTGGGAAAATCAACCATCGCGCTGAACTGATGAGCAAATGAATTGAGATTTAGAAAAACCGCAAAGGTATGACTTGGCGCGCCCTACTGGATTCGAACCAGTGACTTTTGGCTTCGGAGGCCAACACTCTATCCACTGAGCTAAGGGCGCGTATTCGGCAAACTGTTTAAACCTTCACAGTTTAGCGTTTTTCCCATCTGGACGTCTATGACGGTATTGGAATTCCCGCTATAATTACGGCTTTTTCAAGCCACTCTTCGTGGGATATTCCATGAGCGATGAGCACACCTCGGCAATCAAGACCCCGAAACAATTCATCATAGCGGTTTTGGCCGGCTTCCTGGTCCCCATTATCTCCATTGTCCTGATATCGCAATTGGTTGTCAGCAGTATGGGTGGCATCAGCAAGGACGACCCCGCCATGTCACCGGAAGCCGTGGCGAAGCGTTTGAAACCCGTGGGCGAAGTGGTGATGGCTGATGACGCCAGCGCGGCGAAAGTGGAAAGAAGCGGCGAAGAAGTGGTCAAGGCGGTGTGCGCCACCTGTCATGCGACCGGCGTGTTAAACGCGCCCAAGATCGGTGACAAAAAAGCCTGGGCGACGCG
The DNA here is from genome assembly GCA_036522275.1 of Burkholderiales bacterium. GTDB lineage: Bacteria > Pseudomonadota > Gammaproteobacteria > Burkholderiales > JAHFRG01 > JAHFRG01. Next base: position 61,350 of record DATDGC010000056.1, on the reverse strand, counting down.
CCTTAAGAACGGCGAAGCCACGCTGGTGAAAAACGCAATCAACGGCATCCGCCAGATGCCCGCGCGCGGCGGCAATGCCGAGTTTTCGGATAATGAAGTGGCGCGCGCCGTGAGGTATATGGCCAACCAGTCCGGCGTGAAATTCAAAGACGCGGCCGTCCAGCCTGCGGCGGCAATGGTAAAAGCCAGCACCGGCAAGACCGTGTTTGAAGCTAACTGCGCGGTGTGCCATGTGCCAGGTGCAGCCAATGCGCCAAAGTTCGGCGACAAAGCCGCTTGGAAGCCACGGATTCAAAGCGGCGTTGAAAACCTCTACAAAAGCGTAATCAATGGCAAAAATGCCATGCCTCCCAAAGGCGGCAACACGACACTTGCCGATGCCGATGTGAAAGCCGCAGTGGATTATATCGTCAGCCAGTCGAAATAAATTATCATGAGCATGCGAAAAGCGCAGAATTAGATCTGCGCTTTTTTTATTTCATCATCCCGTCTCATTTTATAAATGGCGACTTACGCAATTGGTGACGTTCAAGGCTGCTTCAGTGCAATGCAGCGGCTTCTTGACAAAATCCGCTTCGATGCCGCGCGTGACCGACTTTGGTTTGTCGGCGATTTGGTCAACCGGGGGCCGGATTCGCTGGCCATACTGCGCTTCGTGAAAAACCTGGGGGACCGTGCTGTCACCGTGCTTGGCAATCACGATCTGCATTTGCTGATGGTTGCGGAAGGCTGCGCCAAGCCGCTCAAAAACGACACTTTACAAGAGGTGCTGGAGGCGCCGGATCGCAAGGAACTCCTGGATTGGCTGCGCTTCCAGTGCATGATGTACGCCAGCGACGGTTTTGTGATGGTGCATGCAGGCCTGCTGCCCTCTTGGTCCGTGGAAAAGGCGCTGTCGCTGGCACGGGAAGTGGAAGACGCGCTGCGCGGAGAAAATTACCGCGAGCTGGTGGAGCGCATGTATGGCAACCAACCGCTTCAATGGCGCGATAATTTAACGGGCATGGACCGGTTGCGGGTGATTATCAACGCCATGACGCGGCTGCGCGTGTGCACGGAACAGGGAGTGATGGAATTCGCTCACAAAGGAAAGCCGGAAAACGCGCCGCACGGCTATCTGCCGTGGTACGACGTGCCCGGACGCGTGAACCGTGACGCCACGATTATTTGCGGACACTGGTCAGCGCTGGGTCTTTTTCTTCGGGATAATCTTCTGGCGCTGGATACGGGCTGTTTGTGGGGAGGAAATCTGTCTGCTGTGTGTCTGGAAAATCGCCGGGTGTTCCAGGTTTCCTGCTACGAACAGAAAGGTTCAACAGGCTGGCAATAACGGCTTCGGCCGCACGCGCGAGTTCCCTGCGGTTTTTTCCTTGAGCCGGAATCGGCTTGGCAAATATCAATTCCGCGCGTATCTCCTGCTGTGCCAAAATTTTTATCAGCGAGCCCATTAACGTCGTCTGGTTCACATAAGCCACTTCGGTGTTGACCGCACCATTGCGGTCGCAAAAACGGAGCGCTACCGGATAAAGCGTACTCTGCGACATCACCGCAGGTTCAAAAAGCGAAGTATGAAACGCCTGAAGATTAGTGCCGTCGGCGGTCGTGCCTTCGGGGAAAATCGCGATGCATTCACCGCCGCGCAAGGCTTGATTGATGATTTGGTTGGTGCGCGCGGTATCGCGGCGCCTCTCTCTTTCGATAAAAAGCGTGCCGGTTTTCACACACAGCCAGCCGATGATCGGCCATTTGCGCATCTCCGCCTTGGCGACAAAACGCGCGTAATGCTGCGTGTAAAGTATAAAGACGTCCAGCCAGGAAACATGATTGGCGGCCAGCATGGAATTGGCGGGCATGGCTGCGGGCGGATCACCTTTCACCGTGAGCCGCACATTAAGAATTTCCAGCAGCTTCAATGACCAGCGCTTGAGGCTGAGTGTCCGCCGCGCTTTACTGTATCGCGGGTATAAGAAAGCCATGAGCAACACGGCGTAGGCAACATGCACTAACAACCGGCAGAAGCGGTAGCAGCGTGTCAAATAAGAGGCTTGGTTACGGCTCATTTATTTTCACTATATTTAAAAGACAAATTACACCGTTACCGGCGGCAGCCACTGCCGGATCTTCGCCGGCAATGTTATTTTACGTGCGCAACGCGGGAGACGCCTCCTCCAGAAAGCACATGTACCCGCTCGCCGGGCGAGAAATTTTCGTCAGCTTCCTGGGTAATGGCGACGGTGTTCCCGCTGTCCAGCTTGACCATAATTTCCAGGCCGTCCCTGCGCGTCACCACTTCCTCGGTCGCCGCGCCGGCAACACCGCCCGCCACGCTACCCAAAATCGCGGCGACCACGCTGCCTTTGCCGCTGCCGACGGTGCTGCCAGCGACCCCGCCTACTGCGCCACCGGCCACTGAACCGATCGGGGTTTTGGTGCCTTCAATTTGCACCGTACGCACGCTTTCCACTGTGCCATTCCTGACCGTCTGCTCCTGACGCGTCTGGCCGCGCGAATAAGCGCTGCCGGACTTGCTTGACGCGCAGCCGCCAAGAATTAAACCGACCGCGAGCAAGGTAATCAACAATGAGGAGCTTTTCAACATGATCTCCTGAATCTACCAGATATGGGTTCCAAAATGTCGGTGGTACCGCACGCCGATTTCGGTGCGGCTTATATCGTGATTCTGGCCGCCGCGACGCACGATTTTTATGGCGCCCATGAGCGAAGCAAGCCGCCCGGTGGTTCCCCAATCCATGCCCTGCGAGATGCCGTACAACAACCCGGCACGGTAGGCATCACCGCATCCGGTCGGGTCCACCACAGTTTCTGCTTTAACGCATGGGATGTCTATGCGTTTACCACCTGCATGGATTAAAGAGCCGCGTGCACCCAATGTGACAACCAAGGCTTTCACTAGTTTTGCGAGTTCCTCAATTTTTTTGCCGGTTCTCTCCTGCAAAAGCTGCGCCTCGTAATCGTTCACCGTGACAAAATCCGCCTGCTGCATGAAATTCAGCAATTCCTCGCCATTAAACATCGGCAGGCCCTGCCCCGGATCGAAAACAAACGGGATGCCTTGCTCATGAAATTCTCTGGCGTGTTGCAGCATACCTTCGCGGCCATCGGGCGAAATGATGCCAAGATTCACGTCATCGGCATCTTTGATATGGTTGTAATGCGAATAATTCATCGCTCCTGGATGAAACGCGGTGATTTGATTGTCATCCAGGTCGGTGGTAATGAATGCCTGAGCAGTAAAAGTGTCGGGCACCTGCCGAATATGCTTCTGGGAAAGGTTTAATTTTTTCAGCCGGTAAGCATAAGGTTGGTAATCCTCGCCGACGGTTGCCATAATGAGCGAATCGCTGCCCAGCAGCCGCAGGGTATAGGCGATATTGCCGGCGCAGCCGCCGAACTCGCGGCGCATGTCCGGCACCAGGAACGACACGTTCAGGATATGAATCTGCTCAGGCAATATGTGATTCTTGAAATAATCCTTGAATACCATGATGGTGTCGTAGGCGATCGAGCCGCAAATCAACGTGCGCACGCTTACCTCACAGATTTATGAAAACAACCGGGCAAAATCTAGATAAACAAAACCAGCGCCCAGACCAAGGGGACATTTATCAGGCTCAAAAACACCGCGGCGCTGCCAAAATCCTTGGCGCGCTTAGCCAAAGAATGATGCTCCGGGGAAATCCGGTCCACCACCGCTTCAATCGCCGAATTGATAAGCTCGACAATCAGCACCAATAACACACTTGCCAGCATCAGCGCCTTGCCGGCACCGCCAGCGGGAAGCAGCAATGCTGTCGGTATCAAAATTACAGCAAGCAGGACTTCCTGGCGAAATGCGGTTTCGTGCCTGAATGCGGCAGATAGCCCTTCCATCGAGTAAAGGAATGCATTCCAGATGCGCGCTACGCCGGCTTTGCTTTTGTGCGTGTTGTCCTGGCTTTCCATTTCGCTTCTGCTAGTGCTTCACCTGCAGCCAGCTTAACGTGCCAATCTTCATATCCTGAGATACTGAGTCCCTATTTAAGCGCAGCCAAAGCCGCATTATAATTGGGCTCGTTCTTGATTTCCGGCACCAGTTCGGTGTACAGCACCTTGTCGTTGGCATCCAGCACCACCACTGCGCGCGCGGTGACTCCGCCCAGCGGGGAATCGGTAATAGCCACGCCGTAATTTTTCATGAACTCCGCGCCGCGCATAGTGGAAAGCGTAATCACGTTATTCAAACCCTCAGCGCCGCAAAACCGCGACTGCGCGAAAGGCAAGTCGGCGGAAATTACCAGCACTACCGTGTTATTGAGCTTGCTTGCCTCTTCATTGAAGCGGCGAGTGGATTTGGCGCAAGTAGGCGTGTCCAGGCTCGGCACGATGTTGAGCACTTTGCGTTTTCCGGCAAAATCTTTAAGGCTCACGTCCTTGAGTTCTTTATTGACCAGCCTGAAATCCGGGGCTTTCTGACCAATTTTGGGGAAGGCACCGGCTACGTTGACCGGATTTCCAGCAAGAGTGACTTTTGCCATGATAAACGCTCCTAGGCTAATTAATTAAGTTAAGTATGCCTTGCACTTTACGGGCGCGCAACCGATGGCGGCAACGAATTAAGTTTTCCCATTTTCCGCCAATTTTTGGTATTCGTCCGCACTGAGCAGTGTGTTGAAGTCGTCTGGCCTGGAAGGTTTGATTTTGAACATCCACGCTTCATATGCATCCTGGTTGATTTTTTCCGGCGTACTTTCGAGCACATGGTTAACCGCAATTACCTCTCCGGATAAAGGGGCATGCACGTCTGCGGCTGTTTTAACCGATTCCACCACCGAGCATGCTTCCCCCGCTGCAAGCTTGCGCCCGACTATCGGGTTTTCCACGAACACCAGATCGCCCAGCAGGTCCTGCGCATGGTGAGTGATGCCCACGGTTACCGTGCCATCGCGCTCCTGCCGTGCCCATTCATGAAACCGGGTGTATTTCAGATCGGCGGGGGTGTTCATGTACTCTCCCGAATTAATCACTGTTCGCGCGATGGCTCAGGGGTAGAACAGAAACAGGCGGTATCCCGCGGGCTTGAGATCGTCGCTGTCTATGAACAGCTTGGTAGTAAATTCGCTGTTGGCCTGCATGCCGAGGTTGGGGTCTACGTTGTTTGCAAGATATTCTGCCGCGGTGAACACGCGGCGCGCCACCATCTGATCCTGGGTATCGGTGAAAGTGAGTTCCAGCAGGGGATAAGCCTGCGCAAATGGCGCGCGGTTACGCAAAGTGGCAATGAGCACGATGAGACTCGAACGGTTGGCGTCAGCCTGCAAATCGGAAGCTTCAATGCTCAACAACTCGGCAAACTGCGGCAAGCCCACGGCGCATTGCAAAAGCTCGCAATATCGCTGCAAGTGGGGTTTTAAATCGGGAAAGTACGCGGCAATCTGCGCGCGAAAATAATAAGCTGCTTGCGCTGCAAGCAATGCCAGCATCAGCAGCACCGCGGCAAACCAGGCCCAGGTGTGGCGATGTCTCCGTGCCGCTTTTTCAGCGGCCTTGTCGGTAAAACTGAGCGGCTTTGCGGACTTGGCCGACTTTGAGCTTACTTTCGTTTGCAGCTTCGGCAACGTACCTGCTGCGCCGCTCATAAGCGGAGCCGGAGGGACTGGCGCGGCTTCTACCGACGGCTCATCCAAAGTGGCCAGACTATCAAATGCGTTAAAAATCTCAGAGCACTGGCCGCAGCGCACGCGCCCTCGGCTTGCCTGTAATTCCTCGTGCCGTATGCGGAAAGTGGTATGACAGTTCGGGCATGAAGTCACCATGCTCATGGCAATGATCTCTTAACTCCGCACAATCGTACCCAGCCTTGCTCCTCGCATGTTTCACGCATGACAAACCAGTCGCGGTAAGCATCTTCTACATCACGCGCCTGGGCAGCGAGGATGCCGGATAACATCAGCACTCCGCCGCTGCGCGTAGCGGCGGCAAGCAGCGGCGCGAGCAGTATCAGCGGATTGGCGAGGATATTGGCAAGTACCACGTCGGCTTGGAATCGCGGAACGCCTTGCGGGGCATAAAACTCCGCCTGCACGCGATTTTTCTCGGCATTCGCTCGGCTGGCAAGCACCGCTTGCAGATCGCTGTCCACCCCAATAGCGCGGTCCGCGCCAAGCTTCAGCGCGGCGATGGCAAGTATGCCCGACCCACAACCATAATCGAGCACCGTTTCTCCGCCCTTGATATGCTCATCCAGCCAACGCAAGCATAAGCGCGTCGTCGGATGACTGCCGGTGCCAAACGCGAGCCCCGGATCAAGAACGATATTTATGGCGCCGGGATCGGGAGGCGTGTGCCAGCTCGGCACGATCCAAAGGCGGGACGATATACGTATCGGCGCAAACTGCGCTTGTGCAAGACGCACCCAATCCTGATCCGGCACGTTGGCCACGGTGAATTTCGCAGCAAGCCAACCCAAGGCATTCGAGGCGCCTTCCACGATGCAAGCAATATCCGCGTCAGCGCGAAACAATCCGCTTACCCGGCTTACCTGCCACGCAGCGATTACCGGCGCGCCGGGTTCACCGAAAATCGCCTGTTCATCTTCCGTCCCGGCCCGGGCGTCGGCAATGTCCACAGAGAGCGCGCCCAATTGCAGCAGCGTGTTGCTCAGCACTTCAGCGTGCTGGGCGTCCGCATCAAGAGTGAGCGAAAGCCAATTCATGCTGCGGGAAATGTAAAGAGCGGTATGCGCATAACAATGTTTTCACTGGTTCTTCTTGTAACCTGCCAGTTTCTGTTCCAAATAATGAATGCCGGTACCGCCGCGCAGAAAAGCGGCATCAAGCATGAGTTCCTGGTGCAAGGGAATATTGGTCTTAATTCCTTCCACCACCATTTCCGAGAGCGCGATGCGCATGCGCGCTATCGCCTGCTGGCGGGTATCGCCATAAGCAATCACTTTGCCGATCAGCGAATCGTAGTGCTGCGGCACGAAATAGTTGTGATAGACGTGCGAATCAACGCGAATACCCGGGCCGCCAGGAGCATGGTATGAAGTAATTCGGCCGGGGGAGGGTGTGAATTTATACGGATCTTCGGCGTTAATGCGGCACTCGATGGCGTGCCCGCGCAGCACCACGTCTTTCTGCCTGAGGCGCAGCCGCACCCCGGCGGCGATGCGAATCTGCTCCTGCACCAGGTCTAGGCCCGTAATCATTTCTGTTACTGTGTGCTCGACCTGCAGCCGGGTATTCATCTCGATAAAATAAAATTGGCCACTCTCGAACAGAAATTCAAACGTTCCTGCGCCGCGGTATCCGATCTTGCGGCAGGCTTCAGCGCAGCGCTCGCCGATTTTGTCGCGCAGGCGCGAGCTTAAATTGGGCGCAGGCGCCTCCTCGATGATTTTCTGGTGCCGGCGCTGCATCGAGCAATCACGGTCGCCCAGGAAAATCGCGTTGCGGTGCTCGTCGGCCAGCACCTGTATTTCGATATGGCGCGGGTTTTCCAGGAACTTTTCCATGTACACAGTGGGGTTGCCGAAAGCACTTTGCGCCTCGGCGCGAGTCATGGTCACGGCGTTAAGCAAGGCGGCATCGGTATGCACCACGCGCATGCCGCGCCCGCCGCCGCCCCCTGCCGCTTTGATGATCACCGGATAACCGATGCTCTGGGCGGTTTTCCTGATTTGTTCCGGAGCTTCAGGCAAGCTGCCATCTGAGCCCGGCACGCACGGCACCCCGGCTTTTTTCATCGCTGCCTTGGCGCTTACTTTGTCTCCCATGAGGCGGATGGTCTCAGGGCGTGGGCCGATGAACACGAAACCGCTTTTCTCCACGCGTTCGGCGAAATCCGAGTTTTCCGAAAGAAAACCATAGCCGGGATGAATTGCTTCGGCGTCGGTCACTTCGGCGGCGCTGATGATGGCGGGGATATTGAGATAGCTTTGCTCAGAAGGCGCCGGCCCGATGCACACCGACTCATCCGCAAGCTTCACGTACTTGGCTTCGGCATCGGCTTCGGAATGCACAGTAACGGTCTTAATGCCCATTTCGCGGCAGGCGCGCTGAATGCGCAAAGCAATCTCCCCGCGGTTGGCGATTAATATTTTCTCAAACATGCGAAAGGCTGTAAGGAGTGAAGAGTAAGGTGTAAGGCGTAATACCAGGAATAAACTCGTAATGAGGAAATTAGTTTGCGCATCAACTCAACCAATGACACACAATGGCTCGCCATACTCCACTGGTTGACCATTTTGGTTACGGCGTAACGCGCTTCGCGCATTAGCCTCCGCCGAAATGGTCAACCGGAGCCAATAAAAAATTAGTTTGCGCATCGCTCAACCAATGACAATCATGGGTTCGCCGTACTCTACGGGTTGGCCATTTTCCGCAAGAATTTCCCTGATCACTCCACTGCAGTCGGCCTCGATTTCATTGAGCAGCTTCATCGCCTCGATAATGCACAACGTATCGCCCTGGTTCACCTGCTGACCTACTTCCACGAACGGCTTGGCGCCGGGCGTGGCCGAGCGGTAGAAAGTACCCACCATCGGCGCTTTCACTACATGTCCTTCAGGTTCCGCAGGTGCCGCGGCTTCGCCAGCGGGAGTGGCGGGGGTCACTTCGGCCGTAGTTGCCGTGGTGACTACCTGAGCGGCGGCCTGCTGGGGGGTGGTAGTGACGGTAGCTTGAGTGGTCTGGTTTACCCTGCAGATGCGGACCTTTTCTTCACCTTCGGTGATCTCCAGTTCGGCGATCCCAGACTCCTCCACCAGGTCTATGAGCTTCTTCAGTTTTCTCAAATCCATAGCGAGCCTCTAACAAATTACCCTGAAATCGGTTGCCTCAGCCTGGCTGACTTAAACCGGGCATTCAGGGGTTCAGGATTGCAGGGCGTATTCCAGCGCCAGCTCATAACCTTTGCCGCCGAGACCGCTGATAACGCCTGCCGCCAAGTCGGAAAAATAGGAACGGTGGCGGAAGGTTTCGCGGGCGAAGATGTTGGACAGGTGAACTTCGATAAATGGGATTTTTACTGCGGCGAGCGCGTCACGGATGGCCACACTGGTATGGGTAAACGCTGCGGGGTTGATGATAATGAAGTCAACGCGCTCCGTCCTTGCCTGCTGGATACGGTCAACCAAGCTATTTTCGGCGTTGCTCTGGAAGCAAGTGAGTTTAACCCCCGCCCGCTTGGCCCGCTCCATCAGGCAGGAGTCTATCGCCTCCAAGGTGTCATGCCCGTAATGTTCCGGCTCACGCGTCCCAAGCAAATTCAGATTGGGGCCGTGCAGGACCAGGATATTGTTCATAACACGAAGTTTGCAGCAATTCGCGTAATTTGTCTAGCTTTTCGCTGAACTTCGCCGAAATTCAGACAAACTACGTGAGAGGGAAAGGGTCGATTAGAGAAGAGGGCCGATTATGGGCTCGAGCTTAGCCTGAGTCAATCCACCAAGTTCGGTGGCGATAATTTTGCCGGTGCGGTCAATAATCAGGGTAAATGGCAGTGCCCCTGCACGGTTCCCGGCCTTGTGGGTGAGTTCTATTGCCTCCAGGTCGCCCAAGAGCACAGGGTAATTGATGCCGATTTCGTCGGCATAGGCACGAACTGCGTCCTTTTTGTCCACAGCCACCCCGACAAACACCAAGCCACGGCTGCGGTATTTTTCCTGTACCTTGATGAACTGGGGAATTTCCTCGCGGCAAGGCGGGCACCAGGTAGCCCAGAAGTTGACGATGAGCACTTTGCCCCGCCATTGGGCAAAAGGCTGTTTGTCCCCATTGAGGTCAGGAAGGGTCGATACAAACAGCGTCTCGGCAGCGCTTTTGGCTTGTGCGGGCGACAGGGAAGAGAGGGCTTGAGCCCTCCAGCCGGCAAACCATCCAGCGCCCAGCGCCAGCAGCGCAACCGTAACAATCAGATAGACGCGCTTGCCCACACTATTGCATCACCGAATTGAGCGTTACCAGAAATGTGTCCGGGTCCTGGTAGCCGATCACACGAGTTTTGATTTCGTTGCCCTGTTTATCAAAAAACAGGATCCCGGGCGGCCCGAACAGAGCAAAGCGTTTCAAAAGCGCCGCATCATCGGCATTGTTGACAGTCACATCCGCCTGCAACAACTGCAATTTTTTCAGCCTTACTTGGACCGCAGCGTCGGAAAAAGTGAAGAGTTCCATTTCCTTGCAGGAGACACACCAGTCGGCATAAAAATCGAGCATAACGTATCTACCGCGAGCTTGAGAGATCGCCTCGTCCAGCTCAGCGTTATTTTTCACACGTTGGAATTTAAGCTCCTGCACGGGATTTGCGGTACCGGTAAGCTGTACAAGCTGCCGAAAAATACCCTGTTCTCCGGAAAAAGCCCCGACCAAAAGCGCCACACCCGCAACTAAAGCAATGATGCCCACCCCTTTCCAGACCCTCATATAAGCGGACGCCACCGTTAGCGGGATTATTAGATAGATTGCGCAAACGATAAGCAATGCCGCCCATAGCAGCAGGTATACCTGTGCCGGAATGAGTGACGAGATCAGCCAGATGGCAACTCCTAGCAATAGCACGCCGAAAAATTTTTTAACCGCGTCCATCCACGAGCCCGCTTTAGGCAGCAGTGCCCCGGCGGAAAGACCCACCGCGATGAGCGGCGCTCCCATTCCCAACGCCATGACAAACAAACTTGAGCCGCCCAGCACCACATCCCGGGTCTGGCTGATATAAAGCAGCGCCCCCGCCAAAGGCGCCGCTACACAGGGGCCGAGGATGACCGCGGAGAGCCCCCCCATGACAAAAGCACCGGCGAGATTGCCGCCTTTGATGTGGTTTGTGGCATCGGAAAGCTTGCTTTGCAGGGAAACCGGAAACTGCAATTCATAAAATCCGAACATGGAAAACGCGAGCAGTACAAACAAGGCGGCAAAAGTTGCGAGCACCCACGGGTTTTGTAAAGCGGTGGAAATCAGCGTGCCGGTGAGCCCTGCCACCACTCCGGCAATCGCATAAGTTATCGCCACTCCCAGCACATAAGAGGCCGACAATATCAGTCCGCGCGTTTTGGTCATCCGCTGTTTTTGGCCTACGATGATTCCGGAAAGAATTGGAATCATGGGAAACACGCAAGGTGTCAATGACAAGAGCAGACCAAAACCGAAAAAGCTTGCAACGATGAGCCAGAAGCTGCCTCCTCGCAACAAGTTGACCGCTTGCAAAGACTCGTCGTTAAGCGGCGCTCTTGATGTTGCGGTTTTTTGGAGTGGGTTTGTCGCAGCAGCTTGCAGGCTTTGCAAAGTGGCAACTGCGCTGGTAGGTGAGGATAACGACCTATTCGTCGCGGCGAGTATCAGTGCGGCTTTCTGCTCAAGCGGGGTATAACACACTCCGACATCGGCGCAGCCTTGCGAGACCGCTTTCAGGGTCAGGCTATGGCCGGATCCGGCTTGCTGCAACGGCAGGCTAATTTTTAGATCGCCGCGATAGGTTTCAACACGGCCGAAAAACTGGTCCCGATGTACTTCGCCGGCTGGCATATGCGGCTTGCCCAGGGAAAATCCCTCCGGCTGCACCTCGAAACTGAACCTCTCGCGGTATAAATAGTAGCCGTCCGCAATTTGGTAGCGCACTTCGATATTATTAGCATCCACCCACTGCGCTGAAAACCGGAACGCTTTTTCCGGCTCGAGCAACTCCGGCTCGCCTGCGCGGGCGAACAAAGAAAACAGCATTAGCAAAAAAAACAGCCAGCGCATTTTAGGAAAGTAAACGTTTAACCGCCAATTGTCAGTGTCTCGGTAGCGAGCCACTCAAGGTATGCCTTCAATCCGTCGCTAATAGGGACAGCGATCAGTTCTGGAAGCTCGTAGGGATGATATTGTCTGACCATTTGTTCAAGCTGCGGAAAGTGCGCTTTCAGCGTCTTGATGAAAACAGGCACTTCCGGCGCAGACTCGATTTTTCCCTTCCAACGGTAAACCGATGTGCATTCCGCCATAACATTAACACAGGCCGCAAGCCGCGCTTCGACCAATTTATGCGCAAGCTTTAATGCGGTTTCGCGGTCAGGAAGATTGGTGATGACAAGTATGGCTTCGCTGGTCATGACAAACCGGTGGGTGGGCTTATTCTACCCGGATTCGCAGCATGCTAGAGTGATCACGCTGCAGGAGGGTCAGTGCATTAATTCGCGCTGTGGCGCACTGCTTCACTCAAGGCGCCGCTTTGCAGGAACTTTCTCGCGGTGTCCTGGAACGCAACGACATAAGCACTTTCAAGTGCCTGTTCGTAGAAAGCCACGACGCCCACGGCTTGCGATGTGGCTTGGAATGATCCAACCTCTGCGCCGTTTGGAAGATAACCAGTCGCAGTGACATCGACATACCAAGCTTGCGCCATGGGATTGTACACGCTCCTGCCGCGAACTTTGATGATCATGTCAGGCACGGGCATCTCATCACGCGGTAAGACCTGCTCGACCATCGGCGCAAAAGCGGTAAGCGCGGCCTTGCGTACCAACTTGCCTTCTTGGGTCCAATGGTATGTTTCGTAATAGGCGTGGATGTTGTAGAAATTATGCGTCTGCCGCGCGAGCTCCTCAGGGCTCATATCCACCGCCAGGCGCAGTGGTAGATGTTGGTTAAGACTCACTTCACCGTTCCCAGGCTTGACCGATTTGTCAGCACATCCGGCAACAAGCGCCAGCAACACTGGCCATATCAAGAAATTGCGCGTCATAGGAAAACCTCCGTTGATAACAGCTAAGACGGGATCCTAATCGCAAAGTTCAGCAAGTTTGCTAAATCGTCCCCACAAGCATGATGGTTCGCTTTTCTCTCGCTGCCGCAGTTGCCATGTACACTGCGGGTACTGATGCAGATGAGCCGATGTGGTAAAATTTTCCTCTTTGTCAACGGTGCAAGCAGATGTGCGGTGCGCGTATCTTGCGTGCCTTGGCTTGGCATCGGCGCAAAATGCACCACGTCTTGCGCAAGACCGCCGAGCATCTCCAGCGTATCCGGCTCGTAAGAGATTGCCGGGAACGGGCGTGATGCCGTGCTCGCGCAACAGATGGTTGCGCTCGGAGGAGTGGGAGAGCGCCGCGTAGCCTGCGGGCAACTTCCGCACCATGCGCAGCGCGACATCGCCGCAACCGATAATCAACAGCCGTTTCATATCTTATAGTTTAATGTATCTGGCATTACAGTGGTATCTCTGCCCTTAAAGGTTATTTGAATGTCTTTTCAGGTCACCATCAAGCCAAGCGATCACGCATTCTCCGTCGAGGCCGGTGAAAGAGTGCTTGAAGCTGCGCTGCGTCAAGGCTTTGGCTTGCCTTATGGCTGCCGCAACGGCGCCTGCGGTTCGTGCAAGGGCAAAATCCTCGAAGGCAAGGTGAATTACGGCGTCTATCAGGAAAGCGCGCTTGGCGAAGCGGAAAAACTTGCCGGCATGGCGCTCTTTTGCCAGGCCAAGCCGCAAACCGATTTGGTTATCGAAGCGCGCGAAATTAACGCGGTCAAGGATATTCAAATCAGGAAACTGCCGTGCCGCGTGCAGAAAATGGAGCGGCCTGCGGACGATGTGATGGTGCTTTACCTCAAACTTCCCGCCAATGAGCGCTTGCAGTTTCTCGCCGGACAGTACATTGATGTCCTCATGAAAGAGGGCAAGCGCCGCAGTTTCTCAATGGCAAACCCCCCGCACGACGACGAGAGTTTGCAACTGCACGTCCGCAATATCGTGGGCGGAGCGTTCACCGATTACGTGTTCAACAAGATGAAAGAACGCGATATCTTGCGCTTCGAAGGGCCGCTCGGCACTTTTTTCCTGCGCGAGGATTCCGACAAGCCGATTATCTTCGTCGCCAGCGGCACCGGTTTTGCGCCGATCAAGGGTATCATCGAGCACGCTTTCTACAAGGAAAGCCAGCGTGAAATGGTCTTGTATTGGGGAGCGCGCAAGTTCGCCGACTTGTACATGCTGCAATTGCCGCAGCAATGGCAGCGGGAGCATGGCAATTTCAGCTTTATACCGGTGCTCTCCGAAGCGCCGCCCGAAGACCGCTGGGAGGGGCGCAGCGGCTTGGTGCATCAGGCGGTAATAGATGATTTTGCGGATTTGAGCAGCTTTCAGGTCTATGCCTGCGGCGCGCCGGTAATGGTGGAAGCCGCGCGCCGCGACTTCACCGCCATGCGCAAGCTCTCCTTGGAGGAGTTCTACTCCGACGCGTTTACATACTCCAACGATCCCAAGCCGGCATCCTGAGCCCGCAGCGGCTCAAAAAATCAAAGCGCTGCCTTGCGTCTGCCGCCGGTAATATCGTGCAATTGCCGCACGGCCAAGTCTAGGCTTTTCCGGTAGTGAACATCCGCCGCTTCGTTGTGGCCGATTTTTTCGTGCAGCTTCGCGAGCTCACGATGCGCGGTAGTCGTCGGCTCCACGCTGATGCTGGCTTCCAGATAGCTTTGCGCCTTGCCCCAAAGTCCCTGATAGGCGCACAGCTTGCCCAGGGTGAGCAGCAGGCAGGCGTCATCAGGATGATCAAGCAGCCATCTCTCAGCGCGCTCAATCTGCCTCAAGGTATCCGGTCCCAGGCATTCCGAGTATAAGCAGATGAGTTCGCTGTCCCATTGGCTATCCAGGCTCTGCTCGATGATTTCCTGCGCCATGCGGCATCCGCCAAGCGAGACAAAGCAGCGCGCGGCAGTGGCGGCTATCCCGCTGTGCTTTTTGTCTGCTGTGGATATTTTCTGCCAGCATTCTTTGAGCGCGGCGGTGTCATTCGCCAGCCGTTTGAGATTTTCTTGCGTCGCGTAGCGCCGTAATTGCTGCGCCTGGCCGGCATCGAAGAAACCGCGCTTTTCCAGTTGTGCGACCAGATTCAACACCTGTTCCCAGTTCTTCGCGCGCTGCTGCGCCTTGAGTTCCAGGCGCAGCAGCGCGACATGCTTTTTCGGCCCGCTGTCATGCAGGGTCTTCAGCACAGTGAGCGCATCCTGATTACGATGCTGGTCGAACAGCAGTTCAGCCTGCGTCATCAGGCACGCCGCTTTTTCTTCCGGCGCCTGCGTTTCCGCCTGATTAAGGTAGGCATCGCGCTTGTCAAAGGCTTTTAACTCATGCGCCGAGCGCGCAGCCAGAAGCGCGGAGAGCCCCGGAGATTCCCCCATTTCCAGAGCGGCCGCAGCGGCTTTTTCCGCCTTGCCGTAACGCCCTTCAAAAAACATCCGCAATCCCTCAAGCAGGCTGTTGCGCGCTTTATCGCGGCGACGGCGCGCACGGTACTCGCGCACTTGCGCCGGCAGGCGCAGCATGTGCACCAACAGGCGGATCAGGACATAAGCGATAAAAAATCCACCCAAGAGGAGCACTGCCGCCAACTTGAGCGAGAGTTCGATGCGGTGGGTGGAATAGACCAAGAGCACATAGCCATTGTCAAACCCGATGATTAGGGCCAACGCTACCGCAAGAGCAAAAATCGCCACAATCCAGAAGAAGAACTTCATCTTGCCGCCTTCTCGCGAGCGAGCTTGAAGTTGCGCGCCGCATCCAGGCTTGCCGAGATATCGGGAAGCTCGATGCTGATCCGGTTTTCCTGCAATTGGCGCAGGCTGTTCAGCGTGACCATGGTGACCTTGGCGCTGTTGTCGTAATAGCGGGTGAGCCACTCCTGCGCAGCAATAATGTCGGACTTAAAACTGGTCTCGTCATGCAATAGCAAAGCGAGCCGCGCGCTTAACAGACGCAGCTTGAGATTTTCGCGCAGGAAAAAAACCTGGTTCGGAGCAAGCAGCGGTATCTCTTGTTCGGCGGTGTTTCGAATGCGCACCAGTTGTTTCATGTCCTGCCAGATTTCGCGCGCGAATTCAAGCCATGCGCTTTGCGCAGTCTGCTTTTCTGCTTCGGATTGGTCTGAACGCGGGCGCACATCCATTGCCAGCGGCAAGCTATCCACTGCGGCGATCAGATTGTCCAGTCGCACGCTGATCGCAACCGTATCCACGTAAGGCACAACTTTGAGGCGCTCGATGTCCTTGTTGATGATCTTGCGCAGTGGGATGAGCTGCGGGCGGTCAATGCGCTGCAGACGCGCATCCGCGGTCTGCAGCGCAATCAGCGCGGCCTTGACGTTGCCCGCCAGTTGCAATTGCTGGCCCGCGATGTTGAGCATCTGTTCCACTTCCGCCAGCGCCCATTCGTCGCGGTTGCGGGAGAGCTCCTGATACAAGGTTTCCAGCGCAATCTGCTGGTTTTGCGATTGCGCGAGCCTGCTCTCCAAGAGACCCAGTTTCACTTGCGCTTCGCGCACCGCCTCCTGGGTGTCTTTGACGATGGCGCGGTTTTCTTTGACGATGTCATCGGTATCAGCCAACCGCTTGGCAAACTCCTGCTGCAATGCTGCGATCTGGTCGCGCGTGTCTAACCACTGCCAGGCCAAAAGAGCCGCCACGGCCAGCGCGATCAAAAGCGCCAGGTTGAGTCGTCTCTCCTGCTTGACGGGTGAAGACGGCGTTTCAATTTGCGAATTACCGGCCATGGCTGAGCATTTACCCTGCTTCTGCTCCAAACCATTCAATCAAGCCTTTGACCAGGCCTGCGTCGCCGGCGCCGGTTAATATCACCTTGGCAAAACTCATTTCACGCGCGGCCTCAGCGATGCGCAGGTGCGGCACAAACAGCGGGGTTTTTTTGAGCAGCTCCCGCCCCGTTTCGTCCATCATCTCGCACAAATTGCGCAGCCCTTCGCTGCTGGTAACCGTAATGGCATGTAATTTATTATCCGCCCAGAGCCGCTTAAGCGGCGCCAGGTCGGCATCAGGTTTTGCGCGCCGGTAACATTCCACGTATTCGACGCGTGCGCCGCGTTTTGCCAGTGTCTCTCCAAGCAATTCGCGCCCGTCCTGGCCGCGAAAAATCACGATGCGCTTGCCTGCCACATCGCGCAACTGCGGTAGTTCGAGCAGCGCTTCGCTGTCAAAGCGCGAAGCGGGGCAAATCACTTCCTTCACGCCGAAACGCTGCAACGCCTTGCGACTGCCTGAGCCGATCGCGACGAACCTGAGCGTATCCGGCAACGTGCGGCGCGCGATAATTTCGCTCATCGCCTTGTTCGCCGCATTGGCGCTGATGAAAATCGCCAAGTCAAATTGCTCAAGACGGCCAATCAATTGATGCAGCGGGCGCAGGTCATCGACCTCGATTATTTCCAGCGCCGGAAACAGGATAGTGCAGCCTCCCTCGGCGCGGATTAAATCAGCAAGTTCCTTGGCCTGCTTCTCCGGACGCGTCACCACGATGTTACAGCCGCTCAATGCGCGCTTTCGCGCCGCAGAAGAAGCCTTGGGTCTGGTATCCATCATGCTCCTTGCGACTCCAGCTGGGCGAGTATCTTGTCCGCACCTTTGGCTTTCAACGCTCTTGCCAATGCTTCACCTAATGCTTCCGCTTTCCCCGCATTGCCTCGCGCTTCGGCACTCACCAAGCGGCTGCCGTCAGGTGTCGCAACAAAGCCGCGCAAATGTATCTCATTGCCTTGCATCTGTGCATAGCCGCCAAGCGGCACCTGGCAACTGCCGCCAAGCGCCCGGCTCATGGCACGCTCCGCAGTAACGCAAAGCGCGGTTTCACGGTGGTTCAACGGCTGCAAAAACTGCAGCAGATCTTCACGCTTGCTTAAGCTTTCGATTCCCAGCGCACCTTGACCCACCGCAGGCAGGCTTTGCTCCGGGCTCAACAGCGCGGTGATGCGTCCTTCCAGTCCCAGCCTTTTCAAGCCGGCAGCCGCCAGTATGATTGCAGCATATAGCCCCTGGTCGAGCTTTTTAAGGCGTGTCCCAACATTGCCGCGCAGCGAATTCACCTTGAGGTGTGGAAAGCGCGCGCGTAGCTGGCTCTCCCTGCGCAGGCTGGAAGTTCCCACCACGCTGCCTTCAGGCAACGCGTCCAGGCTCGGATAGCGGTTTGACACAAACGCGTCGCGCGCATCTTCGCGCTCGGTAATCGCCGCCAGAGTAAAGTTGGGCGGCAAATGCATCGGCACATCTTTCATCGAATGCACCGCGATGTCTGCGGTTCCCAGCCGCAATGCTTCTTCCAATTCTTTGACGAACAGGCTCTTGCCGCCGATTTTGGCAAGCGGGGTGTCAAGCAAGCGGTCACCCTCGGTCGTCATGCCGAATATCCTGACCTGGAGGTGTGGGTACAGCGCGTTGAGCTTGCCCTGGATGAACCGCGCCTGCCATAGCGCGAGCGCGCTTTCGCGCGAAGCAAGGACGATTTTGGAAGGCGCTGCTTTAAGCGAAGAATTGCTCAAAATATTTTCCGGCCGGTCGCGCGTATCACAGATACCTATTTTTCGCGTTTATTTTAGCACGGACGCCCTGGTGCCGGAGCTTGGTGCCGCCCGGATTTAACGGATGGATTTTCACTTCGCGAACTCTTTGACAAGGTACTGCTGGCGGCGGCTAAGCGGCAGTTTTTCTTCCACCCCCTTGAGCACCACTTCCCAGTGCGCTTCCTCGCCTTCTTCGGCCACTTTTTCAAAGCCGGTAATGCTGGCCTTCGCTACCAGGCAGTTGCGGTGGATGCGGATAAAGTTTGCCATGAATTCCTGCTCCAGATTGGTTAAAGATTCTTCCAGCAGGTACTCGCGTTCAAGCGTGCGTATCGTCACGTATTTCAGCTCCGCCTTGAGATATATGACCTCGCTTACAGGAATCAGCACGATTTTGCCGCGCTCTTGCACGCTCAGACAGGTGCGTGGCCGCTGTGCAAGTTTTTGCAGTTGTTCCGGCCCCGGCGGGCGGTTTTGCCGCGCTTTTTGCAGAGCGCCCAGCAAGCGCTCCCCGCGCACCGGCTTCATTAGATAATCCACCGCGTTCACTTCAAAGGCCTCAATCGCGTAAACGTCATATGCGGTGGTAAATATGACGGCGGGCATTTGCGGCAGACCTAACAGATGACGCGCCACTTCGATGCCGTCCATTTCCGGCATGCGGATGTCGAGTAACAAAAGATCCGCAGGTTCGCGCGACATCAAATCCAGCGCTTCTCGCCCATTTGCCGCTTCTCCGACCACCTCGTGCGGAAAGCTCGCTGCGCAATCGGCCAGCAGTTCTTTAAGCCGGTTGCGTGCCGGTGCTTCGTCATCCACGATCATGATGCGCAAGGGGCTGGTCATTTTTTTGCGCGCAAATACGGAATGATGATATGCACCTGGTATGAATCGTCGCGCAGCGTGGCGGTAAGGCTTGCTTCCACGTCAAAATGCAGGCTCAGGCGCTCGCGGATATTCTCCATCGCCATTTTGTTGCCGGCATGATGAACCCCCTCGCGCTGGTAGGGGTTACGCAACAAGACGTGCACCTGGTCATTCCTGAGAAATATATTAATATTGATGACGCCGGATTCGGTGTGCGGCTCGATGCCGTGATATACCGCATTCTCCAAAAGCGGCTGCAACACCAGCGGCGGAATCTGGGCGTCATGCGGCATGTTATCAATATGCCACTCCACCTGCAGCCGCTCCCCGAGACGCAACTGTTCCAGGCTGAGGTAACGCCGGCATAAATCCACCTCCTGCTGCAAAGTTGAGAGTTGACGGTTGTCTGCCATCAGCACCCTGAACAAATCCGAGAGATCCTCCAGCGCGATTTCTGCGCGTTTGGTATCGCTGCGAATCAGGCTCAACACGGCATTGATGCTGTTGAACAGAAAATGAGGGCGGATGCGCGCCTGCAACGCCTGCAGCCGGGCCTCGGCGAGCGCCGGCGAAAGCAAACGGCTGCGCATGTTGAAATAGACAATCAGCGCTGCCGTCATCAATAGGCAAAACAACCAAAGGCGTTCCAGTGAACCGATTCCACTCCCAAAAAAACTGGCGCCCAATTGGTAAACCAGAGTCGTCAGCGCCAACTCAAGCAGCACCACAACACCCGCTCCCCGATAAAAAGGCAGCTTGCCGAGCCAGGGATTGGCCAGCATCAGCACCAGGAGGCTCAATATCAGTATCGGCTCAACCAGCGCCGCGATGGTGGTGAACTCCTGCAATGCCTGCTGCATTGAGGCGCTTTTCAGTGCCGCCGCAACCAGGCACACGCCGTTTACCAACAGCAAAATTCGCAGCAGGATGCCAAGGTTACGGAAGTTCGGCAGAGCACCTGGATATGCGTTTTGATTTATACTTGGCATTTTTACGGTATGGGTGGCGATTGATCCCTGTTGTTAAGGGTTACATACGGCACTATTTTTGACAAGCTAGCACTCATGACAAAAAAATCCAAATCCGACAGCCCCAAAAACCGGTCGGGAAGATTCAACGAACCGGTAACGGAGCTCACAAAACGCTATACCGCATCTCTTGATTTCGATAAGCGGCTTGCCCCATATGACGTCCGGACTTCGGCTGCTCATGCGCGCATGCTAAATGCCGTCGGCATCCTGAGCGCGAAGGACCTCACTGCAATTCAATACGGAATGAAGCAAATCAGCGGCGAGATCGCCTCCGGCAAATTCCTCTGGCGGCTGGAGCTGGAAGACGTGCACATGAACATCGAAAGCCGGCTCATTGCTTTGATTGGAGATGCCGGCAAGCGGTTGCATACCGCGCGCTCAAGAAACGATCAGGTGGCAACCGATATGCGGCTTTATTTGCGCACAGCAATTGATGAGATTTCAAAGCTCATCAAAGCCGCGCAACACGCATTGCTCGACCTCGCCGAAAAACACGCAGCGACCGTGATGCCGGGATTTACGCACTTGCAAGTTGCGCAACCGGTCAGCTACGGCCACCACCTGCTCGCCTATTTCGAAATGCTGAAGCGCGATTCCGAACGGCTGGCAGATTGCCGCAAACGGATGAATCAATTGCCGTTGGGCAGCGTGGCGCTCGCCGGCACCAGTTACCCTATTGACCGCATGCAAGTGGCGAAGGAACTGGGTTTTGATGGAGTGTGCGAAAACTCGCTGGACGCGGTTTCAGACCGCGATTTCGCGATTGAGTTTACCGCCTGCGCGGCGCTTATCATGACGCATCTTTCGCGTTTTTCCGAAGAGCTCATTCTCTGGATGAGCCCTGGTTTTGGTTTTGTGGAACTGGCTGATCGTTTTTGCACGGGCTCCTCAATCATGCCGCAGAAAAAAAATCCTGATGTTCCTGAACTGATGCGTGGCAAGACCGGCAGGGTCAACGGCCACCTGGTGGCGCTGCTCACTCTGATGAAAGCGCAGCCTCTCGCTTACAACAAGGACAACCAGGAAGACAAGGAGCCGCTGTTCGACACGGTGGACACCGTGGTGAACAGCTTGAGGATTTTCGCCGAGATGCTTCCTGGAATCAAGGTCAACCGCGAGGCGATGCGGAAGATCGCAATTCAAGGCCACGCCACCGCCACCGATCTTGCCGACTATCTGGCGAAGAAGGGTCTTCCATTCCGCGACGCACATGAAGCAGTAGCGAAAGCGGTACGCTTTGCCGTCAAGCGCGGCTGCAATTTGAACGAGCTGAAACTCAACGATCTGCGCAAGTTTTCCAAGCTGATCGGCAAAGACGTTTATTCGGTCCTCAGCCTGGAAGGCTCGATCAAAAGCCGCCACCATGTCGGCGGCACGGCGCCCAAGCAAGTTAAAGCGGCTATTTTGCGCGCCCGCGGAGTAATAGGGAAAACGAAAGTTTGATCCCGCTCTGGATTAAGCTTGCCTACACGCTTTTCGTAGCGATAACGGTGTCGGTCTACGCCACCAAATACAGCCGCGGCAACTTCCTTTGGTTTTCGGACATCGCCTTGTTGGCCACAGTGGTTGCGCTCTGGTTCGAGAGCCCTTTCCTGGCAAGCATGATGGCGGTTGGGGTACTGCTGCCTGAATTACTGTGGAATATAAGCTTCTTCGGGCAGCTCGTGACCGGCAAGCATGTAAGCGGACTGACCGACTACATGTTCGACGCACGCAGGCCGCTGTATCTCAGGGCACTCTCCTTGTTCCATGTGTTCTTGCCTGCCTTGCTGATCTGGATGATTGCCCGGCTTGGATATGAACCGGAGGCCTGGATTGCGCAAACAGCCATTGCCTGGGTTGTGTTGCCCCTGTGTTACTGGCTCACGGATCCCGCACTGAACGTGAACTGGGTGTTTGGGTTCGGAAATAAACCGCAAAAATGTATGGCTCCATTGACTTATTTGGGTTTGCTGATGGTTGGCTTCCCCGTGCTTATCTACCTTCCCACGCATTTGCTGCTTCGGAGCCTGTTCGAATGACGATTGCTATGTTTCGCTCAGGCGATTAGGATTAATAGGCATTCTCTTTTCCCAACTAGGACACCCGACTGGGGGTACACATGGCTGCCAGAAAGAAAGCGAAAACCAAGGTAAAGCGTAAGAAGACGCCGGCAAGAAAACCGGCAGCCCGTAAAAAGACCGCACAGGTCAGGAAAAAAGCCGCAAAGAAAAAGCCAGCGGTGCGGCGCGTAGCGCCCAGGAAAAAGCCAGCGGCCCGGCGGGTCCCAATGGCACGACCGTTACTCACACCCATGCGGCCGGCCGGAGCACCCGCTCCCATGGCAGGCGAGGCGCGCGTCGGGAGCGTGACCCACTATTACAGTCATCTTTCTGTCGCAGTGGTGCGGCTGGACTCGGGCAGCCTGCGGGTCGGCGACACAATTCATATCACGGGTCACACCAGCGACTTCCGCCAGCGGGTCGAGTCCATGGAGATCGAGCACCAACCCGTGACTGAAGTCAGCGCGGGGCAGGAATTCGGCATGAGAGTGACCGACCACGCGCGCGACAACGACACCGTTTACAAAGTAACCGGTTGACTGTCATAAAGCCCATGCCGGTGGCAGACCGGCAGCTGGTTACTTTTTCTTGCCTCGCCAAGAGAAAGTAACCAAAAAGAAGGCGACCCCGGTTCGCCGCCCATTCGACGAGCTCAGGGCCCCCTGCGTTCCTCAACCAAAACGGGCGCTGCGCAACTCGCGCTTAGCGCTCAGACAGTGCTCGCTCAACTTACCCCGTTTTGGCTTCCTCACTTGGCGACTCACAAGGGATACTCAAAACGAAAATACTCCGAACCGTACCCTCTTTGTTTAAACTATGTGCAATATGCTGCAATATAAAGCCGCTTTTCGACGGTCTATTTTACGTTAGGAGGCACATCCCTATGTCAGTACGGAATCCCAAAGAACAGCCAATTTCAACATTGGATGCAGAGGTAGCAAAATCGCATCCACTTGTAAAACACGCGATGACTGAATTTCGTAAGGAAATATCGCGCTTGCACAAACAGCTTGTAAAGGAACAAATAGCACACGAATCCGAAACCGAAAAGCTGAGGGCGCAGCTTGAGCAGGCAAAAGCGCCACAATTTAATATCGCCATCAATAGAGATTCTTCTCCAAAGTGAGTGTTTCACTGTTGCCCCCTAACCGCCCGGTCGAGAACGGACACAAAGTTCCCCCAAAATAGTTGACACCCTGAGCTAACGAGCTTGGAGGTGTTTTATGGCTAGAGCAGGCCAGAGGAAGGTAGCGCGGTACGGCGAGCCATTCAAGTCGACAGCGGCGAAGCTGAGACGTTGTAAGTGACTACACCAATATGCATTACGAAGCGATCATAGATTTTTGGTTTAAGGAGACAGAGCCAAAATTTTGGTGGAAAAAAGATAGTGATTTTGACCGGCTGATAGCAGACAGGTTTCTGGGCGTGCATAAGGCGGCGACGAGATGCGAGCTCTATGTTTGGAGAGACCGCCCATTAGGCAGGCTCGCTGAAATCATCGTTCTGGACCAGTTTTCCCGCAATATATATCGCGACACTCCTTTGTCGTTTGCCTACGATCCGCTTGCACTGGCTTTGGCGCAGGAAGCGGTAACTACAAAAGCGAATCAATCATTAAACCCGGATCAAAAGGCATTTCTCTACATGCCTTTCATGCATAGCGAGTCTCCTGCAATCCATGAACTCGCCTTGGAACTATTCAAGGAACCAGGATTGGAATCCAATTTGGATTTTGAAATCCGGCACAAAGCCATCATTGACAGGTTTGGCCGTTATCCGCACAGGAATGAAATTCTGGACCGGCAATCTACCGAAGACGAAATAAATTTCCTTAAAGAGGCGGGTTCTTCCTTTTAGTTATGAGCGAAATCCAGAAAGCTGATCCAAACGCGCGGCGGCGGCGATAGCTTTAATTTTCATAAGCTGTCTCCCTGAATTCTTGCGTCGCCCGACGGAACAGACAAAAAAAGCCGGCCGCGCCGGCTTTTTTTCGTGTGATGAAAATTATTTAAACAGCTTCTGCAGCTCGCCGCTTTGATACATCTCGGTAATGATATCCGAGCCGCCGACAAATTCGCCATTGACGTAGAGCTGCGGGATAGTCGGCCAGTTGGCGTATGCCTTGATGCCCTGGCGGATTTCCGGATTGGAGAGCACATCCACCGTGAAAATATTCTGCGCCCCGCAGGCCCTGAGGAGATTCACCACATTGGCGCTGAATCCGCACTGCGGAAAATCAGGCGTGCCTTTCATGTACAGCACCACCGGGTGCTCGGTGACCTGCTTCTTGATAAGTTCCTGCGCGCTCATAACTGCTCCCGTAAGTTTAGATATTATGACATCCTACCGTCAATCAGACCACCTGAAACGCGCGGAATTCCCGCCAGGTCCTTGCTGCAAAAGAGCCGGTCAAACCCGCTTTGCACAAGCAATTCCAGGCAGGCATCCGCCTCATCATAGCCATGCTCAAACAGCAACCAGCCGCCTTGACTCAGATGCGACGGCGCCCCTCGAATAATCCGGCGAATGCAGTCGAGCCCGTCAACTCCGCCGCTAAGCGCCTGCCCGGGCTCAAAGCGCACATCACCTTGCTGCAAATACGCATCACCAGAAGCGACATAAGGGGGATTGGAAATAATGAGATCGTAGGTTTCCCCGTCCAAAGCATCGAACCAGTCGCTGTTTTTAAACATCACCGCCCGGCTGTCCGCTCCGAGCAGTTTTCCGGCATTTTGCCGCGCTACAGCGAGCGCCTCCTCTGAACAATCCACCGCGGTAATGTTCGCCAACGGACGGTATCGGGCGAGCACGACCGCGATGTTGCCGCTGCCTGTTCCCAGCTCCAGCACCTTGCAGGATTGGTCTTGCGGTATGCGCTCAAGCGCCATTTCAACCAGCATCTCGGTTTCAGGCCGGGGTATCAACACCGCCGATGTCATTTTGAAATTCAGGCCGTAAAATTCCCGTTCACCCAGGATGTAAGCCGTAGGCTCTCCGGCCCTACGGCGTTGTACCCGTTCCGCATAGGTAGCCGCTTGCCGGGTGCTTAAGATTTGATCGTCGTGGGCGGCAAGATAAGCGCGGTTCACATCAAGCACCGCTTGCAGCAGCAGTTTTGCATCGCAGGCTTGCAGCCCGCTCTCGCGCAATGCGCGCGCAACGCTGACCGGCGCGGCATCTGTAGCAAAATCTTTGGCTACCACCTGCATCAGGTTTCCTCGGCCACAGCCGCCAGCTGCTCGGCTTGATGCTCCGCCATCAGCGCGCTGGTGAGCTCGTTCAAGTCGCCATCCATGATCTGATCAATCTTGTACAAGGTAAGGTTGATACGGTGGTCGGTCACCCGCCCTTGCGGGAAGTTAAAAGTGCGGATGCGCCCGGAACGGTCGCCGCTGCCAATCAGCGATTTACGCGTGGCGGCCTGTTTGGCCTGCTGTTCGCGCAGTTGCTTGTCCTTGATGCGTGCTGCAAGAATCGCCAGTGCCTGCGCCTTGTTTTTGTGCTGCGAGCGGCCGTCCTGGCATTCCACCACGATCCCGGTCAGCAGATGCGTCACCCGCACCGCGGAATCGGTCTTGTTGACGTGCTGCCCTCCCGCACCTGAAGCGCGGAAGGTGTCTATGCGCAGTTCCGCGGGATTGAGCACCACGTCGGAAATTTCATCGACTTCGGGAAGCACCGCCACCGTGCAGGCGGACGTATGGATGCGCCCCTGCGTTTCAGTTTCCGGGACGCGCTGCACGCGGTGGCCGCCGGATTCGAACTTCAGCTTGGAATAGGCGCCTTGGCCGATGATCTTGGCTATGATTTCCTTGTAGCCGCCGATCTCCGAGGGGCTTTCGGAAATGATTTCCACCTGCCAGCGTTGCCGCTCGGCGAAGCGCGCGTACATGCGGAATAGGTCTTTGGCAAACAGCGCCGATTCGTCCCCGCCGGTGCCGGCGCGGATTTCCAGAAAAATGTTGCGCTCATCGTTGGGGTCCTGCGGCAGCAATTTCTTTTGCAGCTCGGTTTCGATGCGCGCGAGTTTCTCGCGTCCCTCGCGGATTTCGGTCTCCGCGAATTCGCGCATTTTCGGGTCGGACTGCATTTCCTGCGCCGCCTGCAGGTCGCGCTCGCTCGATTGATAGGCCTCGTACAATTTAACCACCGGCGTGATCTCCGCGTGCTCGCGGGCGAGCTTGCGGTAACTTTCCAGGTCCGCGGTGGCGTTTTCGCTGCTTAGGATTTGGTTGAGTTGTTGGAGGCGGTTGCTGAGTTGGGAAAGCTTGCCGGCGATGCTTTGTTTCATTCTTGTCGGTGTATCTGATAAAGGCGGTTGATCAAGGCCACCAGTTGTTCGCGGTCGTCAGAGTGTGCGTGGTTCAGCACATGGGTGGGAACATGCAGGAATTTGTTGGTCAGCGCGCGGCTTAAGGATTCCACCACCTGCTGCGCGTCCGCGCCGCGTTCGAGGAGCCGTAACGCGCGCTGCAGCTCGCGGCGGCGGCCGCGTTCCGCGTGGTCGCGCAAGGCGCGTATGGTGGGAACGAGTTCACGTGTTTCCAGCCAATGCACGAAATGGGTCACGTTCGACTCGACAATGGCCTCGGCCTTCGCCACCGCGCTCAGGCGCGCATCCATCCCGCTTTGCACCAGGTGCGCAAGATCATCCACAGTGTAGAGAAACACATCGTCCAGTGTCCCCGCTTCAGCCTCGACATCGCGCGGCACCGCAAGATCAACCAGCAGTATGGGGCGGTGCTTGCGCATCCTGATCGCCCGCTCCATCATGCCTTTGCCGAGGATAGGCAAGGGACTCGCGGTGCAGGTTATCACCATGTCATGCAATGCCAGTTGTTCCGGCAATTCGTTGAGCGTGATGGCGTTGCCGCTGAAACGTTGCGCCAAAGCCGCGGCGCATTCCAGTGTGCGGTTGGCAAAGGTAATGCGCCTGGGGACGCGCGCCGCGAAATGCGTGGCGCACAACTCAATCATCTCTCCCGCGCCAATCAACAGCACATGCTGTCCGGAAATAGCGGGGAAAATGCGCTCGGCGAGGCGCACTGCCGCAGCCGCCATGGAAACCGAATTCGCGCCGATATCGGTGTGGCTGCGCACTTCCTTGGCTACCGAAAAAGAGCGCTGAAACAATTTGTGCAGCAGTAATCCCAGGGTGCCGGCTTCTTCGGCGGTGCGCACCGCCTGTTTGATCTGGCCGAGGATCTGCGGCTCGCCCAATACCATCGAATCCAGCCCGCTCGCCACTCGGAAAGCGTGTTTCACCGCTTTCTCCCGCGGCAGGGTGTAAAGATAAGGCTGGAGATGCTGGGCCTTGAGATGGTGGTAATCCGCCAGCCATTCGACCGCCGATTCAGGCTCGGGCGTGTTGCAATAAACCTCAGTGCGGTTACAGGTGGAAATGATGGCCGCTTCGGCAACTGGTCTGCGGTTCACCAGGTCGCGCAAGGCTTCACCCACGGTCTGCGCGTGAAACGCCACCCGCTCGCGCATCGAAAGCGGCGCGGTAATATGGTTGATGCCAAAGGCAAACAACTGCATGGCCGGTAACCAAGTAGGGAAGGAAAAACTGAGAATATTATAGCATTCGCGCGGTTGGTAAAAGATTGCGCCGGTGCCCTCTCGCCTCGGAATACGGCGCTTCCAGAAGTAGGAAATGAAAACAGACACCCGCCGCTTAAGGCGCAGGTGTCCGTTAAGTGATTAACTGCAGGTGCTTAGCTTTTGTCGGCCTTAGCTTTGGCGGCCTTGCAGTCTTTTTCGCTCATCGCCGAAAAACCTTTGCCTTTGCAAGCGTTCTGGCCTTTGCAGGCGTTCTTGGCAGACTTGCAATCGCTCTTGCCTTTGCAAGCATTCACGCCTTGACACTGCGTCATGCCTTCGTCTGCAAAGGTGCTGCCGATGCCGGCGGTGACAAACATGCCGGCCGCGGCGGCGGCAAGGACAATACCTGTGAGCTTTTTAACTGCTGTCATGATTTAATTCTCCTGAAAGTTGAAAAGTGCCCGGTTTTTGTAGTCCGGCTTGCGGCCGGACCGGTTCATAATGCGACCGGACTGCGCATTGATGAATTCGAGTGTGTCTTAGTCGGGAAAGTTGCAATTCTCTTACATTAACGCAGCCCTGCGGTTTCAGTTGACCGGCCTCGCTAAACCTGCACGCGGCCTAGCCGGGTGCCGGTAACTTCAAAATACGGTAAAATTTGTATTTTGGATTCACTAAAAGTTCCAATTATGCCTGCACCTCTGACACAAGCGATTTCCAGACGCACCAGCGTGGGCGTGAAAATAGGACCGGTCACCATCGGCAGCGGCGCTCCCATCGTGGTGCAGTCCATGACCAATACCGATACCGCCGACGCAGCTGCAACCGCAACGCAGGTAGCGGAACTCGCCAAAGCCGGCTCGGAGCTGGTGCGCATCACCGTAAACAGCGCCGAAGCCGCACAGCAAGTCGCGCCGATTCGGGAACGGCTGGACCAGATGGGCTGCCATGTGCCGCTGATTGGCGATTTTCATTTCAACGGGCATAAGCTGCTCACCGAATATCCCGACTGCGCCGCAGCGCTGGCTAAATACCGCATCAATCCCGGCAACGTCGGCAGAGGATCGAAGCGCGATGAGCAGTTCGCCACCATGATCGAGGTCGCGTGCAAATACAACAAGCCGGTGCGCATCGGGGTGAACTGGGGCAGCCTGGATCCTGCGCTGCTCACACGCATGATGGACGAAAACGCGAAACTTCCCGAGCCGAAAGATGCCAATGAAGTCACCCGCGAAGCGCTGATTGTCTCGGCACTTGATAATGCCAAGCGCGCGGAGGAAATCGGGCTTGCGCACGATAAAATCGTGCTGTCCTGCAAAGTAAGCGGCGTGCAGGATTTGGTCACCGTATACAGCGAAATTGCTGAGCGCTGCGATTACCCGTTGCACCTGGGTTTGACCGAAGCGGGAATGGGTTCCAAAGGCATCGTCGCTTCCACGGCGGCGGTCGCCGTTCTGTTGCAACGTGGTATCGGCGACACCATACGCATCTCGCTTACTCCCGAGCCCGGCGGCGACCGCACCAGGGAAGTGATCGTAGCGCAGGAAATCCTGCAAACGATGGGGCTGCGTTCATTCACCCCGATGGTTGTGGCTTGCCCCGGCTGCGGCCGCACCACCAGTACTTTCTTCCAGGAACTCGCGGATAGCATTCAGACCTATTTGCGCAATCAGATGCCAGTATGGCGCGAACAATATGCCGGGGTTGAAAAAATGAGCGTGGCGGTAATGGGGTGTGTGGTCAACGGGCCGGGAGAGAGCAAGCACGCCAATATCGGCATCAGCCTTCCCGGTTCGGGCGAAACCCCCGTGGCGCCGGTATTCGTGGACGGCCAGAAAACGGTGACGCTCAAAGGCGCGCATATCGCCGAAGAATTCCAAAAGATCGTCGACGACTACGTCGAAGCCAAGTACGCTAAACATAGAACCTCTGATTAAGTCCCGCACGTGCACGACGGTGTGTTTTCCGGCTGTCGGGCGCGAAGCGAGGAGCGCCGTTGGGTGGTTACCCAATAAGCGACGAGCGCCAAAGCCCGGCGGTTGGGCGCCCCGGAGTCGGACTCGCGCAGCGTGGAGCGGGAAGGGACGCAAGCTGCCGCAAGAAACACTGTAAAACGGGGCGCTATTGCTGCCGCTCCCGCACCCCAAGCTTCGCTGACCGTGTCGCGGCAGCCCCCGTCCCATCCGGGTTGCGGCGAATGAACGGCCGTCTGCGGCGTTGCTCGGGATTGCGTTACACTCAGTAGCGCTTCGCCCTTGCGCCTTTTGCATCCAAGCCGTTCCTCGCCCGCAACGCGCATCGCGAAGGACTTAATCAGAGGTTCCTTAGTTGCAATAGCCGTTAGCGCGAAACCACTCCACCGCATCTTTCAGTGCTTCCTCCACCGGCCGCGGATTGAACCCCAGCTCGCGCCGCGCCTTTTCAATCGAGAAAAACATGTATTTTTTCGAGAGCCGCACCCCGTCCACGGTGGCACGCGGCTCGGGGCCATTAGTCAACCACGCCCAAGCTTCGGAAAGATAGGCGATCGGCAGCACCAGGTTATGCGGGAGCCTCACACGCGGCGGTTTTTGTCCTGAAATCCTGGCTACTTCGGTCAGAATCTCCTGCAACGTCATGTTGCGCCCGCCGAGGATATAACGCTCGCCCACCACGCCGCGTTCAAAAGCAAGCAAGTGTCCCTGCGCCACATCGTCCACATGCACCAGGTTGAGCCCGGTGTCCACATACGCCGGGGTGCGCCCGCATGCCGCGTCCAGCACCATGCGCCCGGTGGGAGTAGGCCGGATATCGCGCGGACCGACCGGAGTGGAGGGATTGACAATCACTGCGGGAAGTCCTTGCCCGTCAATCATGCGTTTCACTTCAGCTTCCGCAAGGAACTTCGAGCGCTTGTAATGCCCGATCATGTCGTTGAGCGTGACCGGGGTATTTTCATCCGCGGGGGTGCCATCGGCATGCAAGCCTAAAGTGGCGACGCTGCTGGTATAAACGATGCGTTCAACGCCGGCTTTGAGCGCGGCCTGCATGATGTTCACCGTGCCCGCGACATTGCTTTGATAGAGCTGCTGCGGATGGCGCGTCCACAGGCGGTAATCCGCGGCGGCATGGTACAAGGCGTTGCAGCCTTCAAGCGCACGATCAAGCGAGTTCTTATCGGCAAGATCGCCCAAGGCAACTTCCACCGGCAGGCCCTCGATATTGCGGAGGTCGCTGGTCGGGCGCAGCAACACCCGCACCTGATGTGCGGCCGCGATGAGTTTGCGCACCAGCGCCGAGCCGACAAAACCCGATGCCCCTGTAACCAGCGTGCGGGCCATTTGCCTAAAATCCGTTTAACTGAATTGACACTTACTCAATTCCCAAACCCGGGCCAGCCAGCTTTGCCACAGTTAACAATGTCTTCTGCGCGGCGCGGAATGCGCGGCCAAGAGTTATCAGCGCGGGCAACTCTGCGGGATGAGCCAGCAAGGATGTGACAAGCGGCAAAACCTGCAGCCGTCCATAGGCATCGACGGCGGATAGCGCGCTCGAGGGAACCGTGGTGGTCGCATGATCGGCGATAACGCGAATCGCCATGAAAGGCACGCCTGCCTGGTGCGCCGCTTGCGCCACCGCCGCGCTTTCCATGTCCACCGCCGCCGCGCCGACGCGTTTTGCCAAAGCCTGTTTTTGTGACAGACGGGTGATGACCGAGAGGCTTTCCAGCAGAAATCCGCTGCTTGTCGCGACATGTCCGGCGACGCGATCTTGAAGCCGGTTGCGCCATGTGCCATCCACAGGAAAAACGGTTTTATCGGCGCCGATCACCTGTTGCGGCAATATTAGGGTTCCGGCGCTGAGTGCGGGATCGAGTCCCCCCGCAATGCCCCAGCTGAGCAAGGCAGTCGCCCCCGCGTCTAACAATGATTGCGCAGCGTGGAGCGCTTTTTCCCTGCCGATGCCGCAAAGCTGAATCCAGCCTGCGGCATGGTGCAGCTCAACTCGCTCATCCGGCGCAAGCTTGCGGCCAACCAGGCAGCGCGCCTCAAGCGGCAGCGCGGCGATTACGCCGATCACGCGCCGTGGCGATTGTGCAGGTTGTAATAGCGCGCCAGCGCCCACAACGGGAAGAATTTGTCGTAGCCGTGATACTTCAGATAGAAGACCCGCGGGAAGCCGGGCGCAGTAAACCCGGGATCGTTCCACAAGCCATTCGCCTGCTGGGTGCGCAGCAGAAATTCCACGCCGCGCGCGATTTCAGGGGAATCCACTTCGCCGGCCGCAATCAGCGCGAGCAACGCCCACGCGGTTTGAAACGCGGTGCTGGAATCGGCGTGCCCGGCTTTTCCCGGATTGAAATAGGTGTCATTGCCCTCGCCCCATCCGCCATCGGTGCGCTGCAGGCGCTTCAGCCACTCCACTGCACGGCGGATATAAAGCTGGTCCGGCGATTCGTGGGCCAGCTCCAGCGCCGACAGCACTGACCAGGTTCCATAAATATAATTGGTGCCCCAGCGTCCGTACCAGGAGCCGTTCTTTTCCTGCTCCTTGCGCAGGAACTCCAGGCTGCGCTTCCATACCGCCTCGTATTTGCCGAGGGGGGCAAGAAAAGCAATGCAACGTCCGCTCACATCGCTGGTGGGCGGATCGAGCAGCGCGCCGTGGTCGGCAAATGGAAATTCATTAAGGTAATAATAGGTATTGTCGACATCGAAAGAGGCAAAGCCGCCGTTTCTCGATTGCATGCCGCACACCCATTCGGCAGCGCGCTGCAACGCTTCGCCGTAGCGCTCTGTATCAACTCTGTACATCGCCCAGCCCACTGCGGCGGTGTCGTCAATGTCCGGATAAAAATCGTTGCGAAACTGGAACGGCCAGCCGCCGCCCTTAAGCTGCGGCCTCGAATCGCGCCAGTCGCCGGGCGCCTCCAGCAGTTGCCGCTTTTCCAGCCAGTCAAGTGCGCGCACAATTTCCCGTGTTGTTTGTTCGCCCGCCGCCTGATGCAAGGCCAGGCAAGTCAACGCCGTATCCCATACCGGTGACAGGCAAGGTTGGCAGTGCGCAGAGTCTTCCTCCATCACCAGCAATTTTCTGAGCGCGTCTTTGGTAGTCACGCGGTAGGGATGATCGGCAGGGTAACCCAGCCAGGCGAGCGCTTCATGGGCATTGACCATCGCCGGGTGAATTCCACCCAGACCATCGGTGCCGTTCAGCCGTTCGATAATCCACCGCTCGGCTTTTTTCATGGCGTGGCGGCGGAGCAAGCCGGGGATGGCCGGCTCCAGAAACTTGCCCAGGCGTTCAAGGCGCAGCAGGATGCGGTTCAAACGTGATCTGA
Source organism: Burkholderiales bacterium (assembly GCA_036522275.1). Classification (GTDB taxonomy): domain Bacteria; phylum Pseudomonadota; class Gammaproteobacteria; order Burkholderiales; family JAHFRG01; genus JAHFRG01. Next base: position 28,224 of record DATDGC010000056.1, on the reverse strand, counting down.
CAGGGAAATAATTTTTCTCCTTTTCCGGTGGTGTGGTGAACAATTCGCGGATATCCACTTTCTGCGGATTCCTGGCGCGCGCCTTGAGGCTGCATAGAATCGCCAGCGGCACCATCACCGTGCGCGACCAGTAAGACACCTTGCTCAAATGGAAAGGGAACCAGCGCGGCATCAGCATGATTTCCACCGGCACCAACGGCACGCCGCGCCACGGAATTTGTTCAAACAGCGCCAGGGCAATACGGGTAAACACATTGCAGCGCGCAGCGCCGCCTGCAGCAAGTATGGCTTCCCGGGCTCTTGCCATATGCTGCGCATCGGGACTGTCGCCGGCCAGTTTCAAGGCATAATACGCCTTCACCGAACAGCTCACATCGAACCCGCCGCCGGGGTACAACGCCCAGCCATCGTGGGGCTGCTGGTGGCTGCGCAGATAAACCGCGAGCTTGGCCTGCAGCTCAGTATCGATTTCATCCATGAAATGCATCATCAGGATGTATTCAGCGGGTACGGTGCAGTCCCCTTCCAGCTTGAAACACCAGTAGCCGTCTGCGTGCTGCAGCGCAAACAGGGCATCGCGTGCCGCGCTGATTGCCTGCCACAACGCGGCGCTGCGCGTTCCGATGGAACGCACATTGGATTGTTCCCGTGCCCTGGCCCAAGAGTTTGTACTGGATGCTAATTCGATGTAGTTCTTTTCAAGCATTCGACTTTCTCCTCACTACATATCCCGGTCTTGTTTTTCCTGAAAATTATTTTTCTGCGTCCACTACAATGAGGCGGCGCGCGGCAGGCCGAGCGCCGTCATGTTGAACAACCAGCGAGGCATGGTATCGCTGCCCACGGTTAACTGCGTCGCCAGTATCGTCGCTTTCACCGCGCGCCGCGAGATTTTCACTTCATTGCCCGAAGTAAAAGCGCGGTTGGCGCTGATCTTGCGCAAAGTGAGCACCGCCATACCCAACGCCCAGAAGCAGAACTTGCGTATTCCTGTTTCATGCTTCGGAATGAGCAGGGTATAGGCCAGGGCATTGCGCAGATGAGCATGGGCGATTGCAATCAATTTTTCCAGTCCCGCGCCAAAAGCAGGATCGTGGCAATCCTTGGATAAATTCCGCAAATCGAAACCGCACTCGCGGAAAATGTCCTGCGGCAGCCAGCACGCGCCGCGGCTGCGATCTTCCCAAATATCTTTCAAAATATTGGTCATTTGCAGGCCCTGACCAAACGAAGTTGCCAATTTTAGCATTCTTTCGCGGTTTTTTCCGATTTCCTCGGAGTAATCGCAAAACAGTTCAGTGAGCATTTCCCCAACCACGCCGGCAACATGGTAGCAATAGCTGTCAAGCTGCGGCAGGTCCTTTAATCCGTACGGGCTCGGATTTGACTGGAACATCGCCATGCCATTGGCCATGATTTGGACACAGCGCTGCATCGCTGCGCGCTGATTATCGCTGAAGCTGTGGGTGATGCGGATGACCTGTGGCGTGTTCCTGATCAGGTCTTTTTCCGCTTCCGGCGTATGCTCGGAAAGCAATGGACAAAATTCTGCGGCAAAAGTTTCCGCCGGAACTTCGCCGGCAACGACTTTGATGAATTGCCGCGAGAAATGGCGCTTCTGCTCGGCGCTCAAGGCGGGTTCGTCTTCAATGGTGTCGGCGATGCGGCACAAGAGGTAAGCGTTGCTCACCGGCTTGCGCAGGCCCGATGGCAGCTGGGGAATGGTGAGCGCAAAAGTGCGCGACACCCCCTCCAGGATATAGTCCTGATAGGCTTCGCCGCAAAGCTGGCCGCTTTTATCAGGCTGCCATTGCGGCATGTTTTTCCCCTCGTTGTTCGTTATCTTGCGCCATGGCACAGGCTGGATGGAGGTTTCTGTCTTGAAGGGGCTCATTTTAGCTCAATTTACCGTGCCGCCGCGTCCGCATCACCTGTTTCATGAAATAGCGTGTTCTGCGCAGCCGGAAGCAGGATAAATCATGCTAAAATCCGCAGCTGGCAACAAGTATTAAAACAAGGAACAGCATCATCGCCACACTTACTTTAATTGCTTCGGCAATCACACTGGCGGCGCTTGCTTATCTCGTCTATGCCTTGCGCTGCGTCATCGCCTTTGGCAGTCATCAACCGACGCAAAGTAGATATTGTCCCGCAGCTACCCTGCTGAAACCGGTTTGCGGCATGGAACCGGGATTGTATGAAAACCTGCGCTCGTTCTGCGACCAGGATTACCCCGATTATCAGGTGGTGTTTGGCGTACGCGATGCACAGGATCCAGCGATCGCAGTCATTGAACGCATCATCAAAGAATTTCCTCAGCGCGATTTGTCGCTGATCGTGGATGAAACGGTGATCGGCGCCAATCTCAAGGTTAGTATTCTGGCAAGCATGTACCGGGCGGTGAAGCATGACCTACTGGTGATCGCCGACAGCGACATGCGTGTGGAACGCCACTATCTTCGGGCGGTGGCTGCGCCATTTGAAGATCCACAGGTGGGTGCGGTCACCTGTCTTTACAAGGGTACGGCGGCGGCGGGACTGCCATCGCGATTGGGCGCGATGTTTATCAATGATTGTTTTGCCCCTTCAGTTTTGGTAGCACTGTCATTCCAGGAATTGCGCTTCTGTTTTGGCGCGACTATGGCGGTCACCCGCAAGGCGCTGGAAGCAAGCGGCGGATTTCCCGCGCTCGCCGACCAGCTCGCCGATGACTACATGTTGGGCAAGCATGTCGCGCAACAGGGACTTAAAGTGATACTGCCCGCCTATGTAGTGGAAAACAGGGTCTGGGAACCTAATTTCAGGGCGCTGTTCCAACATGAACTGCGCTGGGCTCGCACTATACGCGCGATGCAGCCGGCAGGTTACACGTTTTCATTCATCACCTATCCGGTCGCGGTTTCCCTGCTGTTTTTGCCGCTTGAGCCTGCGGCGGCGGGGTTAACGGCCGTGGCTGTTTCGGTTATACTACGCATCTTATTGCACCAGGCGGTGCACGCCAGTTTCCGTATCCGCGGACCCGCTACGCCCTGGCTTGCGCCCGTCCGTGATTTGCTCGGTTTCCTGGTGTGGGCGGCAAGTTTCTTCGGCCGCAGCGTTGAGTGGCGGGAACAGCAGTTTTCGGTCCGCTCCGAAGGACACTTTATGAACAAAGGAGTTCGTAATCTATGATGAAAACCCTGTTTCTGAATCCTCCGTCGTATGAAGGATTCGATGGCGGCGCCGGCTCACGTTATCAGGCGCGGCGGGAGATCCGCTCGTTCTGGTATCCCACCTGGCTCGCCCAGCCCGCGGCACTGGTGCCCGGCAGCAAGCTGATTGACGCACCTGCGCGCGGCCTGTCGCTCAACGATATTCTTCCACTTGCCAACGATTATGAACTCGCCATTCTGCATACCAGCACGCCCTCTTTTGAATCCGACGCCAAAGTCGCCGAAGCGCTGAAAGCAAAAAACCCCAGGCTTATGATTGGCTTCATCGGCGCACACGTGGCCGTGCAATCCGAGCTTTCGCTTAAGCACTCGCCCGCGATTGACTTCGTCGCGCGCAACGAATTCGATTTTACTGTATACGATGTCGCCTCCGGTCGTCCGCTTGCGGAAATTGATGGCATCAGCCACAAGGTCAATGGCATGGTGGTGCATAACCGCGACCGCGCCACCATCGAGGACATGGACCAGCTGCCGTGGGTGGTGGATGTGTACCAGCGCGATTTGGTGATTGAAGATTATTTTATCGGTTACCTGCAGCATCCTTACGTTTCGCTTTATACCGGGCGCGGCTGCAAATCGCGCTGCACCTTCTGCCTGTGGCCGCAAACCATAGGCGGTCATCGCTACCGCACCAGGAGTCCGGAAAACGTGGTGGCGGAAATCGCGCACGCCAAGAAATATTTCCCGCAGGTGAAGGAATTCTTCTTCGACGACGACACTTTCACCGACGATTTGCCGCGCGCCGAGGAGATTGCCAAAGGGCTCGGCAAGCTGGGCGTGACCTGGTCGTGCAATGCCAAGGCCAACGTGCCCTATGAAAGCCTCAAGGTAATGAAGGAAAACGGCCTGCGCCTGCTGCTGGTGGGCTTCGAGACCGGCAGCCAGCAAATCCTGCTCAACATCAAGAAAGGCATGCACGTGGACATGGCGCGCCGCTTCATGGCCGACTGCCACAAGCTCGGCGTGGTGGTTCACGGCACGTTTATCATGGGCCTGCCCGGCGAGACGCACGAAACCATCGAAGAGACCATCCGCTTCGCCAAAGAGATCAACCCGCATACCATTCAGGTCTCGCTCGCCGCAGCCTACCCTGGAACCTATCTGTACAAGCAGGCAATGGAGAACGGTTGGCTGTTGCGCGATTCCACGCATATCGTCGCGCAGGAAGGCTTCCAGGTTAGTTCGCTCAACTACCCGCACCTCCCGCATGAGGAAATCTTCGCGGCGCTGGAAAAATTCTACAAGCGCTTCTACTTCCGCCCCAGCAAGATCGCCGAAATCACTTTCGAAATGATGCAAAGCTGGGAAATGACCAAGCGCCGGCTGCGCGAGGGCGTGGAGTTCTTTCGCTTTCTTTACGGGCGGGAAGATCGGGTTTGAAGCGGCTCATCGTCACGGCTGACGACTTCGGCGCATCCCTTCCCGTCAACGAGGCAATAGAGCAGGCGCACCAAAACGGCATCCTCAACACCGCGAGTCTCATGGTGGGCGCTGCCGCAGCCCCGGACGCAGTGGAGCGCGCCAAGCGCATGCCCTCGCTCAAAGTGGGACTGCATGTGGTTCTGGTCTGCGGCCGCCCGCTTATGCCTGCCGCCCAAATTCCAGACCTGGTGGACGATCAGGGAAATTTCTCTACGCAACTTGCGCGCGCCGGGATCAATTTCTTTTTCCGCCCCAAGGTCAGGCGGCAACTCGAAGCAGAAATCCGCGCGCAGTATGAAGCGTTCCGCGCCACCAGCCTCATACTAGATCACGTCAACGCCCACAACCACATGCATCTGCATCCGACGGTGCTCGGCCTCATCCTCAAAATCGGACAGGGCTACGGCGCGCACGCGGTGCGCCTGCCTAATGAGCCTTTCATTTATTCCTGGCGCGCCGCAAGAAATGCGCTCACGCTGCGTATCGCCAATTCGCTGCTGCTCAAGCCCTGGATAACCCTCATGCGCTGGCGCTTGAATAAAGCCGGGGTGGCTTGCAACGAATACCTGTTCGGAATGAGCGACTCCGGCCGGATGAACGAACAACGCGTGCTCGGCCTCCTTGCCCATCTGCCGCACGGCGTCTCGGAAATGTACTTCCATCCGGCGCTTGAAGCCTGGGACTGCATGGTCCCCGGGATGGCGCATTATGACCATCGAGCCGAGTTCCAGGCCCTGGTGAGCCCCGCGGTCGCGCGCGCCGTGCGCCAGCACCAGATAGAAAAAATCAGTTTCGGCGATCTCCCGGCCAAACCTTTTTCTTGAATCGCATGAATCCCGGCAAGTCACAACGCAGCTTCGCTTCCACGAACGGGGACAGCTCTTGCTAGACAGCTTTGGTAATCAGTATCGCCGCGTCGTAGTGCGCCTGGTGGAGTTCTCTGCCCGCGCCGCCAAAGGCTTGGTGGCGATCATCCTGCTGTTGACCGCGGTGTTTCTCTACTACACCGCAACCTACTTAAGCCTCGACACCGATCTCAGCAAAATGCTCGATCCCCAGCTGCGCTTCCGCCAGCTGGAAGCGGATATGCACAAGGCCTTTCCGCAGTTTTCCGATTTGATCGTGGTGGTGATTGATGGAGACAGCGCGGATAACGCTAATGCAGCTTCGCAAAAACTCATAGCGCGGTTGAAACAGGAAAAAACGACGCTCGAATTGATTTATGACCCGGAACAAACCAGCTTCTTCTCACAGAACGGGCTGCTTTATCTCGACAAAAGGGAATTGCTGCAGCTTTCCGACCGCTTGACCGAGGCGGCGCCGTTTATCGGCACGCTGGCGCAAGACCCCAGCTTGCGCGGCCTGTTTACCGTGCTCGGCCGGGCACTCGGTGAAAATTTGAGCCCCGACTACCGCACCCGCCTCAAGAACATGCTGTCCAGCATCAGCGGCATCGCCGAGGCTCTGTCAGCCGGGCGCCAAGTCAAGCAATCCTGGCGCGGCCAGTTCATCGAAGGCACAATGGCCCAAGGCAACGACTGGCGGCACTTCATTCTTATCAAACCCAAATTCGATTACTCCTCGATGCAGTCGGGCCAAGAGGGAACTAACACCGTCCGCCGGGTCGCGCAGGAATTACAGCTCGACCCGCAACATGGAGTGCGCGTACGTCTTACCGGAGAAGTTCCCATCCAGGATGAAGAACTGGACAGTGTTTCACGCGGCGCCGGCATATCAATCCTTCTCTCCACGCTGCTGGTGTGTGTGATTTTGATCCTGGGCCTGCGCTCGACCCGGCTGGTGGCGGCCATTCTGGTTACGCTGTTTGTCGGCCTGATTTGGACTGCGGCTTTTACCACTTTTGCCATCGGCCATCTCAATTTGATTTCAGTGACCTTCGCCGTGCTGTTCATCGGCCTGGGTGTCGATTTTGGCATTCAGTTCGGCATGCGTTACAAGGAGGAGCTGCATCGCACCAAGGATCACGATAAAGCGTTAAGCGAGGCCGCCTATGGCGCGGGTGGGATGTTGACGTTGGCGGCGCTCGCCGCCGCCATCAGCTTTTTCTCCTTTACCCCCACCAGTTACCGCGGGCTTGCCGAGCTTGGCGTTATTTCCGGCGTGAGCATGTTTATCGCGTTGATTTCCAACCTCACTCTGTTGCCAGCGCTGCTCAAGCTCATGCCGGTGGACATAGAAAGCAAATTGCCGAAGAGCAGCGTGCTCACTCGCTTGCGCTTCCCGGTGCGGCGTCACAGAAAACGCATTCTTGGCGTAGCCGCGCTGGCCGGAGTGATTTCGCTGGCGCTGCTGTCACAGGTGCGCTTCGACTTCAATCCCCTCAACATGAAGGACCCCAACACCGAGTCGGTCGCCACCTTCCTCGACATGCTGAAAGATCCCAACACCACGCCTTATACTATTGATGTCCTCACCGCCAATCTCAATGAAGCCAAGGACGTCGCGACAAAACTCGAGAAGTTGCCGGTAGTGGACAAAGCGGTGACACTCGACAGTTTTGTGCCAGACGACCAGGACGAGAAACTTGCCATCATCACCGACATGGTGCTGGTGCTGCAGCCCCTGGTCACGCCGTCCCAAGTGGCCGCGCCGAGCATGGAAGAGGAGCGCCAAGCCGTGGAACAGATCCAGAAGAAATTGCGCGAAGCCGGCGAGAAAAATTCCGACCCCGCCTTTGCCGCAAGCATGAAGCACCTGGCCGACGCGCTGGAAAAGCTCAAATCCACACCCGGCTGGCCGGAGAAAGCGCTCAAGCAGCTGCGTGACAGCGTGGTCGGCGACCTGCCTCAAAACCTTGCGCAGTTGCGAAAACTTTTACAGCCGCAGCGCATCGAGCTCAAGGATGTGCCGCAGGATTTGCGGGAAAGATATGTCGCTGCCGACGGCCGCGCCCGGGTTGAGGTCTTTCCCAAAATCAATGTAACCGACAACAAGGAATTGCGTCGTTTCGTGTCTGAAGTGCAAAAGGTTGCGCCCAATGCCATCGGCACCCCGGTGGCGCTGGTCGAGGGCGGCGATGCGGTGGTGCAAGCCTGCTTGCAGGCCACCGTAATTGCCTTGTTCGCGGCGTTAATCCTGCTGCTCCTGGTATTGCAAAGCGTCTCCGAGGCGTTTCTGGTGTTGCTGCCGCTGGTTCTGGCAATGGCGATAACCGCGGCAAGTTCCGTGATTCTCGATCTGCCGCTTGACCTGGCGAACATCATTGCGCTGCCGCTGCTGCTGGGCTTAGGGATAGCCTTCGGCATTTACCTGGTGATGCGCAAAAGAAGCGGGCTCGATGTCGAGCACCTATTTCGAAGCAGCACGCCGCGCGCCGTGTTGTTCAGCGCGCTTACCACCGTGGTTTCGTTCGGCTCGCTGGCTTTCTCTGAGCACCGCGGCATGTCTGGTATGGGATTATTGCTCACTATCGCGTTGTCGTTTGCGCTATTCTGCACCCTGGTGGTTTTGCCGGCGATCATGAGCGTTACAGAGGACAAGTGATGAAGCTGGCCATTGCCATTACCGCGCTTGCAGGCCTGCTTGCTGCGATTTTATTAATTGGCTACCACGGCTTTCTCGCGGTGTCCGATTTGCTGCTCACCGCCGGCTGGGGACTGGTGGTGGTGAGCTTGTTTCACCTGTTGCCGGTGACACTGTCGTCACTGGCGTGGCGGCGCGTACTGCATAATACCTGGAGCAAATCGCTGTTGGTGTTTTTCTGGGCGCGCTCGGTGCGCGAAGCGGTGGGCAAACTGCTGCCGGTGATGCAAGTCGGTGGTGAGCTTGTCGGCGCGAGGATTCTGACCTTCCACGGCGCCAAGGCGGGAATCGCCGGCGCCAGCGTGGTGGTGGATCTCACGCTCGAGGCCATTGCGCAATTCTTTTTCACGCTGCTTGGGTTGCTGTTGCTGGTATTGATTGGCGGCTCGGAGCAGACGGTGCGCTGGGCCGCGGCAGGCTTGGTGCTGGCAGCGCTTGCACTCGGGAGTTTTGTGATTGCCCAGCGCAAGGGGATGTTCAAGCTGCTCGAGGATTTCATCGAGAAACTCGCCGATAAGTGGGAATGGTTGTCGCTCGGGAAAATTAACAACCTTCACGACACCATCCAGCAACTCTACCGCGAGCGTCGCGCACTCCTTGCCGCAAGTCTAACCCATCTTTTATCCTGGATTATCGGCGCTGGCGAAATATGGCTCGCGCTGTATTTCATGGGCAACCCGGTGAGCTTCCTCGAAGCCCTGATCCTCGAAAGCCTGAGCCATGCGGTGACAAGCGCCGCGTTCGTGGTCCCCGGCGCGCTGGGCGTGCAGGAAGGCACTTACATGCTGCTGGGTGGAATGCTGGGTCTCGCTCCGGAAATGGGATTGGCACTCTCCCTGGTGAAACGCGTGCGCGATCTGCTGCTCGGAATTCCAGCGCTGCTGGGATGGCAGGCGGTGGAAGGCGGCCGCCTGTGGATTAGGGCGAACCGTCGCAAAAACAACGGGCATTGAGAAAGCATTTCCTCTTCACAGAAAAACACTGCCAGAAATTTTTGAATTACGCCCCGAGCTGGTAAAATATCCGCGCTTTTTGTGAGACATTTTAGAGATTAATTTTGTCGCGTTGCTTTTGCGCGCCCAACACGGATTTCGGTAGTTCATGAGAAAACCCAAGCTGTCGGCCGCTGCATCGGTGTTGCTGTTCTTAACCAGTTATAACCTTTGCTAGGCACATGCCATAGTCGTCGACTCCACCCCGCGTGAAGGCGCGGTGCTCAAGCAGGCGCCGGACCGCATCCAGCTGCGCTTCAACGTCAAAATCGAAAAAGCGCTTACCCGCGTAACTCTGACCAAAGGCAACAAGCAGGCGACTGCCTTACCGCAGGCCGATTTCAACCAGGGTGCACCGGAGCGGCTTGAAGTGCCTTTGCCGCCTCTGGAACCGGGGAATTATAACCTGCGTTATTCTGTACTGGCCGCCGACGGACACGCCACCCAAGGCGTGCTGCGCTTCAGCATCGAGAAATAGTCCATGAGTCTGCTCGCCGGTTTTCTCTCGGTCCTGTTTCATGCTCTGGTGCTGATCGGCATGTCGGCCGCGGTCGGCGGGCTGATTTTCCTCCTGATCGTGCTTTTACCGCTTGCCAAAAACAATAGCGATGCGCAAACCGCAATAAGACGTTCTCTCCTCATCCTCATCTGGGGCTCCGCCCTCCTGGCTATTGCGCAAACGCTGGGATTGCTGATGGAGCCATGGGCGCTCACTGATGAATCCGGTGCGTGGCCTATCACCTCGTTCTTCTCCACCGGCTTCGCCCAAGCTGGCGTGATTCATGTCGTCTTTGCCGTCGCCCTGACTTTTTCGGGCGTATGGCTTATAAAACAACCGGCATCACGCGCTGCATGGAGCGTTGCCATCGCGGCTGCGATTCTACTTATGGTAAGCGGGGCATGGCTGGTGCATGCAGTAGGTCGTCTCGAGGGCACTGTGCCGCTTATGGTAATGACGGTGCTGCATCAACTCGGCGCCACGGTCTGGGTGGGGGGCATAATCCATCTCCTCGGATTATGGCGGCTCACGCGCTGCAGCGGTTCTCCCTTGTGGCCGCGTGCGCTGGCACGCTTCTCGCCGCTCGCTGTGCTCGGCGTTGTTTCGCTTACCTTTTGCGGAATTTATCTGTGGTGGAGTTATATCGGCGACTGGGAAGGGCTCATCGGCACCGCCTATGGCGTGATGGTGCTGACCAAAGTGGCCCTGCTCCTCGCCGCGCTCGCGCTGGGCGCGATGAATTTTTTTCTCACGCGGCGCTGGCTGCGGCTGGGCGACACGCAGGGCGTAGGAGCGCGCGTCCCGTCTTTCATTGAAACCGAATTCAACATCGTCGTCATCATTTTGCTCACCGCCGCCGCGCTTACTTCGCAGCCGCCTTCAATAGACGTCGCAGCGGAAAAAGCCACGCCCGCCGAAGTCTGGGACGCGTTGAAGCCCGGCAAACCCCGTCTCGTCCCGCCGCCGCGCCAGGAATATCTGGCGAGCTCCACTTCTTCGTTCGACGTGTTTACTCTCCACAACGACTTAGAAAAGAGACAAAGCGAGTTCAACCACAACGTTTCAGGACTGCTGGTTCTGATCGTCTAGTTGGCGGCGGTGCTGGACCGCACCGGTAAATTTCTGTGGGCGCGGCATTGGCCGCTGTTATTCATGCTGGTCGGGGTGTTTCTGGTGCTGATCGGCGAGCCACAAGGCTGGCCACTCGGTTACGAAGGATTCTGGGAAACCCTTGTCATCCCTTCAGTGATTCAGCACCGTTTGTCCACGCTGCTGGTGGTTGGGCTGGCGCTCGTCGAGTGGCCGGTGCGCATCGGCGGGCTTGCCGAGACGTGCTGGCGTTATGCCTTCCCTCTGTTGTGTATAACGGGTGGCGCGTTGTTGCTCACCCATTCCCACACCCTGCTTACCAACAAATACCAGTTCCTCATAGAGTTTCGCATTCGCTGCTCGGCTTCTTCGCGGTAATGATGGGTGTCGGGCGCTGGCTGGAATTAAGACAACCTTCTCCAGCCAACCGCCTGCCGGGGTGGATATGGATCTTTTCCCTGGTGATGGCCGGTTTGGTGCTGCTGTTTTACAGAGAGGTCTGAGCGGGCTCTTCGCTTTTTTCGTCTTCGGATTTCGGCGTTTGAGCGGGCGTTTCATCGCTTCCGTCGTCTTCGAATTTCCGCGGCGGCGGGTTGCCATCGTAAATCAGGAAATTGCGGTGCTGCAGGTAAGCGTCACGAATGAATACGTAGCGGTCAAGCGCCGCTTCATCGATGATCTTCAAGTAGCTTGAGGCGCGGGCTCGCTTATCAATCACCATCAACGCTCCCAAAGGCAGGGTGACGGCGAGCTGGCTGATGTAGAACAAGCCGCTGGTTACTGTGCTCACCACCAAATCGGGGCTGTCGCGCACGGTGTTGGGTCCGAGCAGCGGAACCATTAGATAAGCGCCTTCCGGCGCGCCATACACACCGAGAGTCTGTCCCACATCCTCCTCATGCGCTTTCAAGCCCATTTTACTTGCCACATCGACCAATCCCAGAGAGCCTATGGTGCTGTTAATCAGAAAACGGCCCAAGTCGGCTGTTCCCTGTTTGACCTTGCCCTGGAAAAAATCGTTAAGAATGGTGTTGAGGTAACCCAGGTTGTCAAAAAAATTGGATACCGAGGTTCTGGCCGCTTCAGGCGTGACTTTTACGTAGGTGTCGGCGATCGGCTTGACGACCGCACGGTCCAGCGCGTCATTGAATTTGTAGATCTTGCGGTTCACCCCTTCATAAGGATCATAGACCTGGTTTTCTTCCTTGGGAGTGCTGGCACAGCCTGAGGAGAGCAGAAGCGCCGCGGCAAGCACCGCAATGATTGCGTTTTTATTCTTGCTTATTATGCAAGCCTGCGCCTGATGATATTCCATCGCTTTACCCTTATAAGACAGTCTATACAGCGGGTGATTCGCCTGACGTGTTTATTTATTTTTCGTGCTTGCCGGCTTTGAATACTGTGCGATCTGGCCTTGCAACTTGGCAATCAGCACGTCTGCGCCCTGGTCACGGAGGATGTTGCCGTACTCAGAACGCTTGATTGCCAGATCGCTTACGCCATCAACGATGATGTTAATGATACGCCAAACCCCGTCTTTGAGGCGCAGCACATAATCGAAGTGTATCTTCTCGCCATTCGCCGTTGAAAACAAGGTATGCACCAGCGCATCGCCCTTGCCGGTGGCTTCTTCAGAGACCGTCTTGAAGCTCTCGCCCGAGTAGTCGTCAAAGCGGTAGGCGTAAGTCGCAATGCTCATCTTGGCAAAAGCGTCCACGTAGGCTTTTTTCTGCTGTTCTGAAAGTTTCTCCCAATAGCGGCCGGCGGCAAATTGCGCAATGCCGGGAAGGTTATGGCTTTCCTCCACCGCTGGAGCGAGGCGTTTATAACGTCCTTCGTAACCGAGCTTTTGTGCGTCCTTCTTCACCGAAATCAGCGTGCTCTGGAAACGTTCCACCACTGCCGTGGCGCCCTCGGGCGACGCTGCGTGAAGCGGTGCCGCCGAGGCCGCCATTAACAAGCCGGCGGCGAGAATCTGCGGCAACAGCAGGAAGGTCAAGCGCATACTGTTTGCGCGTGAGTTATAACTGCGGTCTTTCCAGCGTGTGCGTTCGCCGCGAAAGTAGCGCAGCGCCGAATTCCAGGTCATGGCCAGATAAAGCATCCCGATGAGCGGCAGGCCCAAAACCCAAATGACTGATCGGCCGTAAAACTTAAGCGTCGGTAAATAAGATAGCGCCATGGCCATACAAGCAGCCAGTGCCAGATACTGGGCGGCAGAAGTTGCGAAGAACAGCCCTGCCACCGGCATGCTAAATGCGAAGACCATGAGCACGGTGCATGCCAACAATAGCCCGATTGAGTAATGCAGTTGCGTAAAAGCCGTGCGTGTCACCATATTCCAGATCTGCCTAAGTTGCTGATACGGACGAATACTGCATGCCGAATGAGTCAATCCGATCCATGTTTTGTGCCCTTTTGACTTGATACGCCGCGCCAGGCTGCAATCGTCTATCAATTCGTCCTTGATCGCCGCAAAACCGCCGATTTCATCGAGCAACCGGGATTGCATCAGGATACAGCCGCCGGCTGCCGCAGCCACTCTACTGTTAACTGAATTCGACAGGCGAAACGGGTAAAGCAGCCTAAAAAAATAAACAAAAGCCGGCAGCAGCAGTTTTCCCCAAAAATTGCTCATCATCGGCACCGCCATCAGCGAAATTAACACCACCTCATGCCGTTGCATGTGTTCCCGTAAGCAGCCGATGATGCCGGGCTTAAGCTCGATATCGGCATCCATAAGCAGCACAAGGGGGGTCTTCACATTCTGCCGCCCCAGTTCCAGCGCCCACAGCTTGCCGCTCCATCCTGAAGGTAATGGAGTACCTGCAACCACGGCAAGTCTGTCGGCCCACGCTTTGCGAGTGAGCTCTGCCGTTCCATCCGTAGACTGGTCATCCACCACGACCAGGGAAAGATTGCGGCCCTGGGATTTTAACGCAGCAAGCGTTTTCTGGATGACTGCCGCTTCATTGCGGGCGGAGATGAGAACGGTGACATCGCTTAAGTCGCCATCGTCGGATTGTGCATCGAGAAACGGCTGAGAAGACCAAAAACGCCACGGAATCAGCAGCACTGGCAGCCACATCAAGACAGATACCGCATCCAAAGCAGTTACCAGCGTCTCCATCACAGAAATGCGTCAGCTTGTGACCATGCCATAAAGCAAGGCATGCTTGCCGCCTAATGCTTGCTGACCTTGAAGGGGATATAGCTCTTGGCCGGATCGGCGTAAATGACAGGAGGCTCTGGCGCGAAAGGCCCGTCAGTGCTCGGGCCGCGCAGAAACACACTGAGCGCTTTCAATGGCCGGACGAACGTATCGTTTATCGCGGTAGGCTCGTAACCGCAATGCACCATGCAGTCGGCGCATTTCGGATTACGGCCGGTACCGTATTTCTCCCATTGGGTGGTTTCCATCAGCTCCTTGAAGCTGGAGGCATAGCCCTCGTCCACCAGCAGATAGCAAGGCTTCTGCCAACCGAAGACGTTGCGGGTCGGATTGCCCCACGGCGTGCACTGATAAGACTGATTGCCCGCCAGGAAATCGAGGAACATGCTCGACTGATTGAAGCGCCACTTGCGGCCTCTTCCGAGCTTGAACACTTCGCGGAACAACTGCTTGCTGGCATTTCTGCGCAGGAAAATTTCCTGCTGTGGAGCGTGCTGATAGCTGTATCCCGGAGAAATGGTCACGCCCTCCACGCCAAGTTCCATGCAGTAATCCATGAACGCAGCGATTTCTTCAGCGGATTCGCCCTGGAACAGGGTGCAGTTCGCGGTCACGCGGAAACCCCGCTCCAGCGCCAGTTTGATCGCCTCCACCGCCTTGTCAAACACTCCTTCCTGGCACACCGAAGCATCGTGCCGTTCGCGCAGTCCGTCAAGATGCACTGAGAACGTGAGATACGGCGACGGGGTAAAGTCGTTCAGGCGTTTTTTGAGCAGTAGCGCGTTGGTGCACAGATAAATGAATTTCTCGCGCGCGACAATGCCTTCGACGATTTTGACAATGTCCTTGTGTATGAGCGGCTCTCCACCGGGGATCGAGACCACCGGCGCGCCGCATTCCTCCGCCGCAGCGAGACATTCTTCCAGGGTCAGGCGTTTATTGAGAATTTCTTCTGGGTGATCAATCTTGCCGCACCCCGCGCAAGCAAGATTGCAGCGGTACAGCGGCTCCAGCATCAGCACCACCGGATAACGCTTCGCCCCGCGCAGTTTCTGGCTGATGACATATTTGGCAATACGGTATTTCTGAATTAATGGAATCCCCATCGTATATCCTAAGAAATTAATCTATACCGGGTTGGTCTTGGTTTGCTCGGCTTTTTTGAGCGTCAGCGATTTGGGCAGGCGGAAGGTAGTGGTTTCGCGGATGCCGTCGAGTTCGCGGGTGACGCTCACCCCAAAGCTGCGCAGTTTGTCGAGTACTCTTTGCACCAGCACTTCCGGAGTGGATGCACCGGAGGTGATACCCACCTTCTTGACGCCCCCAAACCAGGACTTGTCGAGTTCGGTTTCGTCCTGAATCAAATAAGCAGGCACGCCATGTTGTTTGCCGACCTCGCGCAACCGGTTAGAGTTGGAGCTGTTGCGCGCGCCGACTACGAGGAGCAGGCTCACTTCGTCGGCAAGAGCCTTCACCGCGTTCTGGCGGTTTTGCGTCGCGTAGCAGATATCGTCGAGTTCCGGGCCCTGAATTGTGGGAAAGCGCTGCTTTAGCGCATCGATTACATCACGAGTATCGTCAATGCTGAGTGTCGTCTGCGTGACATAAGCCAGCTTGTCGGGGTTTTTCACCTTGAGCGCCGTGACGTCTTCAGTGGTGGAAACCACATAAACGGGGCCCTCGACCGAGCCCATCGTGCCTTCCACTTCTTCGTGGCCGATATGACCGATGATGATGGTTTCGTATCCTCGGCGGCTGTATTGCTGTGCCTGCAGGTGCACCTTGGTCACCAGCGGGCAGGTCGCGTCAATCACCTGCAGCTTTCTATGCTTGGCTTGATCCACCACTGCAGTGGAAACACCGTGGGCACTGAATATCGTGACCGAACCGGTCGGCACGGTGTCCAAGTCTTCTATAAAAACCGCCCCGCGCGTCTGCAGGTCTTTAACCACGTACATGTTGTGCACGATTTCATGGAACACATAGACCGGTGGACCATAGATGTCGAGCGCGAGCTCCACGATTTCTATTGCCCGGACTACGCCTGCGCAAAAACCCCTAGGTTGAGCAAGCACTACTTCCATCTATTTTTCTTCCTTATGCTTGTGGATTGTTGTGACGACAATCTTTGAACTGACAATGTTGTACCGAAATAAGTTCAGCGGCGATAAATTTTATCCGGATAATTTCTTCATCCGTTACCGCAACAGACCGATAAGACCGACGGATATTCTCGGCAATAGACCCGAACATCATATCACAGGGTCTGCCGCTAGGAGCAGAACGTTCAAGAATGCGGTATATTTTTAAAAATCCTATAGTTGGCACACTTTAAACGGTAGCATATAATACGTACCCTCCAAAGGGGCTGTCAAGCAAAAATCCCTAAACAAGGGGACTGTTGCAGCTGTGCAGGATTGCAAACGCACGCAATGCGGTATGATGCAGGTAATCTTTTATATTATAGAGTTGACATAATGTCCTTGATTTCAGAATATCCGATTCTTGCAACCATCAGTTCGCCGGAAGACCTGCGCGCGCTTCCTGAGGATCAACTGATGCCGCTCGCAGATGAGTTGCGCAATTACCTCATTCACTCGGTTTCCGGTTGCGGCGGGCATTTTGCCGCAGGACTCGGCACCGTCGAACTTACCGTCGCGTTGCATTATGTTTTTAATACACCGCAAGACCGTCTGGTGTGGGATGTAGGGCACCAATGCTATCCGCACAAGATTCTCACCGGCCGCCGCGACCGCATCGGCACCATCAGGCAAAAAGACGGATTGACGCCATTTTTGAAACGCGAAGAAAGTCCATACGATTCTTTTGGCGCCGGGCATTCCAGTACTTCGATCAGCGCGGCGCTGGGCATGGCAATCGCTGCAGCGATACAGAACAGCGACCGCAAAGCGGTAGCAATTATCGGTGATGGCGGGATGACCGCTGGTCTCGCATATGAAGCGCTGGATCATGCGGGCGGCCTCAAGGATATTGACTTGCTGGTGATTCTCAACGACAACGACATGTCGATATCGCCGAATGTCGGCGCACTATCCAGCTATCTCGCGCGACTGCTTTCCGGCAAATTCTACACCACTATTCATGAAAGCGGCAGAAAGGTACTGAACAAAATCCCAGCGATGTGGGACATCGCGCTGCGCACCGAAAAACACATGAAGGGAATGGTTACCCCCGGGCCCGGCACATTTTTCGAGGAACTGGGCTTCAACTACATCGGCCCCATCAGCGGTCACGATATTCCCACGCTGGTAAAAATCCTCAAAAATTTGCGCGACCTCAAAGGGCCGCGGCTTTTGCATGTAGTCACCACCAAAGGCAAAGGCTACGCGCCCGCGGAAGCCGACCCGGTCAAGTATCACGGCGTCACCAAGTTCGATCCCAAAGTCGGCATTGTTCCTTCGAAATCCAAACCAAGCAGTCTCACTTACACGCAAGTGTTCGGCGATTGGTTGTGTGACATGGCGGCGCTGGATGAGCGGCTGGTGGGCATTACGCCGGCGATGCGCGAAGGTTCAGGGCTGGTGAAATTTTCCGAGCTTTATCCCGACCGTTATTTCGATGTCGGCATTGCCGAGCAGCACAGCGTCACGGTTGCCGCCGGCATGGCCTGTGACGGCTTAAAACCTGTGGTGGCGATTTATTCCACTTTCCTACAACGCGCCTACGACCAGGTAATCCACGATGTGGTGATTCAGCATTTGCCTGTGTTGTTTGCCATCGACCGCGCTGGCGTGGTCGGGCCCGACGGGCCGACGCATAACGGCAGTTATGATTTCACCTTCCTACGCTGCCTGCCCAACATGGTGATCCTGGCGCCGGCGGATGAAAACGAATGCAGGCAAATGCTCTACACCGGGTTCCGGCTGGATCAACCCGCAGCGGTGCGTTATCCGAGAGGCAACGGCCCGGGTGTGTCGGTGCAAAAGGATATGACAGCACTGCCTTTAGGTCGCGCGGAATTGCGCCGCCAGGGCAGAAAAATCGCGCTGCTCGCTTTCGGCACCATGGTGGCACCAGCCATGGAAGTTGCGGAAAAACTCGATGCAACGGTAGTCAACATGCGTTTCGTAAAACCACTTGACGAGGAAATGATCCTCAAACTCGCCAACACCCACGATTGCCTGGTGACCATCGAAGAAAACGTAATTCCGGGTGGAGCAGGCAGTGGGGTCAATGAATGCCTGGCAGCGCATGGCGTGCAAATCCCGATTCTCAATATCGGACTTCCCGACCGCTTTATCGAGCACGGCTCGCGTGAGAATATGCTCGCAGACGCCGCTTTGGACAAGGATGGGATAAGCCTTTCAGTGGAAAAATTCTACGGCGCCAGTGTGTCGCAGGATAAAGCTGCAGTAGGGAAATAAAACCGGTAACCAAGGGCAATCTTCACTGTTGGTTAAGCCATAAGTTTCTAGGCAGCATCCCGTAACTCATCATCTTGCCGAGATTACCTTCGGCATTCCCGAACTTAACCCCGCTTATGGCGGGGCACTACTGGCAGCACCCTTTTCCCTGCGCCTGTGCCAAACAAGCTATAGTTAAATATGTGGATCGCCGGCCAATCCAATAGCCAAAATGCGAATCTTGCTCATCCTTTTGTCGGCTTTACCTGTCTGGGCCACTGCTGCAGACTCACAGCCTGTGGTCGTCCTTCCGGTAAACGAGGCTATCGGTCCGGCTACGGCTGATTACTTTCACCGTGGCCTGGAACAGGCCGTCAAGCAGAATGCGCAAATGGTGGTTCTGCAAATGGATACACCGGGCGGGCTGGATACTTCAATGCGCACCATCATCAAGGATATCCTTGCTTCGCCTGTACCTATTGTGGCTTTCGTAGCGCCCAGTGGGGCCCGTGCTGCCAGCGCAGGCACCTATATTCTTTACGCAAGCCATATTGCCGCGATGGCGCCCGCTACCAACCTGGGCGCAGCGACTCCGGTGCAAATCGGTGGGATGCCGGATACCCGCGGACCGGAATCTTCCGAGCCCGAAAAGAAAAAAGACGCCGAAAAACCGGAAACTACCCTCAAGCCGCAAATAAGCGATGGTTCAGATACGTTGAGCCGCAAGCAGGTTCATGATGCCGCAGCTTATATTCGTGGATTGGCACAAATGCGCGGGCGTAACGCGGAATGGGCGGAAAAGGCGGTGCGTGAAGCGGTCAGCCTGTCAGCGGAAGAGGCGCTGAAACTCGGTGTGATTGACCTGATAGCCGAGGATGTGCCGCACTTGCTGAAGGAGCTCAATGGCCGCAAGCTCACCGTCATAGGGCAGGAACGCAAATTCGATACCGAAAATGCCAGAACAACCACCTTCGAGCCGGACTGGCGCAGCCGCCTGCTAGCTGTAATTACCGACCCGAGTGTCGCGTATATCTTGATGTTGATCGGCTTCTATGGTCTGTTTTTCGAATTTTCCAACCCTGGCTACGTGTTGCCCGGGGTTGCAGGATTAATCTGCCTGATTCTCGGGCTGTACGCCTTCCAGTTGCTGCCGGTAAATTATGCCGGACTGGTGTTGATTATGCTGGGAATTGCTTTCATGATTGCCGAGATCTATTTCCCCGCCTATGGTTCGCTCGGTGTCGGTGGCGTCGTTGCTTTTGTTATCGGGTCGGTGATACTTATCGACACCGGGGTGTCGGGATATGGGATTCCCTTGCCATTAATAGTCGGAATCAGCGCGGCAAGCGCCCTGTTCCTGATTTTTGTTATGGGCATGGTCATCAAAGCCCGCGATCGCCCCGTGGTCAGCGGCCGCGAGGAGCTAATAGGCAGTATCGGGGAAGTGACTGAGGATTTCGAGGGGGAAGGCTGGGCAATAGTTCATGGCGAGACTTGGCGCGTGAAGAGCGCTGTCAGGTTGCAGCGTGGGCAAAAAATCCGTGTCGCGAAAATAGATGGTTTAACTCTCGAGGTCATGTCTGAATTTTTACCGGACAAAGGAGAAACCTAATGGCTTTCAATTTCAGCTTCGGCGTACTGGTTGTCATTGCCATACTGGCATTTTCCGCGCTGAAGGTATTGCGGGAATACGAACGTGGAGTAATTTTTCTACTTGGGCGGTTCTGGAAAGTAAAAGGCCCCGGGTTGATTCTCGTCATTCCCGGCATCCAGCAGATGGTGCGGGTGAGTCTTCGCACCGTGGTGTTGGATGTGCCGAGCCAGGATGTGATTTCCCGCGATAATGTCTCGGTCAAAGTCAACGCGGTAGTGTTTTATCGAGTAGTGGACCCGCAAAAAGCCATCATCCAGGTGGAAAATTTCCTGCTTGCAACCAGTCAGCTTGCCCAAACCACACTGCGCTCGGTGCTGGGTAAACATATGCTGGACGAAATGCTAGCTGAACGCGAAAAGCTCAATTTGGATATTCAAACCACCCTTGATACTCATACTGATGCATGGGGAATCAAGGTTTCAAATGTTGAGATCAAACAGATCGATATCAACGAATCAATGATACGGGCGATCGCCCGTCAGGCGGAAGCGGAACGCGAGCGGCGCGCCAAGGTAATCCATGCCGAGGGTGAATTGCAGGCTTCTGAAAAACTATTCCAAGCAGCCAGAATACTGGCACAGGAGCCGCTGGCAATACAGTTGCGATATCTGGAGACGCTGACGGTGATCGGTGCGGATAAGAATACTACCATTGTGTTTCCGCTGCCCATGAATTTAATTAACACGCTAATTGAAGCTAAGAAGAACAATAAAAGTTGACGCGCACAAGCAGAGCCAAACCAGAGGTTGCTCAGTTATGCGTCCTTGAGATTACGGGGCGCATGATGAAAAATACATGGCGCTTCCAACCACCCAATATACGCCGTGAGCTTCCAGAAAGCGTGACTGCACATAGTACGCCTCTCGCTCCATTTCCAGTGCATCGTTACAGCTGTATTCGAGCGCAAACTTGCCCCCCGATTGTTGCAGGTAATGGACGAATTCATGAACGATAATCGAGGCCGCGAATGTGCTTTCCTCCGGATGCAGACGGTTGTCGATATACACGCGGTTTGACCCAGGCGGGTGGAACCCCACTACTTTGCACTCGGTTCCGTTACACGCCATATTTTTGAGTTCCTGGTGACTAACAAATGCAACTTCAGGCTGTATAGCGGGCGCAGGGTAGCCGGACAATACTACTGCCCATGATAGCAAGGCTGTAAATAATTCATTCATGTTGCACCAGTTTCTCCTGCCCGTCAGAGACAGGGCGCGTTTCCGGCTTGCTTAGGTGCACATATTCGGGAAGACGTGTGACCAAATTGGGAAATGTAACGTTTGTGGGCTACCGCACATTCCCGATTAATGCACACCGAATTGCCACACTTCACCCTATACAAAGCAATTGTTGTACCATTGTCATATGACATTTAAGGTCAAATAGTTACGTATTTATGTGCCGGCTTGGCGGCGGCTTGAGTCGTAGATTGCCGTATTGCGCCAGAATGGAGCGTCCATAGCAGGACGAAGTTAACGAGGAAGGGGTGGAAACCTGCTGTATTTCCTCATTCAAGTCGCAATAAATTTGAAGCGCGCTCACCACACGGAGTGTTGCACTGGTGTGCGAGTGGACAACGGGTTTAACAACATGCGCACAATGTTCTTAGTTAACAAGCCAGCAGGCTCTCGCTTGGAAAGAGCCAAGACGGCAGTTTCCTGTATTTTTTCCGGATAAGAGGCAATCTGGCTTTAGGGAAGGACTCTCATTAGTTCGCATTTGCATGACTTTTTTAAGGGTTTGTTAGTGCACCCTGCACGGTTTGGTCTCGGTTGGCAGCCATGATGTAGATCACAATAGACGTCACCCAATGCAACGGTGTATATTTGGCGAAAGCTGAACTCTAGCGGCGTCATTATGTGTCGTTAATGCGACGCAATTGACGCAGTATTTGACATTTATCATTACCACAGAATCAACTTTTCCCTATTGTTGTGTTGACAAATAAAAGGCGTGGAGGGCACCACTATGAAACGGGAAAATCCGGAAGTCTTTGGCGCGGCTTCCAACGATCGGGACGTCGGGATAGCGCAGACCAAGAGCCGGGATAACGCACGCGAGCAAGGCTCGCGGCTTTCGTTCGAAGGTCGCCTGATGCGGGGCCTGCTTAATTCGCTTGGTGACCCGCCGATTCGCGTTACGCTCTGGAATGGCGAATCCATATCCACAACCACGAGCAACGCCGTAGTCGGCATGCGGGTCGGAAGCCGTTCCTCCCTGTTCAAGCTGCTGATCAATCCGGAGTTGTATTTCGGCGACGCTTATAGTAACGGCTCGATCGAAGTCGACGGGGATTTGGTAAAGCTTATCGAGGCCATCTATCAAGGCCTGGCGCGCGTAGGCTCCACGGGACTGCGGTCTCGCCTGACCAGGTGGCTGAACCGCAGCCAGCTGAATACGCTGTCGGACTCGCGCGAGAATATCCACCATCATTACGATCTCGGCAACGAATTCTACAAGCTCTGGCTCGACCAGCAGATGGTCTATACTTGCGCGTATTTTTCGAGCCCCGATATTACGCTGGAGCAGGCGCAGATTGCCAAGATGGATCATGTCTGCCGCAAACTCAGACTGCGGCCGGGGGAAAGCGTGGTCGAAGCAGGTTGCGGTTGGGGTGCGCTGGCGTTGCACATGGCCGCGCACTATGGGGTACAGGTCAAGGCGTTCAACATATCACATGAGCAGATAGCCTATGCTAAGGCGCGTGCATATGCCTTAGGTCTCGAACACCGTGTAGAATTCATTGAGGACGACTATCGAAATGCCAACGGTCGCTTCGATGCGTTCATGTCAGTCGGCATGCTCGAGCATGTCGGTCACGAGTTCTATCATGAGCTTCGTCGCGTCATTGACCGCAGTTTGGATCGCAACGGACGCGGACTCATTCACAGTATCGGCCGCAACCAGCCTAACCTATTTAATCCCTGGGTTGAAAGGCGAATTTTCCCTGGCGCCTACCCGCCGTCGCTGCGTGAAATGCTGGAAGTGGTGGAACACGGGGATTTCTCTGTGCTCGACGTCGAGAATCTGCGGCAGCACTATGCATTGACGCTCAAGCATTGGCTGCAGCGCTTCGAGGATGCGGGTAGCCGCATAAAAGAAATGTATGATGAGCGCTTCGTCCGCGCCTGGCGCCTATACCTCGCGGGGTCGATCGCTTCATTCAACACCGGCGACATGCAGCTGTTTCAGGTGCTTTTCGCGCGCGGGGCCAGTAACGACATCCCCTGGACGCGGGAATATCTTTACAACTAATGTAATGGCCTCCCAATGCCTAGCGATTCGTGCGACGTGCTGATCGTCGGTGGTGGCCCCGCAGGGTCGACGTGCGCGTGGCAGCTCGTCCGTGCCGGCTTCGACGTTCTGGTGATCGACAAGCATACTTTCCCACGCGACAAGGTGTGCGCAGGCTGGATAACCCCGGCAGTAGTTAAATCGTTACGGCTTGACCTTGCAGATTATGCGCGTGGGTGCGTGATACAGCCGGTCTACGGATTTCACACAGGTATTATCGGTGAAGCGGAAGTGGAAACGCGCTATCGTGAACCTGCGAGCTTCGGCATTCGCCGTTGCGAGTTTGATGACTACTTGCTACGGCGCTCTGGGGCACGGTTGAGGCTTGGTGAGCCGTTGAAGACGATGGTACGCGATGGCAGCATGTGGCTGGTAAACAAGAACATCAGGACGCCTCTGGTAGTTGGCGCTGGCGGGCACTTTTGCCCGGTAGCGCGTATGACTCGTACACAGCCCGAACGCACCGAATCTTTGGTTGTCGCTCAGGAAATCGAGTTTCTGCTCAGTGAACAGGAGCGAAGCGAATGTCATATTGACAATGAGCTTGCGCAACTGTACTTCTGCCCCGACCTAAAGGGCTACGGCTGGTGCTTCGCGAAAGGCAGTTATCTCAACGTCGGTCTCGGCCGCGAGGACAGTCACAAGCTCTCCGAGCATGTGGAACGATTCTGCCAATGGCTGCAGCAGCGCGGAAGCATCCCGCGCAATCTGCCGGGGAGATTCAACGGCCACGCCTATCTGTTGTATCCGGGATCGCGCCGCACGCTTACTAGTCACGGCGTGCTCCTGATCGGTGACGCTGCCGGGCTGGCCTATCCGCAAAGCGGAGAAGGCATTCGCCCCGCGGTAGAGTCCGCACTGATGGCTGCAGAGGTCATCGTTGACGCTCGAAATGATTATCGACAAGAGAGGCTCGCGCCTTATGTCGGTCTCCTGACGCAACGCTTCGGTAAGAAGAACTTACACCAGGCAACTGGACCATTACTGCCGGAAAAAGTCAGGCAAACGGTCGCGATGAAGCTGATGCGAACAAATTGGTTTGCGCGCCACGTAGTTATAGACCGCTGGTTCTTACATGCCGGGCAACCAGCGCTGCTGTAAATTCAGCTTACGCGCAAAAAAGCCGCTTGGGCACAAGAATCTCGAGGACCGAACATTACGCGAGAAACAAGAAGGGAGAAAAAGTTAGGCCACCGGAGTAAGGAGTTCGTTGATGGATCGTCACCCAAGAGAAGCTCAGACTTTTACGGCAAGGAAGTTTGATAAAGCGCTTGAAAAAAAACTTGTCGCTAAGAACTAATGCGGAAAGTCTAGACAGGAGTGGTGGCCAAGGGCGGAATCGCCCTTTACGGATTTTGCCTTGCGCAATGCTTCCTGTCTGTCTTCGGGGTAATTGCGTCGTTTTTCCGGCCGGTATCTACTTGACCGCAGTGAACTACCGCGAGATCATGCGTCGCCGCATCATGCAGTGGCGTGAACTTGTCTGCCTGCAGCAGCGATCTAATGGAAATTGCCATTCATCAGCGACAGTCTCGCCCACGTGTCGGCTTTTTCTATTCATATCGGTGTTAAGTTGACAGAACCCGCGGGGCAGCTCAGTGCCTGATCTGCGCTCTGTTTCTCGCCACTGCGCGGGCGGTTGGCGCTGCGCGCTGCCCGCGTTCGTCCTAGCGCTATGCCTGTACGGCTGCGCCGCCTTCCGCAGCTACGACACCGAGTTGCACAAGACCCTAGACCAGGTGTCCAGCGGCAACATGGACAGCGCCGTCAAGGTCCTGGAGTCCAACAACCGCGGCAAGGACAAGGATCTGCTCTACTACCTCGAGCTCGGCATGTTGCAGCGGCTCGGGGACCGCTACCCGGATAGCCAGAAATCCTGGATGTCGGCGAACGTGCGTGTACAGGCCTGGGAACACACGGCGCAAACCGACCCCTGGAAGCTGCTCCCGGACGTCGCAAGCTACCTGTTCAACGAAAAGGTGCGCCCCTACGAAGGCCATGACTACGAGAAAGTCATGCTCCTCACGTATATCGCGCTCAACTACCTGGCCATGGGCGAGTACGAGAACGCCCGCGTGGCGATCAAGCAGACGCACGAGCTTGAAGCCGTGATTGCGGAGCTGCGCAGCAAAGAAATCGTCAAGGTGGAACAAGACGCCCAGAAGCGGGGCGCACGCACCAGCTTCAAGGAGCTGAATGGATATCCAATCCAGTCCATCGACAACCCCGCGGTGAACGCCCTTAAGAACAGCTACCAGAGCGCGCTGTTGCACTATCTGGCGGGCTTCGTCTACGAGTCACTGGGCGAACCGAGCCTGGCCGCACCGGGCTACCGCCTCGCGAACGAACTGCAGCCCAACCAGCCGCTGCTAGAGGAGGCGCTGCGCGGCCTGGACCAGCGAGTGAGCGCACCCGACGACGGGCTGACCGATGTGCTGTTCGTGATCGGTTCCGGCACCGCCCCCGCCCTGCAGTCGCACCAGTTCCGGCTGCCTATCCCGGTGAACGGCACGCTGATCCTGCTCCCGATCTCGTTCCCGGTGATGGTGGCGACCTCAACGCCCTACCTGCCCGGCCAGTTCAAACTGGATGACGGACAGTCGCTGACCGTGGCGCCGATAACCAGCATCGACCTGATGGCGCGCCGCGCGCTCAAGGACGACATGCCCGGCATCATGCTGCGCGCCACGATCCGCTCCACCGCCAAGGCGGTGGCGCAGTACCAGCTGCAACACCAGTCGCAGAAACAGAACAATGCCCTGATCGGGCTAGCCGCGCTCTTCGTGACAATCGGCTCGGTGGTGATCGAATCGGCCGATGAGCGCACCTGGCGCACACTTCCATCGGAAATCGCCATCGCCCGTGGACGCCTCCCGGCCGGCACGCATACCATCACGCTGCAGACCCCGGAAGGCGTGCGCAGCGTACATTTGAATCTATCCGGACGCTACGCCGTGGTAGACTTACGTTTAATGCGCCGTCAGCTCTTTGTGCAGCCCCCGGAAGCGGCGGTCCGTGGGGGCCGCCAACAACCAACTGACGCTGGAGCCGCACCGGCGCCGTCAACTGGGGGCGGGCCTGAAACGTTGGAGAAGCAACCCCATACCATGGAGACCCCAAAATGAAACGGACATGTATGATCGTCATGCTGATGGCGGCCGCACTCGCTTACGGCTGCGCCACCAAAAAAGGCTTCGAAAAGCCCGGCTTCGCCTTCGGATGCCCGATTGGCGACGCCAAGGTCAGCTCGATGGAGGACCTGAACAAGCTCAAGGTCGTGACCGAAGGCAAGCGCACCACCATCGTGGCAACCGAGATGCGCTGCACCATGACCGGCGATCTGCTGAAGATCGACGTGAACCTTAACAACGACAGCTCCAAGGTCAAGCGCGTCGCCTACAAGTTCCGCTGGATCGACCGCGAGGGCATGCGCGCCTGGGAAGAGGAAGTGTGGAAGCCGCTGCTTATGTACGAAAACAGCAACATTGCGGTCAGCGGCGTGGCGCCCACGAACAAAGCTGTGGACTTCCGCCTGATCCTACTGAGCCAGGAATAGCCCCGGCCGCGGACGCCTTGACAGACTGAACGATGGGCCCCGTGCACCGGAGGCCTCTTTTCTGAAAGGAGAGCACATGATCGATTTAAGCCGTACCCGACGCCTTGCGCTGTTGCCGCTGCTTGCCGCCGTGGCGCTCGCCGCCGGCTGCGCCCAGGAGCAGACCCGCTACGGCGATCAAAGAAGCATTGAAACCGTTACCAACCAGTTCAGTTCCACCGACTTGCAGATGATCGCCGAGTCCATGACGCGCTCGATGCTGCAGTCTACGGCGATCGCCAGCGGCAACCTGCCCATCGTGACGGTGCAGGAAGTCAAGAACAAGACCAGCGAGTACATCGACACCCGTGCCGTCACGGACAGCATCCGTTCCGAGCTGCAGAAGAGCGGCAAGGTCCGCTTTGCCGTGGACGCCGCCGCCATGCAGCAGCAGGTCGAGGAAGTGGAGCGTCAGCAGGGTGAATACTATGATAAGGAGCAGACGGCTGAAAAAGGCCGGATGGTCGGCGCCCAGTACCGCATGGAGGGCAACATCATTTCCATCGTGAAGCAGGCGAAGGACATCAGGGACGTTTACTACAAGTTCAACCTGCAGCTGTGGAACACCCGCAACGGGCTGCTGGAGTGGTCCGACGAAAAGGAGATCCGCAAGACCACGACTAAGGGCTGAGCACGCTACCGCTTGCCCTTCCCGTTCGGGAATTGTCAAGTTAAAGGATAGGGGATTTAATGGGGGATGAACTCATCCGATCTCTCTTATCACGGTCATCGCTTTCCAGCCCGAATTATTAGCCACTGGGGGAATTGCCCTTCATCAGTGACAGTCTCGCCCACGTGCCGGCTATTTCTATCCATATCGGTGTTAAGTTGACAGAACCGGCCGTACTGTCTGTTTGACTAGATCGAACATGAAACTGAATCCGCAAGACCTGGACAAAATCGCCGACCTCACGCTGGAACATTACAACCAATGTGCCGAAGATTTCCGGGAAGGCACGCGTGATCACGATGTCAGCCAGAACATCGCGGCGCTGTTGCAATACATCGAGGGTGATCCGCCGTTCACGATACTCGATTTTGGCTGCGGGCCAGGACGCGACCTCAAGGTGTTTGCCGAACTTGGTCACCTCGCGGTAGGTTTGGAAGGCGCCGCGCGCTTCGCCGTAATGGCGCGCGTCAACAGCGGCTGCGAAGTGTGGCAGCAGGATTTCCTCAAGCTCGATCTGCCGGATAACCATTTCGATGGCGTGTTCGCCAACGCCGCGCTGTTTCATGTACCCAGCCTGGAGTTGCCGCGCGTGTTGCTGGAATTGCACGCAACCCTGAAACCGCGCGGTGTGGTGTTCGCTTCGAACCCGCACGGCCATAACCAGGAAGGCTGGAACCGCGGACGCTACGGCGCGTATCATAATCTTGAAACTTGGCGC
>DATDGC010000055.1:0-7122 GCA_036522275.1 Burkholderiales bacterium | reverse complement strand
TGGCGTTGATCCGCGCCATTCTCAGGAAAGCGGTGTATGACTGGGAGTGGCTCGATAAGGCGCCCAAGGTGCGGATGTTCAAGGAAGCGCAGCGCCGCATTCGGTGGCTCACGTATGGGGAAGCGGAGCGGCTGTTGAAGTGCTTGCCGGAGTATATGGCAGAAATGGCGCGCTTTGCTCTGTATACGGGGTTAAGGCGAGGCAACGTGATCGGATTGGAATGGAGCCAAGTCGACATGCAACGAAAGGTGGCGTGGATCCATCCTGACCAGGCGAAAGCAAGAAAAGCCATTGCGGTGCCCTTGAATGAGGAGGCAGTGAACGTGATCAGGCGGCAGATCGGCAAGCACAATTCTCGGGTATTTACTTTTCAGGGAAAACCCGTGAAAAGCATTAACAACAAGACGTGGAAAAATGCGCTGCGCAAAGCGGGGATTGAAAATTTCCGCTTTCACGATCTGCGGCACACGTTTGCAAGCTGGCATGTGCAGGCGGGCACACCGATCTACGAACTGCAGGAGTTAGGCGGTTGGCAGTCTGCAGAAATGGTGCGCCGTTATGCGCATCTTGCGCCGGAAAATTTGGCGCGAGCGGCCGCAAGGATTATGCCGGTGGACACAAAAATGGCCACAGTAAAAAATGAAAAAGGGACCGCGTAGCTGCTAACCCCTTGTAGTTTTTGGTAGGCCACCGGGGACTCGAACCCCGAACCAACGGATTAAGAGTCCGCTGCTCTACCAGTTGAGCTAGTGACCCGTTGACAACAGCTTGGTTAACTACAACGACACGCCCTTACCTGAACATATTGCGAAGACGCTGAGAGGCAGGATAGGGAAACACGTCCTCCATCTGTCCTGCTGCAATACGCTGTTGAATCGCTTTCCAGTACTCCGGGCCGAGAAGATCCTTGTGGTATTCGTAAAAATACTTTTTCACCCGCGGATCGGTAAGCAGGAAGTTTTCAAACTCCTCCGGAAAAATGTCGTTTGGCGCGACTGAATACCACGGATCGGCGGCGAGCGCGTCTTCGTCATTGCGCGGCGGCGGGACCTTGCGGAAATTGCAGTGAGTCAGGTATTCAATCTCGTCGTAGTCGTAGAACACCACCCGCTTGTAGCGCGTCACCCCGAAATTCTTATAGAGCAAATCACCGGGGAAGATATTGGCAGCAGCGAGCTGTTTGATGGCGTTGCCGTATTCGTAAATCACCTGGCGGCAGTCATCATCGCTGACTTTTTCCAGGAACATGTTGAGCGGGATCATCCGGCGCTCGATGTACAGGTGCTTGATGAACAGTGTGTCGCCTTCTTCTTCGATGAGCGAGGGAATTTCCGTTCTCAGTTCCTCGAGCAATTCTGGAGTGAAGCGGTCTTTCGGAAAAGCGACGTCGGAGTACTCCAGCGTGTCCGCCATGCGCCCGACGCGGTCATGGTATTTGACCAGCTGATATTTGTTTTTCACCGTCTGATGGTCAACTTCCTTGGGCGGCCGGATCACGTCCCGGATGGCTTTGAACACGTACGGATACGACGGCAGTGTAAACACCACCATGACCATGCCTTCGATGCCCGGCGCGATGACCAACTCGTCGTTTGAGTGCTTCAAATGGTGCAGGAAATCGCGATAGAACATGTTCTTGCCCTGCTTCTGCCATCCTAGCAGCGTGTAAAGCTCCCATTCCGGCTTGTTCGGCACCACGTCTCTTAGGAATTGGACATAGGCGGAAGGCACTTCGATGTCGGCCATGAAATAGGCTCGAGTGGAACTGAACAGGAGGTGGAGATGGTCCTGCTTGAGCAGAATGGTGTCGAGATAAAGCTTGCCTGCCTCATCGTAGAGAATCGGGATGGCGAAAGGATGTTCGTAGTTACCATTGATCAGCTTGCCGACGATGTAGGCGCCCTTGTTGCGGAACAGCAGCGAGCTCAACACCTGGATCTGATGGTTGGATTCCGCATTGAACGGGCGGGGCAGGTGCTGGCGCCACAGGTGCAGCACGTAGCGGAGGTCCCGATGCAGGTCGGCGAACTGAGGTTTCAACCTGTAGTTGCGAATCACTTGGAGCAAGGCGCTGCGCAGCCCCGCTTTCCCGGGATAGTAGTAACGATACGACGGCGTGTCAGATTCAATATGATCGGTGGAAACCGCAGGCCGCACGAAAATAAAATTATTGTGAAAATAAGTGCGGTGGAGAATCTTGCAGCACACCGAGTTGAAATAGGTTTCGGCGAGTTCGGGCTGCTTGTGATTGGTGAGCAGTCCTATGTAGTGCAGCTTGATTTGCTGCCAGGTCAGGTCGTCCAAAGACCCCGCGTGGAATTCTTTTTCCAGGCGCTCGACCCCCTCCATCACCCGCAGGTCGTAGAACTGAATCCGCTCGCGGGAGGTCTGCTGCACCGACGCCCAGTCCTGGTTTTCAAAGCGCTCCTTCGCTCCCCGGCTGGTTTCGCGAAAAATCCGGTAATGCTTGTCGAAGCCCTCGAGTATCGCCTGTGCTACCGCAAAGGCGATCGTGTTCTGCCCAAGTCCGCGGAATGAGTGATGAATAACATTGACGGTTTCACGCTGTTGCATGTTTGCGCTGCCTTAAGGCCTGGACCAAGAGGGCTAGGCCAGTCAAAGTAAATAGTATAAACCAAACCAGCGCCCAGGCCGGGATGGATAGCCCGAGAAAGTTCCAGACGATTTTCCCGCAGTCGCCCGAGCCCCTGAAAATCATCGGCAGTGCTTTCGACAGGGGAAAAGCATCGAGCATATAATCTAAGCCAGGTCCGCACTCGACCACCTTGCCGCGCGGCATGTGCTGCAGCCAGACATGCCATCCGGCAATACCCGCCCCGATTCCTGCAAAAATAGTCAGGGTTATGGCGTAAATGGCTTTGCCGATTTTTTGCGGGTTGTGGACTGCTGCCGCCAGCGCAGTCAATCCGGTTGCAATGAAAGCAATACGCTGCAGGATACAAAGCGGGCAAGGATCCAGGTGCTCTACGTGCTGCAAGTAAAGACCAAAGCCCAAAAGCCCGGCACACGCAACAAAAATAGCAGAGTAAACCAAGCGGATTCTAATCATGCTCAAAGTGGTGAATCAATGCCCCAAATGTGCTTATGATTACCCGTCTAGGGCAAAGAGGCAATACTGATCGGCTGTTCTTCAGGGACTCGAAAGAAGGCCTGAGGCAGGTTTTTCGGAGATAGAAAAGCAACCGGCACTGCCTCTGCGGACAGTGCCGGTTGCTATTTAGCAAGATTATCTCAGGTGCGCACTGACTAGCTTGGTCATTTCAAACATTGAAACCTGACGCCTGCCGCCAAACACCTGACGCAGGTTATCGTCGGCATTGATCATACGGCGGTTGACGCTATCCTGCAGGCCGTTGCGCTTGATATAGACCCACAGTTTCTTGGTGACCTCGGTGCGGGGCATCGGACTGCTACCGACAACTGCTGCGAGAGTTGAACTGGGCGTCATTGGCTTCATGAACGCTGGGTTCGGCTTGCGCTTCGCTCCGCTACGCTTTTTCTTGGGGGCGGCCTTAGCCATTTTCCTTCGGGCGGGGGCCTTTCTAGCGGCGCTGCGTTTCTTCCCTGCGGATTTTTTCCCCTTCTTCTTTGCTGCCATGTGATTTCTCCTATCGTGTGGTCTGACAATGAATCTCCGAGTTTGCTTGCCTTAACTTATGGCAAAAGCAACGGAAGCATGCCGAACATGGAGGTGTTTTGTCAATGACTTTAAAGGTGATGCCACCAAAATAATTATCCTTTCTTAAGCTTTCCAAGAAAATGCTTGCGTAACTTGGTGACTTTTGGTGCGACAACGAGCATACAATAAGGTTGGGCGGGGTTGCGCAGGAAGTAGTCCTGATGGTAGCCCTCGGCATGGTAAAAGGTTTGGGCAGGCACAACTTCAGTGACAATCGGCGAGCTCCAAATATGCGCGCCATTTAAGTTATTAATCACCTGTTCCGCTTGAACCTTTTGCTCCGGTGAGTGGTAGAAAATCGCTGAGCGGTATTGCGTGCCGGCATCATTGCCCTGCCGGTTCAAGGTGGTAGGGTCGTGCATGACGAAAAACACCTCCAGGATTTCCTTGAAGGACACCACCGCCGGGTCAAAGGCGATTTGCACCACTTCGGCATGGCCTGTTTTTCCTGAACAAACCTGTTCATAGTTGGGGTTCGCCATGGTACCACCCATATAACCCGACTCCACCGACTCCACACCCTTTACCTCATCGAACACGGCCTCCTGGCACCAGAAGCATCCTCCGGCAAGTGTGGTGATTTCTTTTCCTGCAGGGATTTGCGCTGAATTCTCTTGTTGTTGCGGCATGTTGGCTACCTTTCCTAAACAAGTTTAGCTGAATTTAATAAGGATCTCCCAGCAGGATAAGCTCAAATATGTCGAGCAGAAAATATGCTAAGATTCGCCGCGCGGGTGTGCTGGCGCAAAGTGGCGCGCCCAACATCCACACCCCCATCGGCAGTGTTTGCCTGAATAACAATGGATACAGGCTCAATAATCACGAAGTTTCGACCGTTTACCCCATCATGGAAATTCTACTTGTATTGAGGATGCTATGTTTGGACGCCTGATGCCCCGCGAAGGCCGTTTTTTTGAATACTTCAACGAACATGCCGAACAACTGGTGCTCGGCGCGATCGAGCTCAAAGCGCTGATGAGTGATATCAGCGAACTGCAAATACGCGCCCGCAACATCGAGAGCATCGAAAACAAGGCCGACCAGATCACCCATCAGACCATGCAGTTGCTGCACCAGACTTTCATAACCCCGCTCGACCGCGACGAGATCCACCAATTGATAACCAAGATGGATGACATCCTTGATTTGATGGAGGATGCGTCGCAAAGTGTGTTTCTCTACGACATTCGCACCGTCACCGATGAGGCAAAAAAACTCGCCGATATCTGCCTGTCCTGCACGGAAAAGGTGAAAGCCGCCGTCACGCTTCTTTCCAACATGGGGAACGCGGAATCGATTCTCAAGCTCTGTGCCGAAATTGACCGGCTGGAAACCGTTGCCGACCAGGTGATGCGCACGGCCATGGCGAAGCTGTTCCGCGAGGAACCGGATACGCGCCATCTCTTCAAGATGAAGGAAATCTACCAGCTGCTTGAAGCGGTGACCGACCGCTGCGAGGATGTCGCGAACATCATCGAAGGCATTGTCCTCGAGAATGCATAATGTAAATCTTGAGATGGTCGTCTTTCTGATCGCCCTCGCGTTGGTGTTCGACTTCTTGAACGGCTTCCACGATGCAGCCAACTCGATTGCCACCATCGTTTCCACTGGCGCCATGCGCCCGCAATGGGCTATTGTCTGGGCGGCGGTTTTCAACTTCATTGCCTTCCTGTTCTTCGGCGTGCATGTCGCGGCCACCGTGGGCAAGGGAATAGTCGATCCGCATATCATCGACTACCACGTGGTGTTTGGCGCCTTGACCGGCGCCATCGCCTGGAACCTGATTACCTGGTACTACGGCATTCCTTCCAGTTCCTCGCACGCGCTCATCGGCGGCCTGGCTGGCGCGGCGGTAGCGAAAGGGGGCGCTGGGACGCTCGTTGCGAGTGGCTTCATGAAAACCACCCTGGCAATTGTGCTTTCCCCAGCGCTCGGGTTCCTGCTGGGCGGTTTGCTGATGATCGTGGTGGCATGGATTGGCTCTATTAGTACGCCGCGCCAGATCGACCAATGGTTCAAGGGTCTGCAGTTTGTCTCAGCGGCATTCTATAGCCTCGGTCACGGCAGCAATGACGCGCAGAAAACCATGGGTGTCATCTGGATGCTGCTTATTGTTGCAGGACTCACGGGTCCGCAAGGGGACCTGCCATTTTGGGTGGTGATTTCGTGCCAGGCAGCAATGGGTCTTGGGACACTGTTTGGCGGGTGGCGCATTGTAAAAACCATGGGCATGAGAATCACCAAGCTCAAGCCGGTGAGTGGCTTCTGTGCCTCGGCCAGCGGTGCCGCCACGCTGTTCCTTGCCACCGGCCTGGGTGTACCGGTCTCAACCACACACACGATTACCGGCTCCATCGTCGGGGTGGGTTCAGTGCAAAAACTATCCGCGGTGCGCTGGGGCGTAGCGGGAAGCATTGTGTGGGCCTGGATCCTTACCATCCCCTGCTCGGCGTTTATCTCTGCGATCGCGTGGTGGTTGGGTGAAACTTATTTGTAATTTAAAACGCTGCATCATGTCATAAACTCAAGCAGGCCACCGATTGTGCTTCGCTCAAAATAAAAAAGCCCTCACGAGGAGGGCTTTTTGTTTATGGTGCCTGGCGGTGACCTACTTTGGCTTCCACATAACTTGCTGCGTAAGTTAGTGCCCGCCGCAACAGGCGGCTTCGCCGCAAGTTGTCATAAACTCAAGCAGGTCACCGATTGTGCTTCGCTCAAAATAAAAAAGCCCTCACGAGGAGGGCTTTTTGTTTACGGTGCCTGGCGGTGACCTACTTTCGCGTACGAATGCACACTATCATCGGCGCTGAGGTGTTTCACGGCCCTGTTCGGGATGGGAAGGGGTGGGGCCACCTCGCTATAGCCGCCAAGCGTAACTTGAAAACCAGGGGCTAAGATTTCAGGATTATCGATTATGCAAACCTCGCCTGCCTCTAGCTAAAAACGGAAGAAGTAAATCGGGATTGATTGTATCCGGCTAACCACCACTTAAGGTTATAGGATCAAGCCGCACGGTCAATTAGTATCGGTTAGCTCAAGGGCTTACACCCCTTACACATCCGACCTATCAACGTTGTCGTCTTCAACGAACCTTTAGGGGACTTACGTCCCGGGAAGTCTTATCTTGAGGCAAGTTTCACGCTTAGATGCTTTCAGCGTTTATCTTTCCCGAACTTAGCTACCCGGCTGTACGACTGGCGTCATAACCGGTACACCAGAGGTTCGTCCACTCCGGTCCTCTCGTACTAGGAGCAGCCCCCCTCAAACTTCCAACGCCCACTGCAGATAGGGACCAAACTGTCTCACGACGTTTTAAACCCAGCTCACGTACCACTTTAAATGGCGAACAGCCATACCCTTGGGACCGGCTACAGCCCCAGGATGTGATGAGCCGACATCGAGGTGCCAAACTCCCCCGTCGA
>DATDGC010000054.1:0-14178 GCA_036522275.1 Burkholderiales bacterium | reverse complement strand
ATTCAAGTATTACGGCATCGAATCCACTTTTTTCAAGCGCGACGGCAAGTTCATGGTCCGCACGGACGGCCCTGACGGCAAGCTCACCGACTATGAGGTGAAATACACTATCGGCGTTTGGCCGTTGCAGCAGTATCTGATCGAATTTCCCGGTGGGCGCTATCAATCGTTCACCATCGCCAGGGATGCGCGGCCGAAAAGCGAAGGCGGGCAGCGCTGGTTCCATCTCTACCCGAAAGAGAAAATCGACTTCAGTGATCAGCTGCACTGGACCAGGCTGTATCAGAACTGGAACATGCAATGCGCCGAGTGCCACACGACCAACCTGCACAAGGGGTATGACGCGGCGGCGAATTTGTACAAAACCACTTTCAGCGAGATCAATGTTTCATGCGAAGCGTGCCACGGCCCCGGCTCGCTACATGTCGAATGGGCGAAACAGGCAAAGGCGCCAGATTCGCCGAAGTACGACAAAGGCTTTGCCGTGTTGTTGCAAAGCCGTTGGCAGGAAGCCTGGAAGTTTCCCGATGCCAACGCGAAGTACGCGCAACGCGACAAGCCTGCCGATCCCGCCGCTATGAATACCTGCGCCGCCTGCCATGCCCGTCGTTCTACCATTGCCGAAGGCGGGCAGCCCGGCGCGCCGCTGGAGGATACGCACCGGCTGGCGATGATTACTCCGCCTCTCTACTACCCCGATGGGCAGCAGCGCGATGAGGACTACATCTGGGGTTCGTTTCTCCAGAGCAAGATGTTCCAGAAAGGCGTCACCTGCATGGACTGCCATGATCCTCACGCGGAGAAACTCCGCGCAGAGAGTAACGCGCTGTGCGTGCGCTGCCACAACGCCGCGGTGTTCGACTCGGAGAAACACCACTTCCACCGCATGGGCACGAAAGGCGCATTGTGCGTTGAGTGCCACATGCCGGCGAAAAATTATATGTTGATCGACGCGCGGCGCGACCACAGCATCCGTGTGCCGCGTCCGGATTTGTCGCCATCGCTTGGCGCTCCGAATGCATGCACCAGCTGTCACACTGGCCGCAAGCCGGTATGGGCCGCCGCGGCAATGGACAAGTGGTACGGTGTAAGCTGGCGCGATCGTCCGCAATATGGAACCACGCTGAATGCCGGGGAAATGCAGGGCGCGAAGTCCTTGCCCGCGCTAATCGAACTTGCAGGCAAACCAGGTAACCCAGCCATCGTGCGGGCAGCCGCCGCGACTCTCGCACAGCCGCATTTGCGGCCGGAGTTCCTCCCGGCAACAGAGCCACTCCTGCGGGACCCCGATCCTGAAGTGCGAATCGCCGCATTGGGATTGCTCGAGCAGTTCGATGCAAAAGTACGCGTGCACACTTGTGCAGCGAGTCTTTCGGATCCGATACGCGGTGTGCGCATTGAAGCAGCACGAGTTCTTGCGGATGTACCCGACAACCAGTTTCCGGTTGATCAGCGCACCGCACGTGAAAATGCGACGAAAGAATATGTCGATTCACTGGAGCTCAACAGCGACTGGCCAGTAAGCAACGTCAACCTCGGCAACCTGTATCAACGTCAAGGTCATACCGATAAAGCGATAACAGCCTATGAACGGGCGCTTATGCTCGATTCGCATTTCATTGGAGCCTATATCAACCTCGCCGATGCGTACCGCCAGCAATCACGTGATGATGCCGGTGAACAGGTGCTGCGACGTGGATTGTCGGTGCTGCCGCGTGCGGCCGATTTGCACTATGCGCTGGGATTACTGCTGGTGCGCAAAGGCGATAAGACTGCGGCACTCAAGGAACTTGCCACTGCGGTGAAGCTTGCGCCGGATAATGCACGCTATGCGTACGTTTACGCCGTGGGGCTGAATTCAACCGGCAAGCGCGATGAAGCGCTGGCTTTGTTGAAAGCCACCGACGCGCGACATCCTTATGATCTCGATGTCCTCAGCGCGCTGATTTCCATTAACCGGGAGACAGGCAATGCAAAGGCCGCTCTTATTTATGCCAGAAAAGCCGCCGAGGTTCTGCCTGACGATCCCGGAGTCAAACGTCTGGTGACCGAGTTGGAGAAAGTAAATTGATTAATTGTTTGCTGTAATAAAAATGAAATCCTTGCGCAGAAATAATTTAAGATGTCATTTGACCTTCTTTTCCTGATTGTGGCAGCATTTTAACCATTGAAGCCGGTACAACAAATAATTCGCAAATTATCGATGGCTTACAAAAAAACGCCATCTCTCGAAAGGAAATAAAACCATGAAACGAAACACTGCGCTCCCCGCGAGCAGCCTCACCGTCTGCTTCCTGTTCACGCTGGTCTTCGTCTCGTCCGCCGGTGACGCCCGCGCGCAAGGCGCCGTTCTGCCCCTCCCGCACACCGACCAGCAGAAGCTGGCCGAGTATCTCGGCGCCGGCGTCGTGGGCGCTGCCCTGCCGAGCGAGCGGATCGGCGACGCGTCGTCGTACTTCCCGCTCAAGGAAAAGACCTTCGTTTTTCAGGTCACATCCGGCTCCAACACCGGTAACACCCAGAATCTCGTCTTGAAGAAGACGCACCGCCCGGGCGGTGCATCCTCGTGGCGCTTCAACTTCGCGCCCTCGCTCAACGGCTTCATCGGTCTTACGGCGGGCGGCGATCTCATAATGTCGGCAGTGAGCGACGTGGACGAAGGCGTGATCGCCGTGACAACGCC
Organism: Burkholderiales bacterium; assembly: GCA_036522275.1. GTDB lineage: Bacteria > Pseudomonadota > Gammaproteobacteria > Burkholderiales > JAHFRG01 > JAHFRG01. Next base: position 11,495 of record DATDGC010000054.1, on the reverse strand, counting down.
TGCGAACCCGTTCGTGTTGACAGGTATGAAGCCCGGCGAATCGCGGAGTTTCCGCCAGAAAGTCTCAGTGAACTATCTCGATGACCCCAGCAAGCGGGACTGGGGCGGTAAGCTGAACGCCACCTACACGTACGTCGGTACCTACAAGGTGACGGTCCCCGCGGGTACGTTCAACGCGATCCTCATTCGATTCGGGTACCACGGCAAGGTGGGACCGGCCGACGTGCTGTACACGGCCTGGTATTTCTTCGCGCGCGACGTCGGCCTCATCGCGATGGTCAACCTAGAGGACGTGTCCGCTTTCTGGATCTATCACAACGACACGACGATTGGGAAGGTGCTAACGGTAAAGTGAGCTTGAATGTCCTGCTCTGCGATCTCTCGAAAGGAAACCAAACCATGAAACGAAATCCCTTGCTCCACTCGTTTTTTGTCGGCGCGACGGTGATGCTGGCAGCTATGCCGTCCTCTTCCCAGCAAATTTCCGGCGTCCCCGGTTCGCCAAGCGCCACGATGACAATAGACGGCAAGCAGCTGCCGCCGCCGCCGCAGAAGTTCAGGGGCGTGATCAAGGACACGGCGCCGCAGTCGAAGCCCTACTGGCCGGCGCGGATTGTGCCTCCCAAGGACGCGCCGAACGTGCTGCTGATCATGACCGACGATGCGGGCTACGGCGTGGCCGGCACATTCGGCGGCGTGATCCCGACCCCGGCGCTGGATCGCATCGCCGCCAACGGCCTGCGCTACACCAACTTCCATTCGACCGCGCTGTGCTCGCCGACGCGCGCGGCGCTGATCACCGGGCGCAACCATCACTCGGTCGGCTTCGGCGTGATCGCGGAGCAGGCGACAGGCTATCCCGGCTACGACAGCATCATCACCAAGGACAAGGCGACGATCGGCGAGATCCTCAAGGACAACGGCTATCACACCTCCTGGTTCGGCAAGAACCACAACACGCCGGAGTTTCAGGCGAGCCAGGCCGGCCCCTTCGACCAGTGGCCGATCGGCATGGGCTTCGAATACTTCTACGGCTTCATCGGCGGCGACACCAACCAGTGGCAGCCGAACCTGTTCCGCAACACCACGCAGATTTACCCCTTCCAGGGCCAGCCCGGCTGGAACCTGATCACGGCGATGGCGGACGACGCGATCGACTACATGAAGCGGATGAACGCCCTGACGCCGGACCAGCCCTTCTTCGTCTACTACGTGCCGGGCGGCACGCACGCGCCACACCATCCGACCAAGGAGTGGGTCGACAAGATCAGCGACATGCACTTGTTCGACCAGGGCTGGAATCAACTCCGCGACCAGATCTTCGCCAACCAGAAGAAGCTGGGCGTGATCCCGCAGAATGCCAAGCTGACGCCATGGCCCAAGGACCTGCTGAAGGAATGGGACCAACTCACGGCGGACGAGAAGAAGCTGTTCCTCCGCCAGGTGGACGTGTTCGCCGCCTACGTGGCCTACACCGACCACGAGATCGGCCGCGTCATCCAGGCAGTCGAGGACATGGGGAAGCTCGACAACACGCTGATCATCTATATCGAAGGCGACAACGGCACCAGCGCCGAGGGGACGATGATTGGCACCCCGAACGAGATTGCCATGTTCAACGGCGCCAACCCCCCAGTCGAGGCCCAGCTCAAATACTTTTACGACATCTGGGGCACCGACAGAACGTACAACCACATGGCGGTGCCGTGGGCGTGGGCGTTCGACACGCCGTTCTCGTGGACCAAGCAGATCGTCTCGCACTTCGGGGGCACCAGGCAGGGGATGGCGATCTCGTGGCCGAAGGTGATCAAGGACAAGGGCGGCATCCGCCACCAGTTCCATCACGTGATCGACATCGTGCCGACGATCTTTCAGGCTACCGGAATCAAGGCGCCGAAGGTTGTGGACGGCATCAAGCAGGCCCCGATCGAAGGCGTGAGTATGATGTACACCTTCGAGGCGAAGAACGCGAACGCGCCCTCGGCCCGAAAGACCCAGTACTTCGAGATGATGGGCGACCGCGGCATTTACCACGACGGCTGGTTCGCGGGCACCAAGGTCGGGCGCTACCCCTGGGAGAACCTGGCGCCTGCAGGGAACCTGCTCGACTACAAGTGGGAACTGTACGACTTGCGCAACGACTGGACGCAGGCCGAAGACCTCGCTGCCAAGAACCCGGCGAAGCTCAAAGAGATGCAGAAGATCTTCTGGCAGGAGGCCAAGAAGTATCCGGTGCTGCCGCTCGACAATTCGTTCGTGACGCGAGCCATCACGCCGAAGCCGAGCATCACCGCCGGACGCAACGTCTTCACCTGGACGGAGCCGATGACCGGTACCCCCAACGGCGACGCGCCCTCGATCCTCAATGCCTCGTACAACTTCAAGGCCGAGGTGGAGATTCCGCAGGGCGGCGCCGAGGGCATGCTGATCACGCAGGGCGGGCGCTTCGGCGGCTACGGCTTCTATATGCTCAAGAACAAGCCGGTGTTCCTGTGGAACCTGGTGGACCTGGAGCGCGTGCGCTGGGAGGGCCCCGAGCTGACCCCCGGCAAGCACACGCTGGAGTTCGACTTCAAGTATGAGGGACTCGGCATGGGCACGCTGGCATTCGGCAGCGTCAGTGGCATCGGCCGCGGCGGTACCGGCGTGCTCAAGGTGGACGGCAAGGAGGTGGCCACCCGGAAGATGGAGCGCACGATTCCGTTCATCCTGCAATTCGACGAGAGCCTCGACATCGGCTCGGACACGCTGACGGGCGTGAACGACGCGGACTACCAGCCGCCGTTCAAGTTCACCGGCAAGATTAATAAGATCACGCTGACGATCCACCGGCCGAAGCTCACGCCGGAGGACGAGAAAAAGCTCATGGAGGCCATGCGGGAGAAGAAAGGGAGCGAGTAGCGGCAGCGGGCTGCCGCCGCGGCGCGGGATACGCCAACGCAGTAGTTCGACATCCGCGGGCATCTGTGGCGATTTGGATGCCGGCGAGCGAATAGCATTGGATTATCGGCGACCCCGCGTGGCGCTGCCGGCCCCATGCGCGAGTTCGAGCGCGCGTCGTGTTGATCAGCGCTCGCGAAAAGGGGCCGCGCTCATCGCTATTAGCGTCGCTTGCTGGCTGGCGAGGAAAGGCGAGCGCAATGACGCACAGATAGGGCTGTTAGCCGGCTTGCTCGTTTACAACGTTGCTGTACCAGTGCTTCTCATATATGCTGCGATCGCCCTCGGGATGCGCGGCGTCGCGCTCTGGCCGGCCAGCATTTTACATGCGGCGCTTGCGATTTGGTGTTTACTTCGCCTTCGATCGCATTAGCATGGTCGAAACGAATTCGCGTATTCCAAACAGATTCGAGGTAGTCAAGCAGTGGTCAACGTCAGTATTACTAACCGGAGACAAGGGAGATCTAAAATGAACTATATAAAGGTAGTGATTGGCGCGTCGCTAGCGGCGCTGGTACTGGCCGGCCCGGCCCAAGGGCAGGATCTGACCGGGACGCTCAAGAAGATTAAAACATCCGGTACCCTAACCATCGGCTATAGAGAATCATCGCCCCCGTTTTCTTTCATGGGGCCGGACAAACGGCCGATTGGCTATTCCATTGACCTCTGCATGAACGTTGCGAGCGCCATTCAAAAGCAGCTCGAAATGGCGGACCTCAAGCTCAAGTGGGTGCCCGTGACGATTGAGAGCCGGATCCAGATGGTGGCCCAAGGCAAGGTGGATATCGAATGTGGCTCGTCCACGATGACCCTGTCGCGCGAGGAGAAAGTGGATTTCAGCTTGATGACTTTTGTGGACGGAGGAAGTATGCTGACCACGTCGTCCGCGAATATCCGCGGCCTGGAAGACCTGGTGGGTAGGCGCATCGCTGTTGTCCCCGGCTCTACCACCGAGAAAGCTCTGGCTGATTTCCTGAAGAAACAATTCATCGCCGTTCAAACGATTCATGTCAAAGACCATTCGGACGGTCTGGCGGCGCTTGAGAAAGGCGAAGCAGATGCCTACGCGACGGATCGCGGGATTCTGATTGGGCTTGCGGTAACCTCGAAAGATCCAAAGCAATTCGTATTGGCGAACTTCGTGTTCTCCTACGAACCCTATGGTTTGATCGTGCGCCGCAATGACCCGGACTTTCGACTGGCTGTGAACCGGGCGCTGGCAGGGCTTTACCGCTCGGGAGAAGTTTTGCCCATCTACGATCGCTGGTTCGGCACATTCGGCAAACCGGGCCCGGAGCTTCAGGCCATGTATCTCCTCAATGGGTTGCCCGAGTAGTTACCCTGCCAAGTTCAGTAGCGCACGACAGGGAGAACAGCGATGAAGAAAGCGACAGCAACGCAGGCTGTCAGGGGCATTGCGCTGCTCGCCCTCACGGCAAGTATCGCCTCGCCCGCCCGGGCCGATCTCAGTGCTGAAGAGCTTGCAAAGCTGGCGCAAAACCCGGTGGCCAACCTGATCAGCGTGCCGTTTCAGAACAACACCAACTTCAACGTCGGGCCGCAGAACGAAACGCAAAACATTCTGAATGTTCAGCCTGTAATCCCGATTGAGCTGAATCCGGAGTGGAACCTCATCACCCGTACCATCATGCCGATCATTTCGCAGCCCGGATTAGCCCCAGGTCAGGAGCGCGTTAACGGCCTTGGCGACATTCAATTTACCGGGTTCATGTCCCCTGCCGTCCCCAAAGGCGGCGTGATCTGGGGAGCCGGCCCGATCGTGCAGTTGCCGACACACACGGACAACGCGCTCGGCAATGACCGCTGGGGCCTCGGGCCGTCCATAGTAATACTTCATCTTGAAAAAGGCGACCCCTGGGTCTATGGATTTCTCGCGAATAACGTCTGGTCGGTCGGCGGATCGAGCAGTTCCCCCAGTTATAACAATTTCCTGCTCCAGCCTTTCCTCAACTACAACTTCCACGATGGACTCTACCTTACCTCGTCGCCGATTATGACCAGCAACTGGAAGTCAGACGGCTGGACGGTGCCGCTCGGCGGAGGCGTCGGCAAGATCTTTCACCTGGGTAGACTTCCCGTGAACTCCCAATTGTCGGGGTACTACAACGTGGTCACGCCCAACAACGGTCCGAACTTTCAGTTACGCGTCCAGGTGCAATTCCTGCTTCCAAAAGAACTCTTTTAGAATCGAATTCGAAGCCGAGATTTTTTATCAGCCGCGCTCTTCTGTGGAGGTTGGTAGTTCTACTACCTTGTAGAGCGGATTGCTTCAGCGATATCACGACTGACAGTCGTTAGCGCGCGGCTGTAGGCGGCCACCAGTGCGTCATAACTGTTGCCGTTCGTCGGCTCTCGCACGGTGCTCCGTCCAGTTTTCTCCGTACCACCTTGCGCGGGGTGTACCGCCCACAAAACCTCGACCGTCACTGCATCGCCAAGCGTTGAATCAAAGCGTTGCACCTCCAGCAGCACCTGATAATCTGCGTTGAGATTCACGTTCTGCGGATAGACGTATACATATGCGCCGTCGAGCTGCTGCATAAGGTTAGCCGCAATTACGCGCGGTATTTCACTCCTCAACGGACCGGCCCAGCGTTCTAGTTCGGCGATCTGCACCTGGTTTGGGCCGCTGCGCGTCACAATCTGCGGACGGTCGATAATTGCCGGCACCGTCACCGGGCCGATTGCGACACTGTACTGGGCCTTGGCTTCCGAACGTTCGGGCGCAGCGCCTGAACTTAGCGTGTAAAAGTTCGACTTGGGCGAGCTGCCGCAGCCAACGAGTTGCACAAATGCGAACATTGCAGCGATGAGTGCGTATAGGCGTATCACTTTTTATCCTCCTGCTTGCCGCGTATCAGGGCTTCGGGATGACGTTCGAGATAATCAGCGAGCACGCGCAACGCCTCGGCCGCCCGTGCGATTTCGCGCATTGCCTCGCGCGTATCCTGCTGCAACGGTCCTCTTGCCGACATTAATTGTTGAGCTGACGTGAGCGACTTGCGCGCTTCGACAAGTACGTCGCGCGCTTCAGGTGCAATTTCCTTGTCGAGCCGCTTCATCAGACTGTTCGCACTTTGCAGCGTCTCGTTAAGGTTTTTGCTTATCTCTCCGTACGGCACTTTCTCGAGGGCGCCCGCGATATTGGAAAGTTTGTTTGCGACCTCAGTAAGAACTTTTTGCAGCGCCTGCAGACCGCTGGGTACAACCGGTATCTCTGGCGGTTCCTGAGACGTGTCGAACTTGACCTTGGGTGCATTGGGGAAGAAATCGAGCGCAATGTAGAGCTGGCCGGTTAGCAGATTTCCAGTCCGCAGTTGCGCGCGGAAACCATGCTCGACCAACCCCTCCATAAACTTTTTGGGGTCCTCGCTTCCAGCAATTCTTCCGCCCTTCGGGCCCTTCAGATAGCGCGAAGTCAATCGTTCGGGGAAGATGCGGATCTCGACGGGGATACTGAAGTCAGCAGTGGCCGGATTAAACTGCGTCTTGATAGCCACCACTTCTCCCAAGGTGATGCCGAAAAAATCCACGGGCGCACCGACTTGCAAGCCACGCACCGACTCCCTGAACACCACTATAAGATCGGAGTATATGGTTTCCTTGTGCTTCAGCGCTTCAGTCCGATCGGAAAACAACTGAAATGCCGTATCCGCTTCAGCCGGCGGCAGGAGCGAATCCCCAGCCAGCGTCTGGAATGCTATCCCGCCAATCGCAATTGACACGAGTGATTGGGTATTGACCGTGATGCCGGAGGCGTCGAGCGTGACATCAATGCCGCTTGCATTCCAGAACCGGGTATTTCCGTTCACATATTGATCGTACGGCGCGTTGATAAATATTTTCAGCGTCACGCCCTTGCCGTCCTTGTCAAGATCGTATGCCGCAACCTGACCGACCTGAAATCGCCGGAAAAAGATCGGCACGCCGATGTCTAGCGAGCCAAGGGTGTCTGCGTGGAGCACGAACTGCCGGCCTGGCACGTCGGTGGAGATCACCGGCGGCACTTCAAGGCCGATGAAGTCGCGCCGTTTTTGTGTGGATTTGCCGAGATCAGTTCCGATATAAGAGCCGCCGAGCAGCGTCCCGAGCCCGGATACGCTTCCGCCGGATATGCGTGGACGTACGACCCAGAATTGCATGTCTTCGACAAGGTAAGGCTCCGACTCTTTGGTGAGTTCCGCTGTCGCAATAACCCGCTTGACGTCTTTGGAAAACCTGACGCTTGTTACCGTACCGATTTCGACGTCCTTGTACTTGATCTTGGTTTTTCCGGCTTCCAGGCCTTCGCCAGTTTTGAAGCTGATGGTAATCGTCGGCCCTTGCTCCAGTATGGTCTTGACTGCGAGCCAGCCGCCGACCAGCGCGGCGACAATCGGGATTACCCAGACAAGTTGCAGCGATCTGCGCGATTTGGGCACTGCGACCGCATCGGGAATATCAGGGAGATCGGGTCGGCGAGGTGTTTCAGCCATGTTGTTTATCCATGTTATCCCAAATCAGGCGCGGGTCAAAAGCCAGCGCAGCGAACATCGTCAGCACCACCACCGCGCCGAACGCTAACGCTCCCGGGCCGGGCCTGATGGTCGCGAGCGCCTGGAATTGTACCAGAGCGACGAGGATACCGATGACGAAGATATCGAGCATTGACCAGCGCCCCACGAATTCCACCACCCGGTAGAGGCGCGTGCGACCCTTCGGGCGCCAGGCGGAGCGGAATTGCACCGATAACAGCAGGACGATCAGCGCTAGCATCTTGAGCATCGGCACCGTGATGCTGGCGAAGAATATCAGGAGCGCGAGCGGCCAGGAACCCGAAGACCATAAATATACAACTCCGCTCATGATGGTGTCCGTCTGGGAGCCGAACAGCGAGCCCGTTTGCATGACCGGCAGCACGTTCGCCGGGATGTAGCAAATCATGGCGGCGATGAGCAAGGCCCAGCTCCGGGTAATGCTGTCCGGTTTGCGCATGTGCAGATGCGCACCGCAGCGAGAACACAACGCTTCATGAACTCCAGGTGCCGGCCGCGACAACTGGCCGCACGCGTGGCAAATCAGAAGGCCCTGGCTTGCGGCTGTTATCGCTGATTTAGGCATGGTACGCACTCGCCCGGGCCCACAGCATGCGCGCATCAAACTTAGCCACCGCCGCGGCCCTCAGAAATATCAATCCAGCAATACACCACATCGCGATGCCGGGTACCACGCTCGCGATATGCGCGAGCTTGGCTAATGCAACGATGATACCGAGCATGAATACCTCGACCATGCCCCACGGCCGCGCCGCCTGCAGCACACGGAAGACGGGTGCGAACCATCGCGGAGCCCATCCGAGCCGCAGCGGCAGCATTAAGTAGCACATGGCCGCGATTTCTGTGCCGGGCATCAGAATCGTGGTGACAAACACCAATACGGCGACAAGCCGCATGTCTTCAACGTACAGTATATGCACCGTGCCAAATAAAGTTGTTTGAATGAGGTGACCCTGTGCGATGAGCCCGACCACGGGAAATAGGTTTGCTATTACAAACAGCACGAGGGAGGCAAGCGTATATGCGAGCGAGCGGTCGAGGCTCTGCGGATGGCTGCGATAGAGCTCCCCCCCGCAGCGGACACAGCATACTTCTCCGCCGAGCGGCAGCGGAATTTCCCGCTGCAGCAGATCGCATTCGTGACAGGCAATTAGCTTCGCTTCCGGCATTAGTGTATCCAATCAGAACACAGCAATTTGATTAAATCAACCATCCCTGTTTTCCTGAATTACGAACCACGCTAGGTCGTGACAAACTAGTTGCTGCCCGCAAGAGGCTGCGGGGCGAGTTTGTCGGCTTCATTGACCCAGCCGCCGCCGGTGGACTGGTAGACGCCGACCAATGAGGCAAACAGCTGCGCGCGCGTCGCGGCCCAGGTCAGCTCAGTGGGGAAGAGTTGTTGCTCGGCCTGCAGCACGGTCGAATACGGCGCATAGCCGCCGTTGTACTGCAGCCGCGCAAGCCGCGAGTAATCTTTCAGCGCCAGAACCAGTTGTTCCTGCGCGGCCACCTGCTCGCCCAACTTCTGGCGAGCGACCAGAGAACTTTCGACATCGGCAAAGGCGTTCTGGATTGCCAACTCGTAGGATAGCAGCGCGGCTTTCTGCGCCGCAGTAGCCTGCGCGACCTGCCCGGAAATGGAACCTGCGGTGAAGATCGGGCCGATGATGGAGCCGCCGAAGTTCCACGCTCGCGACGGGCCTTTAAACAGATTATTGAGATCGGCACTCACCCCGCCGAAAGCGCCGGTGAGTGAGATGGTTGGAAAGTACTGCGCCTTTGCCGCGCCGATCTGGGCGTTGGCGGCGATGAGCTGCTGCTCGGCCTGCCGGAGATCGGGCCGGCGCTCGAGCAGCTGTGAAGGCACTCCCTCTGGGATGGCAGGCAACGCAAGAGTAAAAATCGTCTTGCCGCGAGGTATTGAACCTGGATTGTGCCCGAGCAGTACTGAGATCGCGTTCTCGAGCTGTGCGATCTGCCGCTCGATCAGCGGGACCTGCGCCGCTGCCGTTTCGTACTGCGATTGCGCCTGCGCGACAGTCATCTGCGATACCTGGCCATACTTGAACTGCAGCTCGAAAAGCTTGAGCGACTCCGCGTAGGCGCCGAGTGTGCGCTTGGATATCTCTAGCTGTTCATCGAGGCCGCGCAGCTGGATGTAGCTGTTGGCCACCTGCGCGACGAGACTCAGGATGACGCCGCGTCGCGCCTCGTCGGTCGCAAGTAGGTTCGCCCGCGCAGCCTCCGTTTGTCGACGGATGCGCCCCCAGAGATCAATCTCCCAGCTCGCTGTGGCAAGCGCCTGGTAGTTATTTAGCGGGTTGGCCGTGCCGGGAGTCAGCGGTATCGCGGTGTTTCCCGACAGACGCTGCCGGTTCGCATCAGCCTCGTAGCCGATCTGCGGAAATAGCTGCGAGCGCGTGGTGGTGAGCACGCCAGCGGCCTGCTCGACGTTGGCCGCGGCGATCTTCACGTTCTTGTTGTTGGCAAGCGCTTCCGCGATCAGCTGGTCGAGCACCGAATCGTCGAACTGCTTCCACCACTCGGTGTTAGCTGTATCGGCCACTTGCTCCGGTTCGTAAATGTAAGCGTCTGGTGTATCGACTTGAGGGCGGTGATAGTCGGGGCCGACCGTGCAGCCCGCGAGCAGTCCGCAGACAAGCATGGCGAATGCACGGTGGCGCATTTCAGTTGCCTTCCCGCTTTTCGTGAGGCGCTGCGGCGGGCGCTGCACCTGCGCCTTTGTCCCCGGGTGTTGTTCCGTAGCTGCCTTCAGCGATCTCTTTGCCGCCGAATAATTTTGCACTTAGGGTTTCCAGCAGCCAGAAGAACATCGGTATGAAAAAGATTGCGATGAGCGTGGCCGCCAGCGTACCGCCGATGACTCCGGTGCCGATCGAATGCCGGCTGTTGGCGGAAGCGCCTGTGGCGATGGCGAGCGGCAGCACACCAAGAACGAACGCAAAAGAAGTCATGATGATCGGCCGCAGCCGCAGTCGGGCCGCCTCCGCAGCTGCGTCGAAGAAGGACATCCCTTCCTTCCTGTTCTTCTCCACCGCGAACTCGACGATCAGGATCGCGTTCTTTGCCGCAAGTCCGATGAGCGTGATCAGGCCAATCTGGAAATAAATATCGTTGGGAATACGCCGCAGTACAATTGCGACTATGGCGCCGAGCAAAGCAAATGGCACAGCCATCATGACGCCGAGCGGGAGCGACCAGCTTTCATATTGGGCAGCCAGAATCAGAAACACGAAAATCAAGCCAAAGACGAAAGCAATGGACGATGTCGAGCCTGATGCAATCTCTTCGCGCGCCTCGCCCGCCCAGTCATAGCCGTAACTCGAGGGTAACTCCGCCTCTACGATTTCCCGGATTGCGGCAATCGCCTCGCCCGAGCTCACGCCGAGGCGCGCGTAGCCATTGATTGCGACTGCCGGATAGTTATTGAAGCGCGTCACCAGATCCGGGCCGCTGACATAATGGCTCGTAACCAACGCAGAAAGCGGAATCATCTTCCCGTCGCGGTTCCGGACGTAAAAGCGACCGACGTCTTCGGGTGTCAGCCGGTATTTCGGTTCCGCCTGAAGGATCACCTGCCACAGGCGAGAGTCCTTCGGGAACTGACTCACGTATAAGGAACCGAACATCGTCTGCAAAGTGTTATAGACATCCTGCACTGGAACCCCCAGAACCTCCGCTTTTTCACGGTCCACGTCTGCAAGCAGCTGCTGGCCGGTGGCGGTAATGGTGGAGTTCACGCCTGCCAGCTCAGGCCGCTTCTTCGCTTTCTCGACGATTTCCTGAACAAAGTTGACGAGCTGCGCGTAGTCGCCGCCGCCTTTTTGCTGGATCCATATCTGGAAGCCGGCGACGATGCCGAGGCCCGGGATAGCAGGTGGGTTAACCGGGATGATCGTGCCATCCTGGACATTTGCGTAAGCTTTCCTCGCCGCGTCGATTATCGCAGGGGCCTGCAGTTCACGTGACTTGCGGTGT
>DATDGC010000053.1:0-6787 GCA_036522275.1 Burkholderiales bacterium | reverse complement strand
AAGGTGCCTAGCCGTAGCTTAAGCACGAGGAGCGCAACGATGCAAGCGCCGCATTGCGCCGAAACCCGGTCGGGACGGCTGCCGCGACACGGTCAGCGAAGCTTGGGGTGCGGGAGCGGCAACATGAGCGCCCCGTTTAACAATGTTTCTTGCGGCAGCTTGCGCCCCTTCCCGCTCCACGCTCACGCGAGTCCGAGTCCGGGGCGCTTTTCGGGCGATCTGCTTTGTCGCTCGGCTTGCAAAGGGGGGTCAACCATTCGCTGCGCCTCGCTTCGCGCATCTCATCCCGAAAAGCCAGCGTCGCGCCCTCGTGGGACTTAATTAGAGGTTCCTTAAGCTTGGTACATGCACTCTTTTCCAGCCCGTCAGGCGAAACCGCGAAAGCACAGAGCATGAACCTGATAGCAAAACTGCTGCCCCCTTCCAATGTCATTCTCGACCTGGATGCGGGGAGCAAGAAGCGCGTGTTCGAGCAGGCGGGTCTGCTGTTTGAAAACAATCAGGGGATTGCGCGCGCCCAGGTGTTCGACAGCCTGTTCGCGCGCGAGAAGCTGGGCTCAACCGGGCTGGGACAGGGCGTCGCCCTCCCGCACGGCAGGATCAAATCGCTCAAGGAAGCGGTCGGCGCGCTGATCAGGACAAAAACGCCGATTCCCTTCGATGCCCCAGACGGCAGGCCGGTCAACCTGATTTTCGTGTTGCTGGTGCCGGAACGCGCCACTGAACTGCACCTGGAGATCTTAAGCGAGCTCGCTCAAATTTTCTGCGACAGGAACCTGCGCGAAGCCTTGCTCGCAAGCCAGGACGCCTCGCAAGTTCATCAACTCCTCAGTGAATGGCAGACCCATGCCCCAAGTCAGCGCAGCTCAGCTGTTTCAAGATAACCGCGACAGGCTCGTGCTCTCCTGGATCACCGGAGAAGCAAACCGCAGCCTGAGCAGCGACGACATTAACCGTTCAGCCAAAGGGGTAATCGGCCATCTCAACTTCATCCATCCCAACTGGGTGCAGGTACTGGATGGCGCGGAAATCCAGTATTTGGGCAAACTCGATCCTTCCTCCTTGCGGCAGTCTTTGCAAAGCCTTTCCGTGAACCCGCCGTTCTGCTTCATCATCGCCGGCAATGCTGCAGTGCCGCCGGCGTTACAAGCTTTTGCGGAAGAAAAACAAATCCCGCTCATTCGTTCTGCCCAGTCCAGTCTGAAATTGATGAATATCCTGCGCGTGTATCTTTCCAAAGTTCTGGCCGAATCTACCAACTTGCATGGTGTGTTTCTCGATGTGCTGGGTATGGGCGTATTGGTCACCGGGGAAAGCGGGGTAGGGAAAAGCGAACTCGCGCTGGAACTCATCAGCCGCGGGCACGGCTTGGTTGCCGATGACAGCGTCGAGTTCTACAATATTGCGCCAGAAACGCTGGAAGGCCGCTGCCCGCCGTTGCTTAAGGATTTTCTTGAGGTGCGCGGGCTGGGCGTGTTAAACATCCGCACCATTTTCGGCGAAACCGCAGTGCGCCCGAAAATGAATCTGAAACTGATCGCGCACCTTGAAAGGCCGAAGGGATCGCACATTCCCGGACTGGAGCGGCTGCCGCTGGGCGCAAGTTCCGAGAACGTGCTTGGCTTAAAAATCCGCAAAGTGACCATACCGGTGGCGGAAGGGCGCAACCTGGCGGTGCTGGTGGAAGCCGCGGTGCGCAACTATATCCTGCAGTTGCGCGGCATAGACAGCACCAAGGAATTCATTCAGCGCCACGAACAAATGATGGACAAGCAAACGGGCGGCAAACAGTGAAGGGGGCTTTAACTCCGGCGGTGAGCGCTCGCCAAGCCATATGCAGCTTATTCTAATCAGCGGTCTCTCCGGTTCAGGCAAAAGCATCGCGCTCAACGTCCTCGAAGACAGCGGATTTTACTGCGTGGACAATCTGCCGGCGAAGCTTTTGCCGGATATCACGCATTTCCTGCAAAACTCGGGCTACTCGAAGGTTGCTGTTAGTATTGATGTACGCAGCGGTGACACGCTCAACCAGCTGCCGCAGCATGTTGCCGAGCTGAAACGGCAAGGTATTGATGTCCGCCTGTTGTTCCTTGAAGCGAAAAACGAAACGCTGATGAAGCGCTTCTCGGAAACGCGCCGGCGCCACCCGTTAAACGACGACACGCGCACGCTTTCGGAATCCATCCAGCTCGAGCGCGAAAAGCTCGCCGACATCGGCGATCTGGCGCAGCACATCGATACCAGCGATCTCAATCCCAACGCATTGCGCGGCTGGATCAAGGATTTGCTGAAGATCGACCGCTCGCGCCTGACTTTGTTGTTCCAGTCATTCGGTTACAAGAACGGGATCCCGCTGGATGCCGACATGGTGTTCGATGTGCGCTGCCTGCCTAACCCGCATTACGATCCGGCGCTGCGCGATCTGACCGGCAAAGACAAGGCGGTGATTGGGTTTCTGCAAAACGACAAAAGCGTGCTCGGCCTGCTCGCCGACATTCGGAGCTTCATAGAAAACTGGCTGCCGTGTTTTGCTCGCGACAACCGCGATCACCTGACCATCGCCCTGGGCTGCACCGGCGGGCGTCACCGCTCGGTGTATTTCGCGGAAAAGCTTGCCGAGCATTTCCGTGCGCAGAATCAGGTGCTGGTCAGGCACCGCGAGCTTGGCTAAGGAACCTCTGATGTCATCGCAACCGCGCGAGACTTAATCCGAGGTTCCTTAACCGCCGCGCTATTCCTAATCGGTATCGCTTTTGCGCGTGCTATGGTTTTGAGCGGCGACCTATGCTGCTCTACAATGCGGAAGTAAAAGCGTCCCTTTCCCCACCATGAATCCTGCGAAAACCATCACCCTCGCCTTCACCGGCGCTTCCGGCATGCCTTATGGACTGCGCCTTCTGGAATGCCTGATTTCGAGCGGAACGCGGGTTTATCTGCTGTATTCACAGGCGGCGCAGATCGTGGCGCAGCAGGAAATCAACCTGTCTTTGCCTTCCAAAACCAGAGAAGTCGAGAATTTTTTCCGCGATAAATATCATGCCGTCGCCGGACAGCTTCAAGTGTTCGGGCGCGAGGAATGGTTTGCGCCGGTTGCTTCCGGTTCAAATCCCGGCGATGCCATGGTGGTCTGCCCGTGCAGCATGGGCACGCTTGCGGCAATCGCCGCGGGATTGAGCGATAACCTGATACAACGCGCCGCGGACGTAATGCTCAAGGAAAGTCGCAAGCTGATATTGGTGCCGCGCGAGACCCCGCTGTCGGCAATTCATTTTGAGAACATGCTGAAGCTGTCCAGAAGCGGGGCGGTTATTCTGCCCGCGAATCCCGGTTTTTACCACCATCCGGCAAGCGTTCAAGACTTGGTTGACTTCGTAGTTGCAAGAATCCTCGACCACCTCGGCATTGCCCACCAGTTGGTGGCGCGCTGGGGAAACGGCGGCTGATTGCCTCGGCCGTTTTTTGATACCCATGCCGGCGCAGGAAACACTGCCGATTTTTCCGCTCAATACCGTGCTGTTCCCGGGCGGAATACTTCCGCTCAAAATATTCGAGCAGCGTTATCTGGACATGAGCACAATCTGCCTGCGCGACAACCGGCTTTTCGGAGTGTGCCTGATCAAGGAAGGAAATGAAGTCGGGGTGACGGCGGTGCCCGAGCAAATCGGCTGCACTGTGGCCATCAGCGAATGGGACATGCAGCAGCTTGGCGTGCTGCATCTCAAGACCGAGGGCGTGCAGCGTTTCCGCATCCTCAACCGGCAGGTGGCGAAAAACGGCCTCATCAGCGCCGAAGTGATGATGCTTGCGGTGGAAAAACAAACGCCGCTGTCTTCCGAATTGCGCGATTGCGCCACCGTGCTGAAGCTCGTTATGGAGAAAATCGGCATAGAGCATTTTCCTTCGCCGCTAAAACTGGACGACGCGACGTGGGTGAGCTACCGGCTTGCCGAAGTGCTGCCGCTGAAACTTGCGGCAAAACAGGAAATGCTGGAAATAGACGACCCCGCCGCACGCCTGCAAGTCATCCGCAAGTTTCTGGTGCAACAAGGTTTACTGGCTTAGGGAACCTCTGATCAAGTCCTCCGCGGTTTGCGTTGCTGGCAAAATGCGGATGGATGCAAGGGGCGCGACGAAGGTCGTAGCCGGGACTACGAAGCCGAGGAGCGCAACGACGCAGACGCCGCATTTTGCCGCAACCCGCAGGGACGGGACTTGTCCGGGCGGTCTGCTTTGTTGCTCGGCTTGCCAAGGGGAATGGCCATTGGCTGCGCCTCGCTTCGCGCATCCCATCCCGGAAAGCCGCCGTCGCAACCGCGTGGGACTTAATCAGAGGTTCCCTAGTATTTTCCTGCCCTGCGATAGCTTTACCCTTTAAGTATAAGCCGCGGCTTGTTGCAAAAGTTTGCGCACCGGCGCGGGAAGCGCCGCGTGTTGCGCATCGTTGAGATTGAGCCACAATTGTCCGGGTTCCGCCGCTCGCTGTCTGACGCTATCGACCTGCAGCAGCACCGGCCGAACGTTGAGCTCAAAATGGCTGAACCCGTGTTGCAGCGGTGGTAACCATTTCGGTTCCCTCACCCGAGCGGCAAAGCGTCCCGCGCAGGCAGCACGCACATCGTCTTCGGGCGCAATTTCCGGAAAGCTCCACATGCTGGCCCAGACGCCCGCGGGCGGGCGCTTCTCCAGCAGCACCTCGCCTTTGTGCAGCAAAATCAGCATCACGGTTTGCCTGTGCGGAAGCGCTTTCCTGGGTTTGGGCGCGGGCAATTCGTTCGCTCTCCCGGCTTTATACGCGACACAGCTACGGTGTAACGGACATGCCGGACAATCAGGGTTGCGTCTCAAGCAAACCTCGGCGCCCAAATCCATCAACCCCTGCGTGTACGCCCTGATACCGCGCTTGGGCAACAGCGCTTCGGACTTGCGCCATAATTGCTCTTGCACTTTTTTTTCGCCGGGATAACCTGCAACACCGAAGCAGCGCGCCAGAACTCTTTTCACGTTGCCATCGAGTATGGCGCGCTTTTGCCTGTAGGCGAACACGCAAATTGCCGCGGCGGTGGAGCGCCCGATACCGGGTAACCCCATAATGCTGTCGAAATTGCGGGGGAATATGCAGCGGTGTTCATTCATGATGATTTGCGCGGCGCAGTGCAGGTTTCCGGCGCGCGAGTAATAGCCCAGCCCGCTCCAAAGCGCGAGCACCTCGTCCAAAGAAGCGCATGCCATGTTTTTGATATCGGGAAAGCGTTTAACAAAGCGGTGGTAATAAGGAATGACTGTCGCCACCTGCGTCTGCTGCAGCATGATTTCGGAAACCCAGATGCGGTAAGGGTCCCGAGTGTTCTGCCACGGCAGATTATGGCGGCCGTGGCGCTTTTGCCACGCTACGATCTTGGCGGCGAAGCAAGGCATATATTTGCAACCGCAGATAAACGCCGATGAACGCAGATAAGAATCAAGCTGAACCGCCAAGGACGCGAACAAAGATCAAATTTCTGAACCACAAAGGACACGAAGGAAGAACAAGAATCGAACAACGATGGGTTAGGGCGTTCCCCGTTTGTAGTTAACAAGTTCGCGAGTCCAATTGTTGAAACCGTCATCTCTCAGGCGCTTAACATCAGCTTTTGCTTCAGGTGCATACCAGTATGTGTCGAATTGAATTCCGCTACTTCCTCGCGAATTTCTGTACCATCCCTTGTATTCAATTTTGAAAGCCATGAACTTGCCAGCAGGTACGGTAACATCTTCGTAGGCTACAACTTTGGCGTTTTGTCTGGTGTTGCCGGATACTCCACTTTCTGTCCAGTCTTCGTCATATACCCACTCCTTGCCAACTTCTAACGGCCAAACGCGCCATGGCTTTGTTTGACCCGGGTGGCCTAAAAATGCGTTGGATATTTGAAAAGAGCGCCCTGTCTCGGATTGAAACCTCAGAATTCCGTTCACCCGTATTACGGAACGATTAAATTTACCCTCTTCCTGTTTTGTGCGGTTGTCGAACTGTCGCCATTCCCATGAATCACCAACGAGAAAATCTTTCGGTTCGGGCATTTCTGCTTTTTGAGCCATTGACATGACAGGTACGGAAGCACAAAGCAGGACGGCGAATAATCTCGTGAAAGTATTCATTAACCAACCCTTCATAAGAGTGGGCAAGAGCGTCCTATCTAAAAATAGACACCAAAAGTAGTGCCTAATCCATCAATTTTGCCTTTTGCTGCGTCATGCTACAAGCAATTCAAGCCATTAACAAACTTGTTTTGTTCTCATCAGCGTTTATCGGCGTTTATCTGCGGTTCCATTGCGGTTTACACAGCGTTTGTTATTTAAGCAGCCCTTTGAGCTTGTCTTGAAGCTGGCCCTTGACGGCTTCCTCGGCTTTCTGCTTCACCGCTTCAGTGACTGCGCCGCCGAAATCAAGGTTGTATTGCGGGGATTTGAACGGCCCCGAAATGCGCACCGGGATGGTCACGCCCTTGAGCGAAGCAAGCTCCGCCCCGCCCTGCCCTTTGCCGCTTTCCACCACCGAGGCCTTGGCCAGATAATTCAGGCTGTCTTCGCCGATATTGATATCGCCGGCTCCGGTCAGGCGCAATAGCGGCGATTTCAGGGACAGGTCGTCGTTATGCGCCACGCCGTTTTTGATGAGGAAGCTCGCTTTCAACTCGGTGAAATCAGTCTTCTGGGCCTTGTCCGCAACCTGGGTCTGCTGCCCCTTGAGCGCGCCGAGCTTGGCTTTGACGTTGCGTATCGTTTCGGCAATGTTGATGCCTTTCACAGC
>DATDGC010000052.1:0-57561 GCA_036522275.1 Burkholderiales bacterium | reverse complement strand
GAGTGCTTTTGCAGCACCAGCAGGGGGTATTGTCACTTTAAGTTGAAAGCTAGCCTCGGCCTACAGCTTCTTGCGGTTCGGAGTGGTGTCCACCAGATGTGCAGCCGCAAAAGTTAACAAGACAGCGCCCCAAGAAACTCCAATTGGGAGTGATGTTCTTCAGGGATGCCAACCTGCGCCAGACACTCGCCAGCCAGGGCTGCTGTTCGCGCGCCATTACGGCAAAGCGCGCGGCGCCTTCCAAACCTACCGCGAGGTGACAGAGTTCGGCAAACACCTTGAGGTCGCGTCCCGGCCCGCAGCCAAAATCGAGTATCGTGAACGGCGGCTTACCCTCGATGTATTGCAACAGCGCCGCGATGTTCTGGCTGACATCGTGATCACGCGTGCCTTCCCGGAAATCTTCGGCACTCTGGTTATAATGTTTCAGCGTGAGGTCGGCGATTTTTTCCAGGTCTTGCGGATTCAGTTTCATGAAAGTTTCCCAATGCTCATATTTCCCTGCTCGAAAAGCCACAGATCGAGACTGCGCTCATCGGCTGCACTCGGTAACTGGCTAACGACCGCTGCCTCGCCCCATCGTCCTGCGGCCCCGATTTCTAGAGGGATTTCGCGGCTCGTTCTGCCACGACACTTGCCGCTGCCCAGGGCGCGCGCTCTTGGGGATTGAGCCTTGGCTCGTGATGCCGGTCAATTTCTTCACTTTCCTAATCTCGATCAACACGGCTTCAATGTTCGCTGGATGTCGAGTGCTTGAGCCGTGTAGCTGCAATTCTTTCTTCTCGCGATTAAGGATTTCGTGCAATTTGCGAAGCGCCTCACTACACGCCGTCGCGAGACCGGCCTCCTTTACCCTTTCCTGTCGCTGCATTTCGATGTTGGCGATGATGTCGGTCACTTCGTCGGTTGCCATCTCAGCGCCCATGGCTATCCCTCCTTTTGGAATATCTCAGGGCATTATACTCCCGCATATGGAGCCGCCATGAAGTAGACGGCTACGAGATACATAAGAATCTGCACACCCTCATTTTTCTATTTGACTTTCATCACAAAGGGTGTAGCTTGATTATTCAGTTCATGAAATGGGGGCTAATAGAGTATTACGATACCTAAGGCCCTAGGTGATGTTGTTTTGCTCTAGGGTTCTGACTCGGATATCGATCCAGCCGACGCTTCTTCAGTGCTTCGGCCTCTTCCCTCTCCTCGTCCCTGTCTCAAGTCCAAGACAAGATCTCTCTTGTAGTAATCTGAGGCAAGAACATGGCTAGTGCATTCAAAATCTGGTGGTTAAGGCGGGAGTTGGCGTCAGCCGTTCGCGTCTTCAATGAGCGCCTTGATTATTTCGATTGCGATTATCAGTTAGCGGTTTATAGGTGTCCCCCCCTGCCTGAAATGAAATCTCAATGTGAGGTGATGCACGCTCAACTCCGCAAGATTGACCCCAAGTGTCCTGAAAAACTATGGCAAGACAGAAACCGGAGCAATTAAAGTGTTAATGCCCCGACAATTTAAGAATGAGGAACAGGGCGCACCAAGAATCGCTATATTTAAGATCATTCCCAGCATGAGGCCCTCATGTTGACCTCAAACGTTAAAACAGCACTCTACAAACTGAGCATTTCGCAAGCGCAGTATTACTGTCGAAAGCCAGAGTGTGAGCAGGTCAAAAACATGGAGGGATACGCCAAAATTCTGGAGAATGCCAACATTGAGGTTATCGATGTCCATGCAACTTGGTTAGAGGCAAAAACGACCCAAGGCGGGGCATGGACTGCACTAAGCGGACTGAGCTGGTGACACTAGGCTAGAGTCTGTCAGAATAGATGACCCGCTATGGCGGGTTTTTTGTTGTCATATTCTGGGGATTCCTAACTTGGCAGTGCTAAATAAGAGAGCGGTGGGCATTGCAAGGCGTTGATTAGTAAATAGCCGCGATGCTATGATGCGGATGGGGTGCAAGTGGTCGCAAGTTCGAATCTCGCCGCCCCGACCAGCTCAGAATTCAGAACACGGAAAACAGGGGTCAGAAATCGAAACGTTGAGTATCGCTCTGCGGGCTTATCGCTTCCTGCCCCGCTGCATGCCTGTCTTCTGTCGCATTGCCTTCTCTTCCCGAAATGCGCATCCTGCTCAGTAACGACGACGGCTACTTCGCGCCGGGGCTGGCGTTGCTGGCCAAGACCCTGTCGCGCGTCGCGGAAGTGACAGTGGTGGCACCGGAGCGCGACCAGAGCGGCGCCAGCAACTCGCTCACACTGGACCGGCCGTTGAGTCTGCGTAAATCCCATAACGGTTTTTACTACGTTAACGGCACGCCCACTGATTGCGTGCACCTGGCGGTGACGGGCATGCTGGAGAAGCTGCCCGACATGGTCATTTCCGGTATCAATGATGGCGCCAACATGGGTGATGACACGATTTATTCCGGCACCGTGGCGGCGGCCACGGAAGGTTTTTTACTTGGCATTCCTTCGCTCGCAGTGTCGCTGGTGAGCAAATCCGGGGCTAACCATGCCACTGCGGCGCGGGTTGCCGCGGAAATCGTCGAGCGTTTCGCCAAACATTCCTATGCTCAGCCGCTGTTGCTCAATGTCAATGTTCCGGATGTGGCGTATGCCGAGCTCAAAGGGTTTGAAGTCACCCGTTTGGGCAGGCGTCATAAGGCCGAGCCGGTGGTGAAGACCCACAACCCGCGCGGCGAGACGGTGTACTGGGTGGGCGCGGCGGGGGGCGTGCAGGATGCCGGCGAGGGCACCGATTTCCACGCGGTGTTGCAACACAAAGTTTCCATTACCCCGCTGCAAATCGATCTCACCCAATTTGCGCAACTGGAAGGTTTGAGCCACTGGCTTGAGGGCCTCTAATCTAATGAAAACGCGCCATACCGGCATCGGCATGACTTCGCAGCGCACTCGCGTGCGCATGGTCGAGCGCCTGCGCAATCAGGGCATCCGCGACGAAGTGGTGCTCGTTGCAATGGCCGAAGTGCCGCGCCACATTTTTGTGGAGGAAGCGCTGGCGAGCCGCGCCTATGAGGATGTCGCATTGCCACTGGGTTACGGCCAGACCATTTCCAGTCCGTACACCGTGGCGCGCATGCTGGAGCTGCTGCGCGGCGGCAAGACATTGCAGCATGCGCTTGAAATCGGCACCGGATGCGGTTATCAAGCGGCGGTACTGTCGCGTCTCGCGCAAGAAGTGTATACCCTGGAGCGGGTGGCACCGCTTGCCACCAAGGCGCGGGTGCGCCTGCATGAACTGGGCATCACCAATGTGCGTGTGAGGCAGGCCGATGGCCACGCCGGTTTTCCCGATGCCGCGCCATTTGATGCGATCATCGTCGCCGCTGCGGCAACTCATGTGCCGCAGGCGCTGTTAGAGCAGCTTGAGGTTGGTGGTAGAATGGTGTTGCCAATGGGAATTCATGAGCAGAACTTGCGCGTAATCGAGCGCAATGCGCAAAATTACAGTGAGACGGTTTTGGAAACGGTGAAGTTTGTGCCGTTGCGGTCCGGAATGGAGTGATGATGGCGACATCATCCTTGAAAACGGGCGTACTGCTGTTGGCGATTACTCTCGCGGCAGGCGGCTGCGCCAGTGAGCCGCATCCAGCGCCGGTGATAGATAAATCGCCAGGATCCAGGCAGGCGGCGAAACCGGCAATACCGAAAGCGGCTGCCAAGCAGGAAGGTGATTCGCCTCCCGGGTTTTATACCGTGCAGAAGGGCGACACTCTTTACAGTATTGCGCTGGGGCATGACCTTGATTACAAGGAGCTCGCGCAATGGAACAATATCAGCGATCCCGCGACGATCAGCGCCGGCCAGCAGTTGTGGCTTAAATCGCCGCCGGATGCGGTGGTCACCGCGCCGCTGCTAACCACGCCCGGGGTTGAAGGCCGACCGGTCGACAGCCTGGAAGCCAAACCGCTGCCTCCTACCGGGATGTTGAAAACCGAGCCCAAGGCGGTGAAACTCCCGTACTCCGATCAGGCGCTGGCGCAATTGCAAAAATCGGAAGCGCCGCGCGCCAAAACCGAGCCCGCTCCAGAGCCCAAGCCTGAGAGCAAAACCGAAAGCAAGATTCCTGAAGTGGCTATCGGCGAAATTGATTGGGGTTGGCCTGCCAACGGCAAAATCGTTTCCGGTTTTAGCGAAACCGCCAACCTGAAAGGCGTGGATATCGCCGGCAAGCTCGGTCAGCCGGTGTTTGCCAGCGCGCCGGGCAAGGTGGTGTACAGCGGCAGCGGTTTACGCGGTTACGGTAAACTGATTATCATCAAGCACAACGACACCTATCTCAGCACCTATGCTCACAACAGTGAGATACTGGTAAAAGAGGGGCAGGCGGTGGTGAAAGGCCAGAAAATCGGGGAAATGGGGGATAGCGATGCCGATCAGGTCAAGCTGCATTTTGAAATCCGGCGCTTGGGCAAGCCGGTTGACCCGCTAAAATATTTACCGGGCGATAAAACGTCATGAACAATAACTTGCAGGAAGACGAGCTGCCGGAAGAGGAGCTGGCGCCGCAAGCCGAAGAAGCCGTCGCGGAAGTGGACCATTTCACCACTGATGTGCTCTCGGACGTAACGCAGATTTATCTCAATGAAATCGGACAGAATGCGTTGTTGAGTGCCCAAGACGAGTTGCGTTATGCGCGCCTTGCCAAACAGGGTGATTTCGAGGCGCGCCAGAAAATGATCGAACACAATCTGCGGCTGGTGGTGAACATCGCCAAGCATTATGCGCACCGCGGCATGGCGCTGCTTGATTTGATCGAGGAAGGCAATCTGGGTTTGATCCACGCGCTGGAGAAATTCGAGCCGGAACGCGGCTTCCGCTTTTCCACCTACGCTACGTGGTGGATCCGGCAGAACATCGAGCGCGCCATCATGAACCAGTCGCGCACCATCCGCCTGCCGGTGCATGTCATCAAGGAGCTTAATATCGTGTTGCGCGCATTGCGGCATATGGAGACGCACTGCGAAAAAGAACCGACCACTGAGGACGTGGCGCACCTGCTGGGGCTGCCGGTGGAGGAGGTGCGCCGGGTGCTGGCGTACAACGAGCGCATGGCCTCGCTTGATGCGCCGCTGGACATTGACTCCATGCTGTCGGTTGGAGAATCCATTCCGGATGAGCATAACCCCACCCCCGACCTGAAGCTTGAGCACACCAAGCTGGAAGCCTATGTGCAGGAATGGCTCAACCAGTTGAACGACAAGCAGCGGCGCGTGATCGAGCACCGCTACGGCTTGAACGGCTACGACATCTGCACCCTGGAGCAGCTCGCCGAGTTTATGAGCCTGACGCGCGAGCGAGTGCGTCAGATCCAGATCGAGGCGTTGCACAGCCTGCGTAAGATTTTGAAGCGCAGGGGCGTGTCCAAGGAGGTTCTGTTGTAGCGCCTTAAATTACTGCTTCTTGTTCACCTGACGCCCAGAATTAAACATTGCATCACCTATTCTAAGGTTCAAACTCGCTCACCAGTAGCTGCAGACGCTTCACTGCCAGTTTGTCAGACAGGGTGCCGTAACGCAGCGCAATATACAGTTCGCTGATGCTGCAAATGGGTTCCGCCTGCTGCGGTTTGGTTTGCGCCAGCCGCAGCGCGTAGTCCTGCGGGCCTTCTGCCGGACGGCGCGCCAATCCATCCTTTGCCAGTTTGCCGCAGAATTTCCGGTAGGCCTTTTGCACCGGGTCGCGTGGCGCGGTTCTCAGACGCCACAATATTATTCCGGCCAACACCAATACGACCAGGCCGGCCACAACAAGCAGCGCGATGGCCATGTTCTGCCAGGTCGCTTCGCTCATGCCGAGCTGCGTCAGGAATTGCGCCTGGCGTTGCGGGGTATAGCCCAACACCCACTGATTCCAATTATTCGCCATCGCATCCCAGACGAAGCGGGCCTGGCGCAGCCAGGGGTAATCTTGCCGCACCAACAGAGGCAGGGGATCGGTCGCCGGCACCGCAGCGGCAATCCCGGCTTCCACGCGCAGCGGAGATACTGCGGCAGTCGGGTCAATGCGCACCCAGCCGCGTTCTTTCAACCAAACCTCGACCCAGGCATGCGCATCAGCCTGGCGCACGATCATATAATCGCCGATGGCGTTGAGCTCGCCACCCTGATAGCCGGTCACGATGCGCGCAGGAATTCCCGCTGCGCGCATTAAAAATGCGAAGCTCGATGCATAGTGTTCGCAAAAGCCGCGCTTGGTGTCGAACAGGAATTCATCCACCGGATGTTCGCCAAGCAGCGGCGGCAACAGCGTGTAATAAAACTTGTCATTGCGGAACAAATTAAGCGCCTGATTGATGATTGCCGCATTATTATCGGCACTGCGACGCCATGATTGCGCCAATTCCCTTGCGCGCGGATTGGGGACCCTTGGAAACTGCAAGGCGCGCCGCAATTCAGCGGGGTCTTCATCTGCACCGGTCTGGTATTTCAGGTATGAACTCATTTCATAGCGCATACGGTTGCGCACCGGCGCATTTGAAAGTATCTGGAAATCCAGCGTGATTCCGGCTTGCGGGGGGAACGTGCCGGGCATATCCAGGGCGAACAGCCAGTTCATGTTGTGCGGCTCAAGCGTCACGGTATAACGCAATGGCTTGTCGAGCGCCTGCAGTTCCGGCGGTTTGGATACCTCATATCTTCGGGCAAACCAGGTGCGGCCGTTGAAGCGCCATAACACCGGGCCGCGCCAGTACAACGTCGAAGCTTTGGGCGCAGGGTCGTCAAATTTAACTCGAAATGCGACCGCATCGGACAGGCTCAACTCGCTCAGCGAGCCGGGCGACATGGTATCGCTCAATCCGGTGATGCCGGAGTAAGCATCCTGCGGCAACCCCCACAACGGCCCCTGCACGCGCGGAAAGAGCAGGAACAGCACCACCATAAGCGGTACTGCCTGGATAAGCAGCGTGCCCGCGAGATGGAGCATGTCTTTGGCTGGATAGGCGCCTGACGGGCGATTGCAGCTAATCCATGCCGCAGTGATGGCGAGCACCACCAGCAGCATGTAAAGCCCGGCAAGTATGGTTTGCGAGTAGAGGAAGTTGGTGATGACCAGGAAATAACCGAGGAACAGCATCAGGACAGCATCGCGCAGGCTGTTCATCTCCATCAGTTTCAAGCCGATCAGCAAAACCAGCAGCGCTACCCCGGCGTCGCGCCCGAAAACCGAGCCGTAGCTTAAATAGATCCCGGCAGTGCCAGCGCTGAGCATGGAGAATAGCAGCCACTTGGAAAACAGGGGAAGCCTGCGCTGCGCGATATACAGGCGCCACAGTCCAAGCACACCGGTGGATATGGAAACCCACAGCGGCAGCCGCTCCACATGTGGTGCCGCCACCATGGCCAGCGCAAGCAAAAGCCAGGAGATGTTGCGAAGACTAAGAAGATTAAGCGGTTTTTGCATCTTCCACATCTTGCAACCCAAACAAAGCCAGGGCTTCGAGGCAGTTGTGGCGGTGCTGCTCGCCGTAAGCCAAAGACAGTTCCTTGCCGGGCAGGCGCAGCCCGTAGCTTATGCCTGCGGCTTCGGCATCCAGCACCCAGCGGCACAGGCGTGACAACTTGGATTCATCCTCCAAACTTGCCGGCAGATCATTCCAGTCCAGCCACAGCTCGGTGTCCGCCCGGCCGATGAATTGCTTAGTCAGCAAACCGTAATCACGCGCCGCCGCTTTCCACGCGATATGCCGCGGCGAATCGCTGGGCTGATGTGGGCGCAGGCCGGAGAAATCATCGTTGCCCTGGCCTGCTTCAAAACTCGCGCCGGTGTCGGATTGGGGCTTCAATGGCGGGAGTTTTGACGAATCCGGACGCGGATACACCAGGCAGCGGGAATCCAGTTCAACATACGACCAGGCGTGAAACAACCCCAGCGGGAAACGCGTATAAAGGGTAATGCGCCCGGGTCTGAGCCAACCGCGCCGCGGCGCCGCCACGCTGACTTCGGCGGTTGCAGTTGCGTTTTGCGCCACGTCGCAGAAAACAGGAACTTGCTTGTCACGCGTTACGGCGATGGCGTAACGGGGCAGGGTACGGTGATTGTCCACGCATACGGCAAAGCTCGCGTGCTCTCCGGCGAATACCGGATCGGTTTTGCCGGGGCGCACATGCAGTCCCAACATATTGCGGAAGGCGTGCAGCATGGAAATGATGCCCATTGCGGCAAGGAGGAAAGTGAGCACATAGCCCAAGCTCAGGTTGTAATTGATCGAGCCGGTCAGCAACAGCAGCAGCAGCGCCCCGAACAGCAGGCCCTGGCGCGTGGGAAGGATGAATACGCGGCGCTGGGAGAGTACCACCGGGCCTGCCTCAGGCCCTTTGAGTCTGAATAGCCATCTGTTCAGATAATTTTCGATCGCGAGCTTCATTAGACTCTGTTCTCGCGTCTACGAATTTCAGGGAATCGCCACCGCGTTGATGAGGCTCTCGGCCAGATCCTTGTTGTGCGCATGATCGCCCGTCGGAAGCAATCGGTGGCCGACCACGCTGGGCAGTACCGTCTGCACGTCTTCCGGCAGCACCTGGTTGTGTCCATGCATCAAGGCCCAGGCGCGCGCCGCATGCAGGAGCGCCAGCCCGGCGCGCGGGCTCAAACCATGCACGTAGTGCGGCGATTGCCGAGTGCGGGCGATCAGTGCTTGCAGATAATCCATCAACGCATCCGAGGCATGCACCATCCTTACTTTTTGCTGAACTTCCAGCAACTCCGCCGCACTCATGCACGGTACAAGATGCGAAATCATGTCGCGCCGCTCGCCGCCTTTAAGCAGCGCGCGCTCCGCGGTATTGTCCGGGTAGCCCAGCCGGATGCGCATCAGGAAGCGGTCGAGCTGTGATTCGGGAAGCGGGAAGGTGCCGACAAACTGCGAGGGATTTTGCGTGGCGATGACGAAAAAAGGCCGAGGCAGAGGACGCGTTTCACCTTCGGTGGTGACTTGATGCTCTTCCATCGCCTCCAGGAGCGCGCTTTGCGTTTTGGGTGTGGCGCGGTTGATTTCATCGGCGAGAATCACTTGCGCGAACACCGGGCCGGGATGAAATTTAAAGGCGGCGATAGAGCGGTCGAAAATTGAAACGCCCAGTATGTCCGCAGGGAGCATGTCGCTGGTGAACTGAATGCGGTGGAATTCCAGCCCGAGCGAACGCGCCAAGGCGTGCGCCAGCGTGGTTTTGCCCACCCCCGGCAAATCTTCAATAAGCAAGTGGCCGCGTGCCAGCAGGCAGGCGAGCGCCAGACGGATTTGCCGGTCCTTGCCGAGAATGACACTTCCGACCTGGGCGATGACCCGGTCAATCGATTGCACTTTGGTGTCTTGTTGCAGCAAATGCGGTTTCATAGTTGAGATCGCTTTTCAGTTAATAATAGGTCGCCTGACTTTATTCTTTGAGCAGCAAAGCGGCGGCAACTTTTCGTCCTTCCGCCATCAGGATGTTATACGTGCGGCAGGCGGCGGGCGTATTCATGACTTCCAGGCCGATTCTAGCGCTGGCGAGTGATTGCGACAACGCCGGATGCGGAAAACGCAAACTGGCACCCGTTCCCAGGAGCACGATTTCCGGCGCAAGATTCGCCAGAAACTCAAAGTCCTGTTTGCTGAGTGCTTCAAATGCGGCGACATCCCATTGCATCAGCCGTTCAGGCAGCACGATGAGGTTTTTTTCATGGCGCACATTGTTCACTATCACGTATCCCGAACCATAGCCGGTGAAACGGTTTTCGATAGTGGCGGCAGCAAGATGCAGTTTCATATTCTCAAATATTCGTAAATCCAATTGCGGCAGCTTGACCGGTCGGGTAAGATTATACCTTTTTTGCGAAATATCGGATTTGTAAGGGCAATTGACAGAATAGCATGCAGGAATTTCCACGCATAAAGCGTCTTCCTCCGTACATCTTTAGTATTACCGCTGAACTCAAGGCGGCGGCGAGAAAACGCGGTGAAGATATCATTGATTTCAGTATGGGCAATCCCGATGGCGCAACTCCCAAGCACATTGTGGACAAGCTTATTGAGACCGTGCAGCGCC
Source organism: Burkholderiales bacterium (assembly GCA_036522275.1). GTDB lineage: Bacteria > Pseudomonadota > Gammaproteobacteria > Burkholderiales > JAHFRG01 > JAHFRG01. Next base: position 47,513 of record DATDGC010000052.1, on the reverse strand, counting down.
CGGACACCCACCGCTATTCGGTGTCCAAGGGCATCCTGCGGCTGCGCCGTGCCATATGCAACTGGTACAAGGCGCGCTTTGATGTCGAGTTTGATCCAGACAGCGAAGCCATCGTCACCATCGGCTCGAAGGAAGGAATTTCGCACCTTGCGCTGGCTGCTTTGGATTCCGGCGACATCGTGCTGGTACCCAATCCGAGCTATCCGATACACATTTACGGGCCGGTGATTGCCGGCGCCGATATCCGCCACGTGCGCATCACGCCCGGCGTGGATTTTTTCGCGGAACTGGAAAAAGCGCTGAAGGATTCGCACCCGAAGCCCAAGCTTTTGATCATCAACTTTCCCAGCAATCCAACTACGCAATGCGTGGAGCCGCCGTTTTTCGAGAAAATCATCGCGCTCGCCAGAGAATACGGTATTTACGTGGCGCATGATCTGGCCTACGCCGATATCGTGTTCGACGGCTACGTGGCACCGTCCATCATGCAGGTGCCGGGCGCACGCGAAGTCGCAGTGGAGTTTTATACTTTGTCGAAAAGCTACAACATGCCCGGCTGGCGCGTCGGCTTCATGGTAGGCTGCAAAAAGCTGGTTGCGGCGCTGGCGCGCTTGAAGAGCTACCATGATTACGGCACGTTCACGCCCATCCAGGTGGCCTCCATCTTGGCGCTGGAAGGGCCGCAGGATTGCGTGGAAGAAATCCGCCATACTTATCAGAGCCGGCGTGATGCGCTGTGCAAGGGATTGCGGGCAATCAACTGGACGGTGCAGGTGCCCAAAGCCACCATGTTCGTGTGGGCGCAGATTCCCGAAGCGTACCGCACGATGGGCTCGCTGGAATTTTCCAAGAAACTTCTGGCCGACGCCAAAATTGCGGTCTCGCCGGGAGTTGGATTCGGTGAATACGGCGACGACCATGTGCGGTTTGCCTTGATCGAGAACGAGGCAAGAATGAGGCAAGCACTGCGCGGCATCAAGGACATGTTCCGTAAAGACGGTTTACTTTGAACCGCAGAGGCGCGGAGAAGAATTTTCGAACAAAACATTCCTCTGCGTCTCGGCGGTGAAAAAAAGGTTTTAGAAGAGTTGAATAGAAATTAGAATCTTTAACCGCGGAGTACGCTGAGGACGCTGAGGAAAAGCTGAATCATTTTGTTTTGTCTTCCTCTGCGCTCTCTGCGTCCTTTGCGGTAAATAAGGTGTGAATCATGAAGCCAATTAACGTAGGACTGCTGGGCATCGGCACCGTAGGCGGCGGCACTTTCACTGTATTGCGGCGCAATCAGGAGGAAATCACCCGGCGCGCCGGGCGCGCCATCGTCCTGAAAATGATCGCCGACAAGGATGTGAAAAAGGCATGCAAGCTCGTCGGCAAGAGCGCCATCGTGACCGCTGATGCCATGGAAGTGGTGAACCATCCCGATATTGACATCGTGGTGGAACTCATCGGCGGCACCACCGTGGCAAAGCAATTCATACTGAAAGCAATTAAAAACGGCAAGCATGTAGTCACCGCCAACAAGGCGCTCCTGGCCATACACGGCAACGAAATTTTCGCCGCCGCGCACAAACACGGCGTGATGGTAGCGTTTGAAGCAGCGGTGGCGGGCGGCATCCCCATCATCAAGGCGCTGCGCGAAGGCTTGACCGCGAATCGCGTGGAATGGATTGCCGGCATCATCAACGGCACCAGCAATTACATCCTCTCTGAAATGCGCAATATGGGCGCGAGCTTTGCCGAGGCGTTGCGACAAGCGCAGGCGCTGGGTTACGCCGAAGCCGACCCGACTTTCGACATCGAAGGCATAGACTCCGCGCACAAGCTCACTATTCTGGCGGCCATCAGCTTTGGCATCCCGATGCAATTCGACAAGGCCTACACCGAAGGCATCTCGAAACTCACTCGCGAGGATATCCGCTATGCCGAGGAACTGGGCTACCGCATCAAGCTGCTCGGCATCACAAAGCGAACACCAAAAGGCATCGAGCTGCGCGTGCATCCGACGCTGATTCCGGCGCGGCGGCTGATCGCCAACGTCGAAGGCGTGATGAACGCGGTGCTGGTAAAAGGCGATGCGGTGGGTGCCACCATGTATTACGGCGCGGGAGCGGGGGCCGAGCCCACCGCATCGGCGGTAGTGGCGGACCTCGTGGACGTGACCCGCATGCACACCGCCGACCGCAAGCACCGCGTGCCGCATCTCGCGTTTCAGCCGGATGCGCTCACCGATACGCCCATCCTGCCGATGTCGGAAGTGCAGACTTCTTATTATCTGCGCTTGCGCGCGTTCGACAAGCCGGGCGTGCTGGCCGATATCACCCGCATTCTCGCCGACTCGGGAATCTCGATAGACGCAATGGTGCAAAAGGAGCCGAGCGAGGGCGAAGAGCAGGTGGACATCATCATGCTCACCCATGAAACCGTGGAGAAGCATATCAATGCGGCGATCAGGAAAATTGAGAAGCTCTCCACCATTTCCGGCAAGGTCATCCGCATTCGCCTCGAAGAATTGAATAGGAATTAGAATCTTTAACCGCGGAGTACGCTGAGGACGCTGAGGAAAAGCAGAATCATTTTGTTTTGTCTTCATCTGCGCTCTCAGCGACCTCTGCGGTGAAAAAAAGGGTTTTAGGTATGTCCAATCGTTACAACGGAGTCATCGAGCGCTTTCGCGAGCGCCTTCCGGTTTCAGAAAATACGCCGGTAGTTTCCCTGGGCGAGGGCGACACCAGGCTTATCGAACTCAAAAGCGTGCCGCGCCTGATTAACAGGAAAGTGCGGCTCTACGCCAAGTTCGAAGGCTTGAATCCCACCGGCTCGTTCAAGGATCGTGGCATGACGCTGGCGGTGACCAAGGCGATCGAAGCCGGAGTCAAAGCGATTATCTGCGCTTCCACCGGCAACACTTCGGCTGCCGCTGCGGCTTATGCAGCACGTGCGGGCATCGCCTGCTTCGTGGTGGTCCCCGAGGGCAAGGTCGCTTTGGGCAAGCTTTCCCAGGCAATGATGCATGGTTCCAAAGTGATCCAGATCAAGGGCAATTTCGATGACGGCATGAAGCTGGTGCAGGAGATCGCGCAAAAACTCCCGGTGACGCTGGTGAATTCCACCAATCCTTACCGCTTGCAGGGGCAGAAGACCGCAGCGTTTGAAATCATCGAGGAACTGGGCGATGCGCCGGATTACCATGCGCTGCCGGTCGGCAACGCGGGCAACATCACCGCGCACTGGATCGGCTATTCCGAAGCGGTGTGCGAAAACACCCAGGCGTGTCTCTTTTGCGGCGGCAATTGCGCTTATCACAAAGGCAAGCTCGCTACCCGGCGTCCCATCATGCTGGGCTACCAGGCTTCCGGCGCCGCGCCTTTCCTGCGCGGCGGCCCTGTGAAAAATCCGGAAACCGTGGCGACCGCCATCCGCATCGGCAACCCGGTGTCGTGGCAGCAGGCGTGGAAAGTGAAGGAAGAATCGGGCGGCTGGTTTGGCGAATGCACCGATGAGGAAATTCTCCGGGTGCAAAAGCTGCTGGCGCAAGTGGAAGGCTTATTCTGCGAGCCTTCTTCTGCAGCATCGGTGACCGGCGTGCTCAAAGACCTGGAGCAGGGCGCAATCGGCGAAAGCTCGGTGATTGTGTGCACCCTCACCGGTCACGGTCTCAAAGACCCGGACACTGCGATTGCCCAGAGCGGCAAACCGGTCACTGTTGAAGCGACTCGCGAAGCGATTGAGAAAGTGATTGCCACGAATATGCCGAAATGAGAGCAATTTGCCGGTGGCAGACCGGCGGCCAGCCAGCATATCATTGCTAATACTGACGTCTATGTACCTAGCCCCTTGTGCGCCGCCAAGTGACGAAGCCAAACCGGGGGTTTTCAAGCGAGCACTGTTTGAGCACGTGGCCGCGAAGCGGATCGTGCGAGTTGCACAGCGCCCGGTTTGGCTGAGAAACGCCGGGCATCCAAGGGACGGCGCACCAGGGCGTCGTTTTGTTTGGTGACTTTATTTTGGACGAGCAAAATAAAGTCACCAGCCGCCGGTCTGCCACCGGCGAATTTAATCAGATTGAAGAAGAGAACTGTTCATTCAAAGCGCATCGAGAGATCGACAGCTTTAATATCTTTAGTAAGGCTACCAATTGATATCCTGTCCACGCCGGTTTCGGCAATCGCACGCACGTTGTCCAGTCTAACCCCGCCCGAAGCTTCGAGCTGAGCGCGTTTAGCGGCAATCCGCACGGCTTCGCACATCTGCTCAAGATTGAAATTGTCGAGCAGAATAAGTTTCGCGCCCGCGTTTAACGCTTCTTTCAGTTCTTGCAAATTCTCCACTTCGATTTGAATTGACACTCCCGGCTTCGCCAGTTTTTTTGCTTGTTGCAGCGCTTGCCCGATGCCGCTTGCGGCCAGGATATGGTTATCCTTGATGAGGATGCCGTCAAACAAGCCGATGCGCTGGTTTTTCCCGCCGCCCACTCTCACCGCATATTTTTGAGCGATGCGTAAACCGGGCAAGGTCTTGCGCGTGTCCATGATGACAGCCTGAGCGCCTTTGACCGCTTCGGCATAGCGCCGGGTGAGCGTTGCAGTGGCGGAAAGCGTTTGCAGGAAATTAAGGGCGGTACGCTCGGCAGTGAGCATCGCGCGCGCTCTTCCGTTGATTTCACACAGCGCCTGCCCCGCTTTGATATCGTCGCCGTCGTGGGCTATCCAGCGGATTTTCACTTTGGGATCGAGTTTCCGAAAACACGCTTCAAACCACGCCGTGCCGCACAGCACCGCTGCCTCGCGGGTGATAACCGTGGCCTGGGCGCGCGCATTGGTAGGAATCAGCCGCGCGGTCAAATCGCCGCGGCCCAAGTCTTCCTTGAGCGCTGCGTCCACATTGGCGCGAATAGCAGATGATAAGTCCATCGTTATCCTTTAGAGTAAAATTGATTTTACCTGATTGAGGGATAGGAAGCTGGAATCAGCGGCTGAGTGATTAAAGGAGGTTTTATGGCAAGACTGGTGAAACGCACAAGAGGCGGCCCGTACCCAGTGGCCGTGGGCAATGAAACAAAATATTTTTGCGGCTGCGGGCTTTCCAAAAACCAGCCGTTTTGCGACGGCACACACAAGACTACGAAAACCGAAGACCCCAACAAGCTTTACTGGTACGACGAGCAGGGTGTCTGCAAGGAAGCGAAGGACGAATTCCCCGGCATGCGCTGCGCTTAAGTGGGTTTCCGGAAAAATTCGTCTCCAACCCTGAGAATCGCCTTGTTCTGCATCACTAGTTGTGCTAATATCTGTCCTGTACATAAAACTGGACAACTTGGAGCATCTATGGACGTGATTTCTTATACTGCCGCTCGCAATAACCTGGCCAAAACAATGGACAAGGTAAATCAGAGCGGGGCACCGATTGTCATCACCCGGCAAAAAGGCGCTTCGGTGGTGCTCATGTCGCTGGACGAATTCAACGCTTACGAGGAAACGGCTTACTTGATGCGCAGCCCGAAAAACGCCGCTCGCCTCAACAAGGCCATTGCACAGCTTGAAGCCGGGAAAGGAAAAGCCAGAAAGCTGATTAGATGAAAATCCTCTGGGCGGATGAGGCCTGGGAGGATTATCTTTGGTGGGAACGGAACAACAAGAAAATCCGGGAAAAGATCAACGCTCTCGTTACTGATATCGAGAAGCGCCCTTTCACCGGACTCGGCAAGCCCGAACCTCTCAGAAAAAACTGGAGTGGCTATTGGTCACGGCGCATTACTAAAGAACACCGCTTGGTATACAAATTCGAGAAGGGCACACTTTATATCGCGCAATGCCGATATCACTATTGATCTACGCTTTTAGGCTTCGAATTGACTGTTTAGCCTTTAACACCATCAATTAAATCGGTGAGCCTGCTCACGACAGCATAAGGCTTGAAGCCCAATTCGTCTTGAGGGTTGCCGGCGCGGTTGATCCAGAAGGTGCGCAGGCCGAAAGAGCTTGCTCCACAGATATCCCAGAAGTTGGAAGAAACGAAACCAATATTGTTCTTGGGCACTTTCAGTTTTTTTGGCGCGAGCGCATAGACCTTTAGATGCGGCTTATAAATTTTTACTTCATCCACGCTGATGACCTTGTCAAAGGTTTTTGTCAGCCCATTATTTTTCACCAGCGCTTTCAGCATGCGCGGCGAGCCGTTGGAGAGTATCGCGAGCTTGCAGTGAGATAGCGCGGCCAGCGCTTCTTTTACTTCAGGATAGGGTTCAAGATGCAGATAAGCCTGCATCAGCCGCTTGCACGATTCAGGCGGACAATCAAGTTTGAGCGACTTGCAGGCGAATTTAAGCGCTGCTTCGGTGACTTTTTCGAAATCCTGGTAACGCCCCATCAGGCTTTTGAGCCAGGTGTATTCCAGTTGCTTGGCGCGCCAGGTCTGGCTTAACTGAGCGCCCCGGCCGGGAAAAAGTTCATCACACAGTGCGATGACTGAATGCACATCGAACAGCGTGCCGTAGGCATCGAATACCAGCGCCTTGATTGACGGCTTGCGGCTCACTTTTTCTCGGACTTGTCTTCCTTGGCGAAATACTCCGCTTCCAGCCACATCACGTTGATGATGCCGAATGCTAGCGCTACGCCGATGCCTAAAATCCAAGTGAAGTACCACATTGCCTAGCTCCTAGTAAGCTGTATGTTCATTATCACGAATGGATTGCACTGTAATCTTGCCGCGCAGCACCCGGTACACCCACGAGGTGTAGGCGACAATCAGTGGCAGGAAAACCACTGTGGCCCAGAACATGATTTGTAAAGTGCGATGGCTGGAGACCGCATCCCATGCCGTCAGGCTGCTGTTGGGGGAAGTCGAGGAGGGCATGATGAAGGGGAACATCGCCAGCCCCGCGGTCAAAATCACTCCCGAAACAGCGAGCGCGCTGAAAACAAAAGCGGTTGCCGTGCGGTTGGCTGTGGACAGCAACAGGGCGATCACCGCCGTTCCGATCGCCAGAATGGGCGCAACAATGGTCCACGGGTATAGCGTGTAGTTGTTGAGCCACGCGCCTGCGGATTTTTCCACCACCTTGGCGAGCGGAGTGAAGGCGGCATTCGGAGAAGGCATGGAAATGATTTTGTAACCTTCGATTCCAGTTGCAATCCACAATCCCGCAAGCACGAAAGCAACGATAAGCACTATGGCTGATACTTTGACGGCAGCCTTGGCGCGCTCGTAAATTTCCCCTTCTGTGCGGTGCTGCAGGTAGACCGCTCCATGCATGGTGAGCATGGACAGGCTCACCACACCGGCCAGCAGCGCGAACGGATTTAACAGCGCCCAAAACGAGCCGCTGTAGGTCACGCGTAAATCGGCGTCGTAATGAAACGGCACGCCCAGCAGGAGATTGCCGAATGCCACGCCGAATATCAAAGCCGGTATGCTGCCACCGGCAAATAATCCCCAGTCCCAGGCGTTGCGCCAGTGCGGATTGTGCACTTTGCTGCGGTAATCAAAACCGACCGGACGAAAAAACAGCGCAAACAGGGTGAGCATCAAAGCGATGTAAAAACCTGAAAAGGCCGCTGCATAAACCAGCGGCCAGGCGGCGAAGAAGGCACCGCCTGCAGTGATGAACCAAACCTGGTTGCCTTCCCAGGTCGCGCCCACCGAGTTGATGATGACGCGGCGCTCTTCGTCGGATTTGCCGAGGAAGGGAAGCAGTGTTCCGACGCCCATGTCGAAACCGTCCATCACGGCGAAACCAATCAGCAGCACACCGACGAACAGCCACCAGATGAACTTGAGCGTCACATAGTCGAAAATCATGCGCGTGCTCCCGCGATTTCGTGGTGGTAACCGCCGGTTCCCAGGCTGCTCGGTCCCAGCCGCGCGTACTTGAACATCAAGTACAGTTCGACAACGAGCAGGAAGGTGTAAAAGAAGATGAATCCGGAGAGGCTGAAATAAATCTTGCCCGCTTCAATATTAGAGGTGCTCAAAAAAGTCGGCAGCACGTCGGAAAAGGTCCAAGGCTGGCGGCCGTATTCTGCGACGATCCAACCGAGTTCAGCTGCGATCCACGGCAGCGGAATGGAATAGAGCGCAAGTCTCAGCAGCCAGGTCTGATGATGAACATCGCGCCTTGCGCAGAAATAGAAAGCGCAAGAAAAGATAAACAAAATGAGAAATCCCAACCCGACCATAAAACGGAACGACCAGAACATCGGCCAGACTTTCGGGATGGTGTCGTTGGCCGCGTTGACTTTCTGCCCCTGGGTCGCATCCACCACATTGGGCGTGTATTTCTTGAGAAGCAGGGCGTAACCCAAATCATCCTTGTGCTTGGCAAAGGCATCCAGCACTTCCTGGGTTTTGTCCCCGCTGCGCAGCTTTTGCAACGCGGCATAGCCGATGATGCCGCTGTCAATACGCTTCAAGTGTGCCACCTTGAGATCCTTGATACCGAGCACTTTTTCATCCACCGAGTGGGTCGCGATCAAGCCGAGCAGAAACGGAATGTGAATCGCATAATCCGTCCGCTCCTTTTCGTCATCGGGGAACCCGAAGGCCGTGAATGATGCGGGAGGATTCTGGGTTTCCCATTCCGCTTCTATCACGGCGAGCTTGACTTTCTGCACTTCGCCGACGGTGTAGCCGCTTGAATCGCCGAGCACGATGACCGACAGAGCGGAAGCGAGCCCAAACCCGGCAGCCACGGCGAAGGAGCGCAGGGCGAATCCGGTGTCGCGCTTTTTGAGCAGGTAATAACTCGAAATGCCGAGCACAAACATCGAGGCGGTGACATAGCCCGCGGCCACGGTGTGCACGAATTTCACTCCCGCCACAGGATTGTAGAAGAGTTCCGAGAAGCTCATCAGTTCCATGCGCATGGTTTCATAATTGAATTCTGCGCCCACCGGGTTTTGCATCCAGGCATTTGCAATAAGTATCCACAGCGCTGAGAGGTTGGAGCCCAACGCCACCAGGAAAGTGACGGCGAGATGCTGCACTTTATTCAGCCGCTGCCAACCGAAGAAAAACAGCCCGACAAAGGTGGATTCGAGGAAAAACGCCATCAGGCCCTCGATGGCGAGCGGCGCGCCAAATATATCGCCGACGTAGTGCGAGTAATACGCCCAGTTGGTGCCGAACTGGAATTCCATAGTGAGACCGGTAGCGACCCCCATGGCGAAGTTGATGCCAAACAGCTTGCCCCAGAACTTTGTCATGTCGCGATAAATCTGCTTGCCGGTCATCACATAGACGGACTCCATGATGACCAATATCCACGACAATCCCAGCGTCAACGGCACGAACAAGAAGTGATAGAGCGCGGTGACCGCGAACTGCAGCCGCGACAATTCGACGACTTCAGCGCTGGGCATGGTTTGCTTCCTTATGGGTGGCGGGGCTGTTAATCAAGGTTTTCCCCACCTTGTCAGCATCGAGATTTTTATCTTGCGGGCTGGAAAACCAGGCGAGCCAGATGAGATAAAGCGCGATCACCTTGATAATCAGCATCAGCGTGATGTCGCGTGCAAGCGCAGAACGGGTGTTCATGGTTTGGGGGTCCGCCATGAAAGTTTTTTGCAAGTATAACCGAAGAGACCTTACTTCTGAACGATGTTAATCTTATGCGCGGTGGGTTGAAATCAGGATTTTGCCCCCCATTTAGCCAGCAAACCGTTAAATCTTAAGGCCATTCGCATGCGTTTTGACAAATTTACCACCAAGTTCCAGCAGGCGCTCTCCGACGCGCAGAGCATCGCCATCGGCCACGATAATCCGTATATCGAGCCGCAGCACCTGCTGCTGGTGCTGCTTGATCAGGAGGACGGCGGCACTGCTTCGCTTTTAGGGCGCTCCGGGGTCAATGTGCCGCCATTGCGCGTAGCGCTCAAGAAAAACATAGAAGCATTATCCAAGGTCGAAGGCAATGCCGGCGAAATCAGCGTCTCGCGCGAGCTGGCGAGCTTGCTTAACCTCACCGACAAGGAAGCGCAGAAGCGTGGCGATCAGTTCATCGCTTCCGAGCTTTTTCTTCTGGCGTTGACTCAGGATAAAGGCGAAACCGGCAGGCTGTTCAAGCAGCATGGCGCGGACCGCAAGCATCTGGAACAGGCGATAAGCGCAGTGCGCGGCGGAGAGAATGTGGCGAACCCGGAGGCCGAAGGCAGCCGTGAAGCCTTGAAGAAATTCACGCTGGATATCACCGAGCGCGCGCGCCTTGGCAAGCTCGACCCGGTGATCGGGCGCGACGATGAAATCCGCCGCACCATTCAGGTGCTGCAGCGGCGCACCAAGAACAATCCGGTATTAATCGGCGAGCCGGGCGTGGGCAAAACCGCGATTGTCGAGGGCTTGGCGCAGCGCATCGTCAATGGCGAAGTGCCCGAGACGCTGAAAAACAAACGTGTGCTTGCGCTTGACCTGGCGGCGCTCCTGGCAGGCACGAAATACCGCGGTGAATTCGAAGAGCGGCTGAAATCGGTGCTCAAGGAAATCGCCAAGGAAGAAGGCCGCATCATCGTTTTCATAGATGAGCTTCACACCATGGTCGGCGCCGGCAGGGCGGAGGGCTCAATTGACGCCGGCAACATGCTGAAACCGGCGCTGGCGCGCGGTGAGCTGCATTGCGTGGGCGCAACCACCCTCGACGAATACCGCAAATACGTCGAGAAAGATGCAGCGCTGGAGCGGCGCTTCCAGAAGGTGCTGGTGGACGAGCCGACGGTCGAAGATACCATCGCCATTTTGCGCGGCCTGCAGGAGAAATATGAATTGCACCACGGCGTGGAAATCACCGACCCGGCGATAGTCGCCGCGGCGGAACTTTCGCACCGTTATATCACTGACCGTTTTCTTCCCGACAAGGCGATTGATTTGATGGACGAAGCGGCGTCGCGCATCAAGATGGAAATTGATTCCAAGCCGGAGGCGATGGACAAGCTTGAGCGGCGCCTGATTCAGTTGAAGATCGAGCGTGAGGCGGTGAAGAAGGAAAAAGACGAGGCTTCCCAGAAACGCTTGTCTCTTCTAGAAGGAGAAATCAAGAAGCTCGAGAGGGAATACGCCGACCTGGATGATGTCTGGAAAGTGGAAAAGGCCCAGGTCCAGGGTTCGCAGCACATCAAGGAAGAGCTGGAAAAGCTCAAAATCGAAATGGAAGCGGCCAAGCGCAAGAGCGATTGGCAGAAAGTTTCAGAATTGCAATACGGGCGCGTGCCGCAGCTCGAAGCGCAGTTGAAGCAAGCCGACAAGTCGGGCAGCCAGCAGGCGAAACACAAGCTGCTGCGCACTCAGGTCGGGGCGGAAGAAATCGCCGAAGTGGTCGCGCGCGCGACCGGCATTCCAGTATCGAAGATGATGCAGGGCGAGCGCGAAAAACTGCTGCACATGGAACAAAGACTGCACCAACGCGTGGTGGGGCAGGACGAAGCGGTGCGTCTGGTTTCCGACGCCATTCGCCGCTCGCGCGCCGGGCTGGCTGACCCGAAGCGGCCTTACGGCTCGTTCCTGTTCCTCGGTCCCACGGGTGTGGGCAAAACCGAACTATGTAAGGCGCTGGCGGAATTCCTGTTCGATTCGGAAGACCATCTTATTCGCATAGATATGTCGGAATTCATGGAAAAGCATTCAGTGGCGCGGTTAATCGGCGCGCCTCCCGGTTATGTCGGCTATGAAGAGGGCGGCTACCTCACTGAAGCGGTGCGGCGCAAGCCCTACTCGGTGATTTTGCTCGACGAGGTAGAGAAAGCGCACCCGGACGTGTTCAATGTGCTCCTGCAAGTGCTCGATGACGGGCGCATGACCGACGGCCAGGGGCGCACCGTGGATTTCAAAAACACGGTGATTGTGATGACCTCCAACCTTGGCTCGCAGATGATTCAGCGGATGGCGGGCGACGACTACCAGGTCATCAAGCTCGCTGTGCTCGCCGAAGTGAAGAATTATTTCCGTCCCGAGTTCATCAACCGCATTGATGAAGTGGTGGTGTTTCACGCGCTCGACGAGAAACATATCAAATCCATTGCCAAAATCCAGCTTGGGTTTGTCGAGAAGCGGCTTGCGCAAATGGATATCCGGCTCGAAGTCAGCGATTCGGCGCTGGCAGAGCTTGCCAAAACCGGATTCGATCCGGTGTACGGCGCGCGGCCGTTGAAGCGCGCGATACAGTCGCAGATTGAAAACCTGCTGGCCAAGGAAATCCTCGAAGGCCGATTTGCCGCCAAGGACACCGTCAAGGTGGAATGCAAAAGCGGCAAGTTCGTCTTCAGCAAGAGCTGAAAAGCGGCCCACGTCAAGATCTATAATGGGTAGTCAAACTTCGCCGGGGAAGGCATGTTGTTTCGCGAACTGAACCAGGGCAAATGTAAAACCTATTTGCTGGCCTGTGAAAAGACACGCAAAGCGCTGTTGATTGACCCTATCCGGGAGAAGACCGACCGCTACCTGGCCGCGCTGGCGTATTACAGTTGTTCTCTCGAGCTGGTGGTAGACACACACACGCATGCTGACCATCGCACTGCGGTGTTTGAGCTGAAAGAACTCACCGGCGCCAAAGTGGTGATGCACCGCCGCGCGCCCGCCCCGCATGTGGACATCCATGCCCAGGACGGCCAGACCATAGCTTGCGGGGAAATTCAGCTGCGGGTATTGGCAACGCCGGGCCATACTCCCGATAGCATGAGCCTGTATGCCGAAGGAAAGGTTTTCACCGGCGACACGCTGCTGATTCGCGGCACCGGGCGCACCGATTTCGCCGGCGGCGATGCCGGGGCGCAGTACGACAGCATCACCAACAAGCTGTTTGCTTTGCCCGATGACACCCTGGTCTTTCCCGCGCATGACTACCGCGGCAACATTCAGTCCAGCATCGGCGAAGAGAAGCGCTTGAATCCCCGTATTGCCAACTGCTCCAGAACCGAATATGTGGAATTAATGGCAAAACTCGGGTTGCCCTTGCCTACCAAGATTCAGGAAGTGCTGCAACCCAACCAAACTGCGCTCGATGACGACCGCATTGCTTTCCCCACCATAGCCGAGCTCAATCGGGTCCGCCAATTGAGCCCGCTCGAGGTGCAGGCGCTGGTTAACAGCGCTTCCCCGCCGCTGGTTCTCGATGTGCGGGAACCTAACGAATACAGCGGCGAGCTGGGGCATATTCCCGGGAGCAGGCTGATTCCGCTAAAAGACCTCGCCGACCGCGCAGGCGAACTGGAGGCATGCAAGAATAAGCACGTCATCGCCATTTGCCGCGCCGGGGTGCGCAGCAGCACCGCAGCAGCGATACTTACCAGCCTGGGTTTCGAGCAGGTGTCAAATCTTCGCGGCGGGATGCTGGAGTGGAATGAACATAAGCTGCCGGTCGACCGTTAGGGATTCAGCAATTCCAGAATATCTTCAAGCATTGCTTTAAGGAGCAACTCGCCTTTTTCCTTGGTGGCGAGCGTCGGGTCGCCATAGACGCCGTCCGGCGAATAATTGGGTTGTGATTTATCGTTTCGCACCAATGCTCCGGCGTGCGTCTCACGCCTGGCCCAGGGTTTAGCCTGGCTCATGTTTACTTTATCCGGAGCAATGGCGAGCATAATCGAAGTCTCCAGCTCGTCGGCATGGCTGCCATGAGGCTGTTGCCGGGTTTTTTCTTCGGCTTCTAAATAACGCCGGCCTTGATAGATATTTGCGAGTTTGATTGGGCGGCCCATCCGCGCAGTCACGCGCTCGAGTGGAGCAATGGTGCTGATGCCGGTATTCAAAATTAACGCCGACTTGCCTGCGCTGCCGAGAATGCTCTGTAAAGTTTCTTCCACCAGTTTTTCAAAGGTTGCGGCAAACAGGCTGCAACTGCCGGGATAACCGGTGAAGGCCGGATAATAGCCGTAAGTCAGTGTTGGCCACACCAGCACGTTGGCTTTTTCGATGAGGCGCGCAGCCAGCCATTCCACTTGCAGTTGATCGGTGTTGAGCGGCAAATGCCGTCCATGCTCCTTGGCGCCGGCGCCCACCGGCAGAATCGCGATTGCGCCGGATTGAATGCGCTTTTCGACTTCCGGCCAGGCCAGGTCGGCCACCCATGCGCCAGAAAGTTTGCTTGTGGTATCTTTCATTATCTGAATTCTGTTGAAGAGTGAAGCCCAATGCAACCGCAGCATGAATTGACGGCTCCGTCCGAATGGGTGTCCCGTTTTGCTTCGCTGATTCCGGCAGGCGGCAAGGTGCTGGATGTGGCCTACGGCTCGGGCCGTCACGCGCGGCTGCTCGCCGGCCTGGGGCATAGAGTCGAGGCGGTGGACAGGGATGAATCTCACATGTTAAGCCTGTGCGGCGTCGCGGGGGTGTCGGTTAGGCTCGCCGACCTGGAAGGCGGGCCGTGGCCCTACGCCAGCCAGCAATTTGCCGGAATTATCGTATGTAATTATCTGCACCGTCCGCTTTTCCCTTGTTTGCTGGAAGCCCTGGAGCAGAAGGGGGTTCTGATTTACGAAACCTATGCGGTAGGCAACGAACGCTTTGGCAAGCCAAGCAATCCGGATTTTCTGCTTAAACCCGGGGAATTGCTGGAAGTGGTGCGCGGTCAATTGCAGGTGATTGCCTACGAGGATGTATTTGTTTCGCAGCCCAAACCCGCGATGGTGCAGCGAATCTGCGCCAAGCGTGATAACGTTTAAGAACCATCGGGGATTTAAGGTAAAATATCAGCTTTTATTATCAGGTAAAGGGTGATGCTTAAAGGCAGTCTGGTGGCGATTGTCACCCCGATGCTGGAGGACGGCAGCCTCGATTTTCCGCGGCTGCGCGCCTTGGTGGACTGGCACGTACGCGAAGGCACGGACGGCATCGTGGTGGTCGGCACCACCGGCGAATCGCCGACGGTGGATGTCGAAGAGCATTGTGAGCTTATCCGTGTCGTAGTCGAGCATGCCAAAAAACGCATTCCGGTGATTGCCGGCACCGGCGCCAATTCCACCACCGAAGCGATCGAGCTTAGCAGCTATGCCAGAAAAGTCGGCGCAGATTGCTGCCTCTCGGTAGTGCCGTATTACAACAAGCCGACCCAGGAAGGTTTATACCTGCATTTTAAGACGATTGCGGAAAACGTGGATATCCCGCAAATCCTTTATAACGTTCCGGGTCGAACTGCCTGCGATTTGCAGAATCAAACGGTGTTGAGGCTGGCGCAAGTGCCTAACATCATCGGCCTCAAGGACGCTACGGGAAGCATAGAACGCAGCAGCGACCTGGTACGTCAGGCGCCGCAGAATTTCGCGGTTTACGATGGCAACGACGCAAGCGCATTAGCGCTGATGCTGTTCGGAGGGCAGGGAGTGATTTCGGTTACCGCCAACGTAGCCCCCAAACTCATGCATGAAATGTGCGTTGCGGCGCTAAAGGGCGATCTGGCGGCAGCGCGGAGCATCAACAACAAGCTGTTCGATTTGCACAAGAATCTGTTTGTCGAGGCCAATCCGATTCCGGTGAAATGGGCGGTTGCGCAAATGGGATTGATTGAATCGGGCATCCGCCTTCCCTTGACACCGCTTTCGGCAGCCCACCATGAAACGGTAAGAAATGCCATGCGGCAGGCAGGTATCAAGGTGTAAGGTAAGGCAGAGAGGCAAAGAGGATATGAGGAGGTTTGCCAAGCAGGTCGTGGTGATTCTGGTTGTCGCGCTTGCGTCAGGCGGTTGCGATTCAATCCCCTTTTTCGGGAAGGACGCTTACAAGTCGGCGAAGGAAGGGCCGCTGCTGGAAGTACCGCCCGATCTTACTTCACCCGGCGATAGCGAGCGCAATGCGGAGGCCCAGTCACAGAGCAGCACAACCTTCTCCGATTTCAGCAAAGGAAAGGGTCCACAGGCCGGCACGTCAAACGTGCTGCCGGTGTTTGACAACAGGTTGCGCATTGAGCGCGAAGGCAGCCAGCGCTGGCTGGTCGTGCCCGCCAAGCCGGAAACGGTTTGGCCCGTGGTCAGGCAGTTCTGGCTGGACAACGGGTTTGTGCTCAAGACGGAAATGCCTGAGGCCGGCGTGATGGAAACCGATTGGGAGGAGCATCGGGAGAGGGTGCCCGAAGGGGGAATCCGCGGCTTGCTCAACAAGGTAATTACTATGGTCAGCTCGACTTCGCAGCGCGACAAATTCCGCACCCGTCTTGAGCGCGGAAACGACCCTGACATCACGGATATTTTTATCAGCCACCGTGGCATGGTCGAAGTATTTGAAAACGAATACCAGGATCACACGATCTGGCAGCCGAGCCCGCCGGATCCTCAGCTCGAAGCGGAAATGCTGTCCAAGCTGATGGTGCGCTTTGGCACTGATGAAGAAAAAGCCAAAGCCCTGGCCGCGGATGCCCCCGTGACCGCCCGCGCCAGCCTGAGCAAGCGGCCGGACGGCAGCGGATCGTTGTCTCTTAACGACAGTTTTGACCGTGCCTGGCGGCGTGTGGGCTTGGCGCTCGACCGCGTGGGCTTCACCGTGGAAGACCGCGACCGCTCCCAGGGCCTTTACTACGTGCGTTACGCCGATCCGGATGCCACCGAATATCATAAGAAGGGGTGGCTTGATAAACTGGCGTTTTGGAAGTCGGATGAGAAAAAAATTCCCAAGAACGAGAGCTACCGCATCGCGGTGCGAAGCGAGGGAGAAGAAAGCCAGGTCAATGTGTTCAACAAGGACGGCGTGCCGGAAAAATCCGAAACCGCGAATCGAATTTTGACCCTGCTGTATGAACAGTTGAAATGAGGTGAAACGTGAAAGGTGAAACGTGAAAAGAGTTGTGTGTTCCGGGGTTGGTTTTGATTCGACGTTTCACATCTCACATTTCACTTTTCACGGTTCATAATGCGCTTCGCCTCCCTCGGCAGCGGCAGCCAGGGCAATGCCCTGGTGGTGGAAGTCATGCAAACAAGGGTGATGCTGGATTGCGGTTTCGGCATCAATGAAATGGTCTCCAGATTATCCCGCCTCGATCTCACGCCGCAACAGTTGAGCGCAATCGTCGTGACACACGAGCATACGGATCACATTGGTGGGGTCGTCAAATTCGCGCGCAAGTTCAATTTGCCGGTATGGCTCACTTTCGGCACCGCGAGTGTATTTCAAGACGAATTTTCCAGCCTGCCGCAGGTCTTTTATATCGACGCTCACCAGCGCTTCAGCATTGGCGACATCGAGCTTGAGCCGTTTCCGGTGCCGCATGATGCTCGCGAGCCGGCGCAATTTGTGTTCGGCGACGGCACAAGGCGCCTAGGCGTGATAACCGATACCGGCAGCTCAACTTCGCATATCGAAACCGTCTTAAGCTGCTGTGATGCGCTGGTGCTGGAATGCAATTATGATTTGGAGATGCTCAAAAACGGCAGCTATCCGGCTCCTCTCAAGCAGCGCATTGCCGGACGCTTCGGCCATTTGTCGAACGATGAGGCGGCGAAGCTGCTGGCCAGTCTTGATTGCGGCCGCCTGAAGCACCTTATTGCAGCGCATCTAAGCCAAAACAACAACACCCCTGAGTTGGCAAGGGCTGCACTGTCCCGGGTATTGAATTGCGAGTCGGAGTGGGTGAGTGTTGCCGACCAGCAAAACGGTTTTGCCTGGCGCGAGGTCTTGTAAGGTTTTTCGGGTCAAAAAAAGCCGGTGCGAACAACGGCTTTTTTTGGCGCTGCGGGAAAATTACTTCTTCTCTTCGGGGGATTTCTTTTCTTCAGTACTGGCTGGTTCAGCTGGCTTTGCCGCATCTGCAGCTGGAGCTGGAGCGGGTGCCGGAGCCATGGCAGGCGCAGGACCGGATGCCGGAGCAGGCTGTTCTTTTTTACCGCAAGCAACCAAACCCAATACTAACAGGGCGGCAACAAGGAGTGAGCGTTTCATATAATAACTTCCTCTAATGTAAAGTTTATTATGATAGCAACTAAGTTATCGGCCGCCACCCGGGGTAAGGTGAAATGGCCAACACACAAATTTTAACATATTTCCGATTTATTTAAAGTGTAGATTCAGCGCAGGCCGAGCGTGGTCGCAGATACTGCGGAGAAAGACGCTTCCCATATTTCTTCAAAGCGATCGTTAAATTCGTGCGCCTCGTTTAAATCATTGAGCGCCATCAATCCGCGTGTGCTGTCGTAATGGAAACGGTGGACGTAGTGATTTTCGTCTATCACGGTAAATGGGTCATACACCTGTTTGGCGTCCACCCGGGTTTCGTGGATGGCGATGCAGTGGCTGAACAGTTTTAACAGGGACATCATGCGCGGGCAGTTGGTGGTCAGAAAACCGGTGTCATGCATAACGATGCGTACACGGTTGATGCGGATCGCGAGCAGGAAACTGTGCAAAAGCTCGCAACGTTCGATGGAGTTGAAAGCGCTGCTTGCTTGCTTGTCGAAAATGCAGATATTCCGGTGCGCCTGGGCGATTACCATGTTGATCGCGGCTTCATAATCCGCCACGCTTTCGATTTTCTGGTACTGCGGCGAGGTCTCGACGGTGTTTTCCATGTGGGTCCTGATTGCGCAGTTCTTTAAGTTAGGCAACCGATTTTAATATAGCCTGCCTGATACCATTGGTAAAGCAATTGCTGTGTTTCTTGATTAAAAGGTGTCCGCGGCCTGAGTTCGCGTCTGTCGGCAAGCCGCGATAAAGAAGTAAAAGCCTGTCTTCCAGACTGATAGGCTTCGCCGTTCATGAATATCACGTCGTGGTAGAACAGCATTTGGCTTTTCAGATCGAGATATACACCTTGCGCATTGCATTTGCGGGAAAAGTTCTTGCTCGATAACGGACGTGACGGCTGCTGGAAAATCACGTGCGGCTTGGGTTCGCTGAGAAATCGTCCGAGAAAAAACTCCACGTCGCGCTTTCCCCAATGAATGCGCTCAAGCATTTGAGTCGTTTGGCGCAGCATCGCCTCGCTGATTTGCGCGGGATGCTGCTGCGAGGTGAGCCTGGGATCGCGGTACATGCCTTGGATATCCAGATGATCCTGCAGATAAATCAGGAATTCGGTGGCAAGCTCCTGAGCGGAAGGAGCGCGGAAACCGATGGAATAGGTCATGCAACCATCCTGCGCCACGCCGTTATGCGCGCAATGCGGAGGCAGGTACAGCATGTCTCCCGGGCCCAGCACCCATTCCTGCTCAGGCTTGAAGTTTTTTAAAACTTTGAGCGGCGCCCCTTCGGTGAGGTGTAAATCATTTTGCGCGCTGATTTGCCACAACCGGCGGCCGCCGCCTTGCAGCAGAAACACGTCGTAGGAATCGAAATGCGCGCCGACCCCGCCGCCTGGTGGAGCATAGCCGATCATTAAATCGTCCAGCCTGGCGTACGGGATGAAACTGAACTGCAGCAACAGGCGCTGCGCCTGCGGCAGGACATGATTGACGCCCTGAACCAGCAAAGTCCATTTGCTATTTGGCAGACCGCGGAAATCCCGCGCCGTAAAAGGTCCGTGAAAAACTTCCCAGGCGCCACGCTTTTGCAAAACCAGGCGCGATTGCATATCATCGCGGCATGCCAAGTCAAACAGTTGCTTGCGCTTAAGCAAGTCGCGGAATGCAGGGAAGGCGTTGCGTATAAGCAGCGGTTTCTTCTGCCAGTGACGCCGCAGGAATTGCTGCGGGGTCAAGCGTCCGAGAAAAGATTTTTTCACGGCTGCACATTACAGTGGCGTCTAAAGTATTTCAAGTTTCGTAAAATCGGTTAAAATCCAAATGAGAAGTATAGGAGTGTGTATGTTGCAAGCAGGACAAACGGCACCCGAATTCGATTTACCCGATGCTGACATGCAAATGGTCGGCCTTTCCGGATTTAAAAATAAAAACAACGTGGTGTTGTATTTTTATCCAAAAGACGATACGCCCGGTTGCACCATTGAGGCGAACGAATTCAGTGACTTGGATGACGAATTTGCCCATCTCGATACCATCGTGCTCGGGGTGAGCATGGATGACTGTTTGAGTCACGGCTCGTTCCGCGACAAGCACGGCTTCACCGTGCAGTTGCTGGCCGATACCGAAGGGGAGGCGTGCAGGAAATACGATGTGTTACAGGAAAAAGAGGTGGAAGGCAAGAAAAAAACCTGCGTCGTGCGCTCCACTTTCATCATAGACAAGCACGGCATCCTGCGCTATACATCTTATGGCGTGAACGCGCGCGGCCATGCCGCGGAAGTACTGCAACTGGTTAAGAAGCTGAACTATGGAACCTCTGATTAAGCACCGCGCGGTTGCGAACATGAAAATAGCAAGGGACACGGTGGTCTCAATCAACTATGAACTCAGCGACGCCAACGGCGAGCTTCTGGAAAAAACCCCAACGACGATAAGCTATTTGCATGGCGGCTATCAGGGTATGTTCCCGATGGTGGAGGAAGTGCTGCAGGGCAAAAGCACGGGCGACAGCTGCAAAGTGACCATGAAGCCGGAAGACGCTTTTGGCGAATACGATAGCGAACTGGTGCGCACCGAGCCGCGCCACCTGTTCCCTGAAAATGTCGCGGTTGGCATGCAGTTCGACGGAGGCGCGGAAGGTTCGGACGATGAGGTGATTTACACTGTTACAGAAGTTGCGCAAGACAAAGTGGTGGTTGACGGCAATCATCCGCTCGCCGGGCGGACGCTGAATTTCTCCTGCACCGTGACCGAAGTGCGCGCTGCCACCCCGGAAGAAATCACGCACGGCCACGTGCACCGCGAGGGCGGGCATCATCACTGAGGTTCCCTAATCCAGTTCCTGTCTCAGCCGGTAGATAAGCTCCAGCGCCTGTTTCGGGCTCAATTGATCCGGATGGGCTGCTTTTAACAGCTGCATCAGCGGATGTTCTATCGCAGCCGGCCCCGCTTTCGGCTGCGGCGCGAACAAGTCTCCCTGTGAGTTCCTGTTTATCCCTTCCTGCTCGAGTTTGAGCAGATATTTTTTTGCGGTGCGGATAACCGGTTGCGGCACACCGGCAAGCTGCGCCACCTGCAAGCCGTAGCTTTGGTTGGCCGGGCCATCTTCTACCGCGTGCAGAAAAACGATGTGGTCGTGATGCTCGATGGCATCAAGGTGCACGTTGGCGACCTGCGCGTAGTGTTGAGCGAGACGAGTGAGCTCGAAATAGTGAGTGGCGAACAGGGTGAGCGAGCCGTTTTTCTCCAGCAAATGACCGGCAATCGCCCACGCCAGTGCGAGTCCATCAAAAGTCGAAGTGCCGCGCCCGATTTCATCCACCAGCACCAAACTGGTATCACTCGCGTGGTGCAGGATGTTTGCCGCCTCGGTCATTTCCACCATGAAAGTGGAGCGCCCGCCGGCGAGATCATCGGAGCTGCCTATGCGCGTGAAAATCTGATCAACGGGGCCGATGACCGCGCTTTTTGCCGGCACGAACGAACCGCAATGTGCGAGCAACACGATCAATGCCGTTTGCCGCATATAGGTGGACTTGCCGCCCATGTTGGGACCGGTAATCAGGAGCATTTGCCGATTGCGGTCGAGTCTCGTGCTGTTGGCGATGAAATGCTCGACCTGCTTTTCCACCACCGGATGGCGGCCTTCCTCGATGAGAATTCCCGGTTCTTCGCTGAATGCCGGCGAGGTGTAGTTGAGGCTCGCCGCCCGCTCGGCAAAGGCGGCGAGCACATCCAGCTCGGCAACTGCAGCCGCCGTTTTTTGCAAGGATGGGATATAAGGCGCCAGCGCATCCAGCAATTCTTCGTAAAGCTGCTTTTCCCGCACCAAGGCCCGCTCCGCCGCTGACAATGCCTTGTCTTCAAATGCTTTCAGCTCGGGGGTAATAAAGCGCTCGGCATTTTTCATAGTCTGGCGGCGTCGGTAATCATCGGGCACGCGC
This sequence comes from Burkholderiales bacterium, assembly GCA_036522275.1. Classification (GTDB taxonomy): domain Bacteria; phylum Pseudomonadota; class Gammaproteobacteria; order Burkholderiales; family JAHFRG01; genus JAHFRG01. The sequence goes on along the minus strand of DATDGC010000052.1, from coordinate 25,702 downwards.
TCCGCCTGGACGCGCGAAACCTCGATATAAAAGCCGTGAACCTTGTTGTATTCCACTTTCAACGTGCTCAAGCCCGTGCGGCTCCGCTCGCGCGCTTCGAGCTGCATTAGAAACTTTCCGCAGTCATTCTGAATCGCACGCAGCTCGTCGAGCTCGGCATCAAAACCATCCGCGATAACGCCCCCATCGCGCAACAGCGCCGCGGGGTCGGCTTGCAGCGCACTTTGCAAGAGCCTTAACAGCGTTTCGGGCAGGGTAAGTGCGGCCGAGAGTTCGCCAAGCCGTGGGCTGGAAAGCGCAACCAATGCCTGCTGCAGCGACGGCATGTGTTTTAAACTGTCGCGCAGTCCCGAAAGATCGCGCGGGCGCGCGGTTTTGAGCGCAATGCGCGAAGTAATGCGCTCGATATCGCCGCAGTGTCTGAGTATCCGGTGTACTGCGCGGTGCGGTCCCATGCCCGCATCGCCAAACAGGGAAGAGACCGCTTGCAATCGCAATTTAAGCACGTCGTGGTTGCGCAACGGGTTATGCAGCCAATGGCGTACCAGGCGGCTGCCCATGCTGGTGGCACAAGTATCAAGCAATGAAAGCAGCGTCGGCGCCGGCTCGCCGCGGATAGTTTCAGAAATTTCCAGATTGCGCCGCGTTGCCGCATCCATGCGTACAAAAGCGTCGTCGTGCTCGACCTGCAACGCAGTGATATGGGCTATTGCCGTGCCCTGGGTGGTTTTGGCATATTCCAGGAGCGCACCGGCAGCGGCGATTGCCGTGCGCTGCCCTTCGCAGCCGAATCCGCTCAAATCGCGGGTGCCGAACTGTTTGCATAAATTCCGGGTTGCCGCGTCGAAATCGAAATGCCACTGCGGCAGGCGTTTGACAGCGCACAAAGGGTTCTCAAACAACGGATGAGCAAAATCCTCGGGCAGCAGGATCTCGGAAGGCTGCAGGCGTTCCAGCTCGGAGCCAAGCTGCAGCGCCGGGATTTCCAGCGCGCGCATCCGGCCTGCGGCAAGGTTGAGCCACGCGAGCCCCAAAGTGGACTGATGCGAAGTGATGGCGAGCAATACGCTGTCGCGTTTTTCATCGAGCAGGCTTGAATCGGTGAGCGTGCCGGGGGTGATGATGCGGGTGACCTTGCGTTCCACCGGCCCTTTGGCTTGCGCCGGGTCGCCGATTTGCTCGCAGATTGCCGCCGATTCGCCAAGCTTGATGAGTTTTGCCAGATACTGCTCGACCGAATGATACGGCACGCCCGCCATTTTTACCGCTTGGCCCGCGGATTCGCCGCGGCTTGTCAAAGTGATGTCCAAAAGGCGCGCTGCTTTTTCCGCGTCGTCGTAGAACAGCTCGTAAAAATCGCCCATGCGGTAGAACACCAACATGTGCGGATAGTCCGACTTGATGCGCAGGTATTGCTGCATCATCGGCGTGTGGCCGTTCGATTTTTGTGTTGAGAGCTCGGCCATGGCGTGTGGGACCGCGCTATTTTCTGAGGGCGGAGGTCAAATGCGGCGCTAAGATTTTGATTAGCTGAACGAAAATTTTGGGATTGCCGCCGACCACGTTGCCGCTTTCGAGATAGCCGTCGTTGCCTTCGAAATCGCCGATCAAGCCGCCGGCTTCCTGAATCAGAAGGTTCCCCGCCGCGATGTCCCAGGGGCTTAAGCCGATTTCCCAGAAACCGTCCAGTCGTCCTGCCGCGACATAAGCGAGGTCGAGCGAAGCGGCGCCCGCGCGCCGGACACCGGCAGTGTTTTTGACGATGTCGCGGAACATATCCATATAGACGTCGAGATGCTTGAGCTCGCGGAAAGGAAAGCCGGTGCCGATTAGTGCGCCAGTGAGACGGATGCGCTTGCTCACGCGCAGCCGGCGGTCGTTGAGATAGGCGCCGCGCCCGCGCGTCGCGGTGAACAGCTCATTGCGCCCCGGGTCATACACCACTGCCTGCGTCAGCACCCGCTTATGCATGAGCGCGATGGAAACCGCGTATTGCGGAAAGCCGTGCAGGAAATTGGTGGTGCCATCCAGCGGATCGATGATCCACAGATATTCGGAGTCGCCCTGAGAGCCGCTCTCTTCTGCTAGAATCGCGTGCTCGGGATATGCGTCCTTGAGCACCTCGATAATCGCCTGTTCCGCCGCGCGGTCCACCTCGCTCACCAAATCATTGAAGGTTTTGTGTCTTACGGTGAGTATGTCGAGGTTAAGCGACGCCCGGTTGATGATGCTTCCAGCGCGGCGCGCGGCCTTCACTGCAATATTGAGCATGGGATGCATGATGGACTTTTTAAATAAATTTTTACCGCGGAGGCGCGGAGACGCTGAGAAGTCCGTAATAATCTCTGCGCCTCAGCGTCTCTGCGGTTAGCATTTTCTGGATTATCAGTATTTTAATATGATTCCCACGAATTCGCTGGATAACGTCCGCATCGTGCTGGTGCATCCGACTCATCCTGGCAACATCGGCGCTAGCGCGCGCGCCATGAAAACCATGGGATTGAGTTCATTGGTTCTGGTGAATCCCAAGCGTTTCCCCGACCGTGAAGCCGAGGCGCTCGCTTCAGGAGCGCTTGATGTATTAGCTGAAGCGCGGTTGTGCGCATCCCTTGACGAGGCGCTTTCCGGCACAGTGTTGGCCGCCGCATTGAGCGTGCGTCAGCGCGAACTTTCGCATACCGCCTATCACGCGAAAGAAGCGGCGGGCATTGTGCTCGAGCAGGCCAGGCAACATCCGGTAGCTCTGGTGTTTGGCGGGGAAATATCGGGGTTGAGCAACGAGGAAATCATCAAATGCCAGATGTTGGTGCACATTCCTGCAAACCCGGACTATTCATCGCTCAATCTGGCGGCCGCAGTGCAGGTGATGTGCTACGAGTTGCGCCTGGCCCTTGAAAATCTTGCCCCGCAGCCAAGCGAATTTGAAGCGGCGAGCTTTGAGGAAGTCGAGATGTTCTACCGCCATCTCGAGGAAGTCATGGTGAGCACGAGATATTTGAATCCAGATAAGCCGAAACGGCTAATGGAAAGGTTGCGCAGGCTGTTTGCCCGAGCGCGGCTGGAAAAAGAGGAAGTCAATATTCTCAGGGGCATTTTGAAGGCTTTTTCAAAAATAGTTGACTAATTTACTAGGAGATTGCAAACTCATGCTTATTAAGGCTAAACGGATTGAAAATGTTTGAACAAATTAAAGAAGACATTGCTGTCGTATTCGACCGCGATCCGGCAGCGCGCACCACCTGGGAGGTGATTACCTGCTATCCTGGCTTTCACGCGCTGCTGATTCATAAGTTTTCCCACTGGCTATGGTGCGCGGATTTTAAATGGCTGGGACGCCTGGTTTCGCATTTTGCGCGCTGGATCACCGGAATCGAAATTCACCCCGGGGCGAAAATCGGCAGACGCGTTTTTATTGATCACGGCATGGGCGTGGTCATCGGCGAGACTTCGGAAATCAGCGATGATTGCACTCTGTATCACGGAGTGACGCTCGGGGGCACCTCCTGGAACAAGGGCAAGCGCCATCCCACCTTGGGCAAAGGCGTGGTAATCGGTGCCGGCGCGAAAATCCTGGGGCCTATTTTGATAGGCGAAGGCGCAAGGATCGGTTCCAACGCAGTCGTGGTGAAAGAAGTCCCTGCGGGCGCGACCGCGGTTGGTATACCCGCGCGCATAGTTGATGCCGAGCATGAGGCGGCGCGCGCCAAGACCGCGGAAAAAATGGGTTTTTCCGCTTATGCGGTGAGCCGCGATGAGAACGACCCGGTGGCGCAAGCAATCCACGGCCTGATTGACCATACCGTCAACATAGACCAACGCATCGAGGCAATCATGAAACAACTGGAAAAACTCGGAGCAAAAGTCGAGGATGAGCGCGCCACAGCGGAGAAATTTGACCCCAATTACCTGAATAAAATAGTGGACTAATTTTATCGGGTATTGTATAGTTGACAAATTTAATCAAGTATTATTTAGATAGCTTAAGGATGGGTCTATGCGATTGACGACCAAGGGACGTTTTGCAGTCACGGCAATGATTGATCTGGCGATGCGTCACGGCAGCGGGCCGGTGACATTGTCGGAAATCAGCGAGCGCCAGAAAATCTCTCTGTCTTATCTCGAACAATTATTCGGCAAGCTGCGCCGGCACGCTTTGGTCGACAGCGTGCGCGGGCCGGGCGGTGGCTATTGCCTGGCGAAAGGCATGGACCAGGTATCGGTGGCGGACATCATCCTTGCGGTGGATGAACCGATTGATGCCACCCAGTGTGGCGGCAAGGAAAACTGCCGCGATGAACAGAAATGCTTGACCCACGACTTGTGGGCGGCGTTGAACGACCGCATCTTCGATTACCTGCATTCGGTTACTCTGTCGCAGCTAGTGACAGACCAGAAAAGCGACAATATCAAGGTGATTCGCGACCAGCGCATTGGAAAAAAGAAGAACGAATCCGCGGTTTCAGCATAACACGCATGACCCTCCCCGTTTATTTTGACCACAATTCCACTACGCCGCTGGACGAGCGCGTTTTGGAAGCGATGCTGCCGTATTTACGCACGCATTACGGCAATGCCTCGAGCCGTCATGAGTACGGCACGCAGGCGCGAAAAGCGGTAAACGTGGCGCGCGGACAAGTCGCTGCGGCAGTAGGGGTTGAGCCTGTGCAAGTGGTGTTTGTAAGCGGCGGTACAGAAGCTAACAACACCTTCATCAAGGGAGCAGCTGCGCAACTCAAACCGTCGCAAATCGCGGTGAGCGCAATTGAGCATCCCTGTGTTGCCAAACCAGCGCAGGAATTGGCAAGGGCGGGCTGGACGCTGCGCAAGCTGGCGGTGGATAGCGAGGGCAGGGTGGATCTTGCCGATGTGGAAGCGGCGCTCGCGCAACCAACCGGCATCGTGTCGGTGATGCTCGCCAACAACGAAACCGGCGTGATCCAGGATGTAGCCGCGGTGGCCGAAACAGCGAGAAGGCAGAAAGCCTGGGTGCACACCGATGCGGTACAGGCTTTTGGAAAAATCGCGGTGGATTTTACCGCGCACAATGTGCATGCGATGACGATTTCAGCGCACAAGATTTACGGACCCAAAGGCGCAGCCGCCTTGATTCTGGACAAGCGCCTGGAGTTGAAGCCGCTGCTCTCGGGCGGCGGACATGAGAAAGGCATGCGTTCCGGCACCGAAAACGTGCCGGCGATCGTCGGCTTTGGCGTGGCGTGCGAGCTTGCGCAAAGCCGCTTGCAGAATCTTTCGGCTGAATTGCGGGCGATGCGCGACCTGCTGGAACAGGGCTTGCAGGACATGGGCGCACGGGTGTTTGGCGGCAATGCGCAACGTTTGCCCAACACCAGCTATTTTGCGTTTCCAGGAATAGATGGAGAAACCCTGGTGATCGAGCTCGACAAAGCGGGCTATGCGGTGGCGAGCGGTTCTGCGTGCTCGAGCGTGAGCAATGATCCCAGCCCGACTTTACTGGCCATGGGCGTGGCGCCCGATGTTGCGAAAAGCGCGGTCAGGGTGAGCCTGGGCAAAGACAACAAGATGGATGAGATAGAGGGATTTTTGCAGACGCTTAATGCGGTGTTGAACCGGTTGCAACGCCTCTCGGCAATTGCGGTCTGAACAATATTAGATGGAAACGAAGGAGTAATGGGGAAACATGGCAATCACATTGACTGAGAATGCGGCGAACCACATCAAGAAAGTTCTGGCCAAGCGCGGGAACGGCATGGGCTTGCGTCTCGGCGTGAAAAAAGTCGGCTGTTCGGGATGGGCTTACACTTTTGACTATGCCGACGCGGTGGGCGAACACGACCATCTTTTTGAATCGCATGACGCCAAAGTGGTGGTGGATGCCGATAGCCTGCCTTATCTTGACGGCGCGGTGCTGGATTTCGTCAAGGACGGCTTCAAGGAAACCTTCAGGTTTGACAACCCCAATATCAAAGGCCAGTGCGGGTGCGGGGAAAGCTTCAGTGTTTAACGCTTCTTTCGCTTGATGCGGTTCCGCAATTTACAAGCCCAGGAGGAATGAATAGTTGACTGTAATGGTCGGGTATAATAAACTGCTAATAGTTGAGTAAATAACTCGGGAATAAAGAGCTTTAAAATCAGGAATTAAGTTAATGAGTGCAATGCTCGAAACGCTGGTTAACCAGCCTTATAAACACGGCTTTGTGACCCCTATTGAGGAGGATGTCATTCCCAAGGGGTTGAACGAAGACGTGATCCGGATGATTTCGAAGAAAAAGAATGAACCAGAATGGATGCTGGAATTCAGGCTCAATGCCTATCGCCACTGGCTCACCATGCACGAGCCGCACTGGTCCAATGTGCGCTATCCGAAACTCGACTATCAGGACATTATTTATTACGCTGCGCCCAAGCCCAAGAAAAAACTCGCGAGCATGGATGAAGTTGATCCCGAACTGCGGCGCACGTTTGAGAAACTGGGTGTGCCGCTGCACGAACAAAAGACGCTCGCCGGCGTCGCGGTGGATGTGGTGTTCGACAGCGTGTCGGTAGCCACGACTTATAAAAAGAAACTCGCCGAGCTTGGCATCGTTTTCTGCTCCTTCTCCGAAGCGGTTCAGGAGCACCCGGAACTGGTGAAGAAATACCTCGGCAGCGTGGTGCCTCCCACCGACAATTTCTTCGCTTCGCTCAATTCAGCGGTGTTTACCGACGGCTCGTTCTGCTATATCCCGAAAGGCACCAAATGCCCAATGGATTTGAGCACCTATTTCCGCATCAACACCCAGGATTCAGGCCAGTTTGAGCGTACGCTCATTATCGCCGAAGAAGGCGCCTCGGTTTCCTACCTCGAAGGCTGCACCGCGCCGAAATTCGACACCAACCAGTTGCATGCGGCAGTGGTGGAGCTGATTGCGCTGGATAACGCGGAGATTAGATACTCGACAGTGCAGAACTGGTATGCGGGAGATGAAAACGGCGTAGGCGGTATTTACAACTTCGTGACCAAGCGCGGCCTGTGCAAGGGCGTCAATTCGAAGATTTCCTGGACGCAGGTGGAAACCGGCTCGGCGATCACCTGGAAATATCCCTCGTGTGTTTTGCTTGGCGACAATTCCATCGGCGAGTTCTATTCGGTGGCGCTCACCAACCACAAGCAGCAAGCCGATACCGGGACCAAGATGACGCATATCGGCAAAAACACCCGCAGCCGCATTATCAGCAAAGGCATTTCCGCAGGGCGTGCCAACAACAGCTACCGCGGCCAGGTGAAAATCGGCCCCCGGGCACAAAACGCGCGCAACTACTCGCAGTGCGATTCGATGCTGCTTGGCAGCGCCTGCAGCGCCAATACCTTCCCTAATATTGATGTGCAGAACAATACCGGGAAGGTGGAGCACGAGGCTTCCACTTCCAAGATCGGCGAAGATCAGCTGTTTTATTTCGCGCAGCGCGGCATCGGTGCGGAAGCAGCGGTCTCGATGATCATCAACGGTTTTTGCAAAGACGTGTTCAACCAATTGCCCATGGAGTTCGCCGTCGAGGCCACCAAATTACTCGGCCTTAAACTGGAAGGAAGCGTGGGATGAGTAACAAGAACACTCTGCTTGAAGTTCGCAATTTGTCGGCCGAAGTCGCCGGCATAGAAATTCTCAAAGGCATCAACCTCACCGTGAAAGTGGGGGAAGTGCACGCCCTCATGGGGCCGAACGGCTCGGGCAAAAGCACGTTTGCCAAGGTGCTGGCGGGGCACACCGACTACACCGTGACCGGCGGCGAAGTGCTGTACCAGGGAAAAAATCTTCTGGAAATGGCCCCAGAAGAACGCTCGCGCGCCGGGGTTTTTCTCGCGTTCCAGTATCCGATAGAAATTCCCGGGGTGAGCAACAGCGCTTTCCTGCGGCTGGCCTATAACACAATGCAGGCGGCGCGCGGCGGAGAAGAGCTCGACCCCCTGGAATTCGACGATTTTGTGCGAGAGAAAATCAAGATTGTGGAAATGGATCCGAGCTTTCTCGACCGCAGCGTGAACCAAGGTTTTTCCGGCGGCGAGAAAAAACGCAACGAGATCGTGCAAATGGCGATGCTCGACCCCAAGCTCGCGGTGCTCGATGAAACCGACTCCGGACTGGATATTGACGCCTTGAAAGTCGTGGCGAACGGCGTGAATCATCTGATCAGGCCGGATAACGCGATTGTTCTGGTAACGCATTACCAGCGCCTGCTCAACTATATCGTGCCCGACTACGTGCATGTCATAGAGGGCGGGCAGATCGTCAAGACCGGCGGCAAGGAACTGGCGCTGGAACTCGAAAAGCGCGGCTACGACTGGGTACGCACTGAATTCGATGCGGCAAGAGCCGCTGCCTGAATACCGCCATGGACCTCGTCAATACCGGCGCGAAAGACCGCTATCTCGAAAGCCTGTTGCGTGAACAGCCTCCGGCCAGCCCTCTTAGCTGGTTGAATCAAGTCCGCGCCGCCGCAACGGAACGCGCCAATGCGCTCACCGTTCCGACCACCCGCGACGAAGAATGGCGCTTTACCGACCCTTCACCGTTGCTGAAATTCTCTTTCCAGCCGGCGCGCGGAGCGCCACGGCTTGCACAAGCCGACATTCAGCGCTTTGTGATACCCGAGGCCTCTTCAGACCGCCTGGTTTTCATTGACGGCGTGTATGCAGCGGAGCTTTCCACGCACTGCGGTCACGAGCATGGAATCCTGGTAACCAGTCTTGCGCAAGGTTTATCATCGCACGGCGAAATTTTGCAGCAGCATCTCGCGCGACATGCCGATTTTCACAACGACGTGTTTTGCGCGCTCAACACCAGCTTTCTGCACGATGGTGCGCTGGTCGTCATCAACAAGAGTGTCGCTTATCCCACGCCCATCCATTTGCTGTTCATCGCGACCAAGCCGGAAACGGCTGCTTATCCGCGCTCTCTGGTGGTGGCCGGGCCGGGAAGCCGGTGCGCGCTGATCGAGGAATATATAAGTCTTGCCGAGAACGTTTATCTCAATAATGCTGTGACCGAGATCGCGGTCGGCGAAAACGCACGCATGCAGCATACCAAACTGCAGCAGGAAAGCCGCGCAGCTTTTCATATTGCGCATTGCGCGGTGAGGCTGGCGCACGAAGCAAATTATATTTCCAATACGGTAACTTTGGGGGCGCGCTTTTCGCGCCATAACCTGCATGTGCTGCAGGCCGCAGAAGGCACGCACTGCGCCCTCGACGGTCTTGCTCTGATTTCAGGCCGCCAGCTTGCGGATACACACACTTATATGGACCACGCCAAACCCGGCGGCAACAGCCGGCAATTGCATAAATGCATCGTGGACGATGCGGCGCACGCGGTATTCAACGGCAAGGTGTTGGTGCGTGAGGGCGCGCAGCTTACCGACTCTGCGCAATCCAGCCGCAATTTGCTACTCTCCGACAAAGCGCATGTGGACACCAAGCCGCAGTTGGAAATCTTCGCAGACGATGTGAAATGCGCCCACGGCGCAACGGTGGGGCAGCTTGACGCAGAGGAGGTGTTTTATCTGAGGAGCCGCGGACTGGATGAAAAAAGCGCGCGCAGTCTTTTGACTTACGCTTTTGCCGCAGAAATCATAGACAAAATTCCGGTAGCCTCGTTGGTAAGGCAGTTGCGCCACACGGTGATGGAAAAAACGCAGTTAAGAGAGAGAACATGAACAAGGCCACCTCTGTTCGCAGCCAAAATACAGTCACAGACTTGCTGGATGTGGCGCGCATACGTGCGGATTTCCCGATTCTTGCGCACCATATCAACGGCAAGCCGCTGGTGTATTTAGACAATGCCGCAAGCAGCCAGATGCCGCAACCCGTGATCGACCGGTTGGTGCGGTATCAGACCCAGGAACACGCCAATATTCATCGTGCGGTGCATACCTTGAGCGAGCACGCCACTGCGGAGTTCGAAGAAGCACGGCGCAAGGCGCAGCGCTTCATCAACGCCAAGGACGAGCACGAAATCATTTTCACGCGCGGCACCACCGAGAGCATCAATCTGGTGATGCACGGCTATGGCCGCGCTTTCATCAAGGCCGGCGACGAGATAATCATTTCTTGGCTGGAGCACCATTCGAATATCGTGCCATGGCAAATGCTGTGCCAGGAAAAAGGTGCGAAACTGCGCATCGCGCCCATCAACGATGCCGGCGAAATTCTGCTGGATGAATACCAAAAGCTCTTTAACGAGCGCACCAAGTTCGTAGCACTTTCGCATGTCTCGAATGCGCTGGGCACAGTGAACCCGGTGCGCGAGATGATTACCACAGCGCACCAACGGGGTATTCCGGTGCTGCTCGACGGGGCGCAGGCGGCGCCGCATCTCAGGCTCGATGTGCAGGCGCTCGATTGCGACTTTTACGCTTTTTCCGGCCATAAAATATGCGGGCCGACCGGCATCGGTGTGCTTTACGGCAAGCGCGCGCTTTTGGAAAAAATGCAGCCTTTCCAGGGCGGCGGCGATATGATATTGAGCGTCACCTTCGAAAAAACGACTTATAACACCATTCCCTATAAATTCGAGGCGGGGACGCCGCCGATTGCCGCAGCCATCGGCATGGGTTCGGCCATGGATTATCTGAACGGTATCGGCCTCCAGCGCATCGGCGCGCACGAAACAGAATTGCTCAACTACGCAACGCAACAGTTTGGCGCGATTAAAGACGTGAGAATCATCGGCACCGCAAAGCACAAAGCTGCAGTGCTGTCATTCCTGGTTGATGGCGTGCATCCGCACGACGTGGGCACGATATTGAATGAAGACGGGATTGCGATTCGCACCGGCCATCATTGCGCGCAGCCGGTGATGCAGCGCTTTGGCGTGCCGGCTACTGCACGAGCTTCGTTCGCGTTTTACAATACCCTCGAAGAAGTGGATGCGCTGGTTGCCGGAATCAAAAAAGTCCAAAGGATGTTCGCATAATGGCGGATATAAAACAGCTCTACCAGGAAGTCATCCTGGACCACAACAAGAAGCCGCGCAACTTCGGCGCGCTGGAAAATCCCAGCCACAAGGCGGAAGGGGTAAATCCGTTATGCGGAGATCACATCTTTCTGTCGCTGCGGGTGCAGGACAATAAGGTTGAAGCTGTCGCTTTCCAGGGTGAGGGTTGCGCCATTTGCAAAGCCTCTACTTCCATGATGACCACCAACGTCAAAGGCAAAACCGTGGAAGAGGCGGAGACGCTGGTGCAGGAATTCCGCGACATGGCGACCGGCAAGCTGGACGTGCACAAGCAGCCCAATCATTTGGGACGGCTTGCGGTGTTTGAAGGGGTGAAAGATCTGCCCTCAAGAGTGAAATGTGCGATTCTTCCCTGGCATACCCTGCACGCAGCATTCAATTCGATGGCGACCACCACTACGGAAAACGAAGAAGAGCCGATGAAATCCGCCGGCGTGACAATATAAGAGGATTACCATGACTAAGATATCGGAAGTCGAAAGCACTCCCAATCCCAACGCGATGAAATTTATCCTCAAGGAGCCGCTCACCTATGGAGTGACGCGCTCCTATGACAGCGTGGCGCATGCCAAGGATGACCCGCTTGCTTCGGCGCTGTTTGCAATACCCCATGTCACCAATATCTTTTATGTGGACCATTGGCTCACCGTAACCCAGGATGGCCAGGCCAACTGGCAGGAATTGCTGAAACAGCTTGCTGTGCCGATCCGCGCCGCCAGCGCCGAAACCCAGTTGCAGTCCCAGGTCGCGCCCGCTGAGAATGAAGCAGGTGTGGCAACGAGCATTGAGGATACGCTGCGGCTGGCGCAGATTAACGAGCTTCTCGATCAGCAAATCCGGCCTTATCTCCAGGGCGACGGCGGGGATCTCAAGGTGCTGAAGCTGGAAGGCAATACTCTCACTATCCATTACCAGGGCGCGTGCGGGAGTTGTCCGACCTCGCTTGCCGGGACTTTGTCCGCGGTGGAAAATTTGGTGCGCACCATTGAGCCCGATCTCCAGCTGGTAGCGGTTTAATGGCGGAATGGGTCACGGTGGCGCAGGTTGAGGAATTGTCGCCTGGGGAGTGGCGTGTGGTGGATGTGGAAGGCACACGCGTCGCGGTGTTCAATCTGCAAGGAAAATATTTTGCCATCGAAGACGTGTGCACCCACGACGGCGGGATATTAACCGGTGGCACGGTCGAGGGCGAGCAAATTATTTGCCCGCGCCACGGCGCGCGCTTTTCCATCAAAACCGGCGAAGCACTGACAGCGCCCGCATATGAGCCCACGGCGACATTTCCGGTAAGGGTCGAAGCGGGCGAAGTACAAGTCAAAGACGACCGCTGGGATTAAGCTGCGTCTGATTTAAGAAGCGGATAATCCGATTGCGGGGGCGGCGGCCGACAACGTTTTACTTGATAGCGCCGCCGCTGCACGCTATAGTTAGGTTAAGGAGATGGCATTCTCCTTATAACCGCCGTAAGGCTGATGATGCCTATACGAAGCACCGGATAAAGGTGGGCGTGTAGGCATTTTCATGTCTGGTTTCCACAATGCCTCCAGTTTCTCCCGTTGCCCGGAATTAAGTAAACGTTGAGTAAATTTCCCGTTGCTACAGGGATAGGAGATTGAAATGACTGAAACCTGGGGACTTGCGGCGTTGTGGCTGGGACTGGCCTTGATTGCTGTGCTGATATCGATCTGGCTGCGCATCGCCACTGCATTATCGGAAATTGTAGTTGGCATCGTTGCCCAGCTTGCCATCGGTACATTTATTGGCGCCGCCGCTCTCGGAGCGGACCAATCATGGATCAAATTTCTGTCGGGCACCGGCGCCATAGTGCTGACCTTTCTCGCCGGCGCTGAGCTCGACCCAGTGGTATTCAAGCTGAAATTGAAGGAAGCTACAGCTGTAGGCTTGATGAGTTTTCTCGCGCCTTTTCTCGGCTGTGCTGCAGCAGCCTATTATCTGTTGCACTGGGATTTTCAGGCGAGCTGGCTGGCCGGAGTCGCGCTTTCCACCACCTCGGTTGCGGTGGTTTATGCGGTGATGCTGGAATTCGGCTTTAATAAAACCGATTACGGCAAGACCGTGCTCGCGGCGTGCTTTGTCACCGACCTGGGAACCGTGCTGGCGCTGGGTTTTATTTTTTCGCCTTTCACATACAAAACGCTGATCTTTTTCGGTGCAAGCGCCATTGCTTTTACGATTCTACCGTGGCTGACGCCGCGCTTTTTCAAACGCTACGGTGAAAGGCCGTCGGAACTGGAAGCGAAATACCTGTTACTTTGTCTTTTCGGCTTGGGCGCGCTTGCCGCCTGGGCGGACAGCGAAGCAGTGTTGCCGGCTTATGTGACCGGCATGGTGTTGGCCGGGACGGTGGGCAAGGATCACGCTTTGATCCGGCGGCTGCGCACCCTGACTTTCGGTTTGCTAACGCCGTTTTATTTCATCCGCGCAGGCTCCTTCGTCTCCATGCCGGCATTGCTTGCAGCGCCGGTAGCATTTATCATTTTGCTAGTGGCAAAAATGGTGACCAAGTTTGCCGGCGTCTATCCCGTAACCAAATTCTACGGTTCACCGAAGACGGAGGCCATGTATACGACGCTGTTGATGTCCACAGGGCTCACTTTCGGCAGCATTTCAGCGTTGTTCGGGCTCTCTCACCACATCATTGATCAATCCCAGTACTCCCTGCTGGTGGTCACCGTCATCGGCAGCGCGGTGGTGCCCACGCTGATTGCCAATGCTTTTTTCCTACCGCGCCATTTGTTGAGACTAGCGCCCGAGCCGGAGAAGCATTCGGCTGAACAAAAAGTCGTTGCCCCGCAACTCGCTGACCGCAAGTAAGAGAGGACGATCATGATCAAGCGTATTTTAGTGGCTTACGACGGCTCGGCGCCCGCAGACAAGGCGTATGCCTTTGCCCTGGATTTGGCGAAGAAGTATGGCGCCGATATCCATGTGATTGCAGTGGCGCGGCCCCCGGATTTCGGAGACGATGTGGAAACCGCCGCCATCCTGGAAAATTCCGTGAAACATTACGAAAAGATATTGGCGCCGCTGAAAGCCCAGGCTGCATCTCAAGGACTCAACCCGCACTTCAAGGTAGTCGTGGGACATCCGGCAGAACAAATCATATACTGCGCGGAAGAGCACAAAGCTGACCTTATTGTCATGGGCCACCGCGGAAAAACTTTGTTTGAACGGCTGCGCCTGGGCTCGGTGTCTAAGCATGTGATTCATTACGCACATTGCGCTGTTACCGTCGTGCGCTGACCGATTGTGGTTATAAAAAAATTTCCGGGGGCAAACCAGCGTGGACTGCGGCACGCCAGTGTGGGTCACGCGAACAGATTCGTCACGCCATCCAGACCGACGTGGTTAATGGCGTAAGTTGTTTGCCGGCGGACGATGGGCTGGGCATGGTAAGCGATGCTGACACCGGCCTGCGCCATCATTTTGAGGTCGTTGGCGCCGTCGCCCAGGGCGATGATCTGCTCTCTCTTCAATCCGAGCTGCTTCCGAATTTCCTCTACTTTGATTGCTTTGGCGTCGGCGTCAATTATTTTCCCCGCCAGCTTGCCGCTTAGTTTGCCGTTGACGATTTCCAGCGTGTTGGAATAGGTGTAGTCAAGTTTCAGGCGATCTTTCAGCCGCTCGGCGAAAAAAGTGAAGCCGCTGGTTATCAATAATGTTTTGACCCCTGCGGCCTTCAATCCGGCGAGCATCCTTTCCGCACCGGGCGAAAGCTGTAGACGCTCATCGTAAACCCGTTGCAGCGCGGATTCATCGAGGCCGGCGAGCAGGGCGACGCGGTGGCGCACGCTGTCTGCAAACTCGATCTCGCCGCGCACCGAGCTCGCGGTGATTTGCGAGACTTCCGCCTTGATGCCCCGCATGTCGGCGAGCTCGTCAATGCATTCAATGGCAATCAGCGTGGAGTCCATGTCCATCGCCAGCAGGCCAAAATCGGCGAGCTTGAGGTTTTCAGGCACGAAGGCGAAATCAAGCTTCGCGTTCTTGCAATATTCGGCCACTCCGTCGCGAGCCTGCGCTTCGCATAAACGAAATGCTTCACTGGTGATTTGCTCAATGCGCGAGGCGCCGGCAAGCTTCGCCAATTGCCTTAGATCGCGGTTCTGGATCTCGGTGCCCTGAATAATGAGATTCATGATGTGAGCCGTAAAGCGAAGGCGCGCTTATAGCGGATGGCGGCAGTGATCCGTGCTCCGAGCGCCTCCGACTTCGCACCAGCTGCCGGGACTGATTAGGCCACCGTGATGATTATGATGTCCAACGTTCCGGTTCAGCGCCCAACGCGGTCGGTGGGCTCCAACGGGTCATTAGGTCTGTAACCTTTACAAGAGCATTAGCCTCTCTGGTAAGTAATCTTTTTGGTTCCGCCATCGCAACTACCGACTACATTCTCGTCCTTCACGTCCTCATTTGGAACGATTCCCAGAGTATAAGACTCAACCCCCTTAGCTTGAAGCTTCGCCTCGATCTCGGACTTCAGCTCTTCACAAGGCTTCCGGGTCAAAACTGGCTCATTTGCTTTGGTGTCCTCTTGGGCTGATGCAATGCTGCTAAATGAGAAACAAATCAATAAAGAAGTAAGTAGTAGTGCAATTTTGTGTTTGTGCGACATAAAGTTTCCCTTTTTAGGTAGAAGTACAAAAATACTCACTAACAGAGGAAAAAATGGGGTTTTACGCTTTTTTCCTCACCTCGTCCGCTTCTCGTCGCGCTTTGCCCTGTCGGCTTGCTGCTTCGTCTGCGTTTCTTCTTCCTTCCTGTAATCGCCGATGACGCTTTTCAGGGGGCAGACTGTGAATGCCGGACATTTCTTGCATCCGGCTAGTATGGCGATGGGACACAGAGTCATCTTAGTTCTCCTCTATTTAGCGTTTGCGCTGCGGGCATACAAGTGATCAAAAATGGCTGGCATAATTGCCATCTATCATAACCTGCTTTTCCCGGTCTTGTCGTCAATCCCTTCTGTGATCATTAGCTCAATTCGCTGAACGCTTCTCTTATTGCCGCAACGCGCGCCTTGACGTCCGGCAGCTCGGCTTCGATGCGCAACCGGTCCGGCCCGCTCAAGCGGTAGCCGCGCTCACGTTGGATGAGTTGCATGATTTTAGCGGCGTCCACCGGCGGCTTGGGAACGAACTGCAATTGAATGACCGAGTCGGTGGCGTCGATGCGTGTAATGCCAAGCGGTTTTCCCAGGATGCGCAGGCGATGAGTGTCGAGCAGAACCTTGGCCGGAGGCGGCAGCACGCCAAAGCGGTCCACCAGTTCCTCGTGCATCAATTCCAGTTCTTCCAGCGTTTCGGAGTTGGCGAGCCGCTTATAAAGCACCAGCCGTTCATGAATGTCGTTGCAATAGTTTTCAGGCAAAAGCGCCGGCGCATGCAGATTGATTTCGGTGGTCACACCCAGAGGTTGCGAGAGATCCGGCTCTTTTCCGTTCTTGAGCGATTTCACAGCTGCACCCAGCATCTGATTGTAAAGATTGAAACCTACTTCCTGCATTTCTCCGCTTTGCGCTTCGCCCAGGATTTCGCCGGCGCCGCGTATCTCCAAATCATGCATGGCGAGATAAAAGCCCGAGCCCAGCTCCTCCATCATTTGGATGGCTTCAAGCCGCTTTCTCGACTGCGCGCTTACCGCCTCTTCATCGGGGGTGAGCAGATAAGCATAAGCTTGGTGGTGTGAGCGACCGACGCGGCCGCGCAACTGGTGCAGCTGTGCCAGTCCGAATTTATCGGCGCGGTTGATGATCATGGTATTGGCGGTGGGAATATCAATCCCGGTTTCGATAATGGTGGTGCAAACGAGCATGTTGAAACGCTGCTGGTAGAAGTCGCGCATCACGTGCTCGAGGTCGCGCTCGCGCATCTGCCCGTGGGCGAAGTGGATGCGCGCTTCCGGCAAAAGTTTCGTCAGTCTCTCGTGCATGGTTTCAATCGTGTCGATATCGTTATGCAGGAAATACACCTGACCGCCGCGCTTGAGCTCGCGCAGCGCCGCCTCGCGGATGATGCCCTGGCTGTAAGGCGTGACAAAGGTTTTAATCGCCAGCCGGCGCTCGGGCGCGGTAGTAATCACAGAAAAATCGCGCAGGCCTTCAAGCGACAAAGCCAGCGTGCGCGGGATCGGCGTGGCGGTGAGCGTCAACACGTCCACCTCAGCGCGCAGCGCTTTCAGCCGTTCCTTCTGCCGCACGCCGAAGCGGTGCTCTTCATCAATGATGACAAGACCCAGGCGCTTGAACTTCACACCTTTCTGAATCAGCTTATGGGTGCCGATGACGATGTCTATTTTGCCTTCGGCCAATCCCCGCAGTGTTAGCGTTTGTTCCTTGCCAGAGCGAAAGCGCGACAGCTCGGCGATTTTCACCGGCCATTCGGCGAAGCGGTCTGAGAAATTCTGGAAATGTTGCTCGACAAGCAACGTGGTCGGCACCAGCACCGCCACCTGCTTGCCGTCCATCATTGCGATAAACGCCGCGCGCAGCGCAACTTCGGTCTTGCCGAACCCGACATCGCCGCAAATCAATCGGTCCATCGGCTTGCCTTTGGTCAAATCCTCAATCACGGCTTGAATTGCTGCCGCTTGGTCTCGCGTTTCATCGAAACCGAAGCCGTCAACAAATGCTTCATAGTCGTGCGGCTTGAAGCCGAAGGCGTGGCCCTGGCGCGAGGCGCGCTGCGCGTAGAGATTCAAAAGTTCGGCTGCGGTGTCGCGCACCTGGCGCATGGCTTTTTTCTTTGCTTTATCCCACTGCCCGCTGCCCAGCTTGTGCAAAGGCGCGGCCTCGGGTGCCGCACCGCTGTAGCGGCTGATGAGGGAGAGCTGCGAGACCGGCACATAGAGCTTGTCTTTTTCCGCGTATTCCAGCGCCAGGAATTCTGTCGCTCCTTCTCCCAGGTCCAGATTCATAAGTCCCAGATAGCGGCCGATGCCGTGGCTTTCGTGCACCACCGGATCGCCGATGCGGATTTCGCTCAAGTCGCGCAGCATTCCTTCGCTGGAAGTTTTGCGCGCGGCTTCGCGCCGGTCGCGCCTGCGCACTTGCGCCGCGTAAAGCTCGTTCTCGGTAATGAAGGCAACATGCTCATCTTCAAGAATGAAGCCGTTTTGCAGCGGCGAAGCGCAAAGCATGAAACGTTCGCTGCTACGATTAAATGACTCAAAGCTTTCGCACAGGACGGGCTTGAGCCCGTTTTCGCGCAGGTATTCATGCACGATTTCGCGCCTGCCAAAGCTCTCCGCCAGCAGCAGGAGGCGCCCGCTGAATGTGTTGATGAACTCCGCGAATTTCGATACGGGGTTTTCAGCGCGGCGGTCAACTGCAACCGAAGGCATGGAAGCAGTCGCGCATTGAACGGCGCCGGTATTTTCCCCGGCTGCAATTTCAATTCGCGGGAACGCCTTGCAGCCGGCGAAGAAACGGTCAACGCCCAGAAATAATTCCTGCGGCGGCAGCAGTGGACGGTCGCGGTCGCCGCGCAGCAATTCGTAGCGCGACTGCGTATCGCGCCAGAAATTTTCCATTGAGGCAGTCACATCGCGGTGCAGGCATAGAACGGCCTGTTGAGGCAAATAATCGAAAAGCGTCGCCGTCTCATCGAAAAACAGCGGCAGGTAATATTCGATTCCGGCGGGCGCCAGTCCCTGGCTGACATCTTTATATAGACGGCTTTTCGAAGGGTCGCCTTCGAAGCGCTCGCGAAAGTTGCGGCGAAACCGCTCCTGGCCGTCTTTATCCAGCGGAAATTCACGCGCCGGCAAAAGGCGGATATCTTTTACCGGATAAACGCTGCGCTGGTTGTCCACGTCGAAGGTACGGATGCTCTCGATTTCGTCATCAAGCAAGTCGATGCGGTAGGGAAGGGCGCTGCCCATCGGAAACAGATCAATCAAACCGCCACGCACGCTGTATTCACCGGGCGAGACGACTTGAGTAACATGGGTATAACCTGCCAGGGTCAGCTGGCTGCGCAGCGTATCGCGGTCGAGCTTCTCCCCTTGCTTGAGAAAAAAAGTGTAGGCCGCGAGGTATTGGGGAGTCGGCAGCAAGTACAGCGCTGTAGTGACCGGAATGATTGCGACGTCGCAGTCATGATGTGAGATGTGATAAAGGGTGGCCAGCCGCTCCGAAACCAGGTCCTGGTGCGGCGAAAAGCTGTCGTAGGGCAGGGTTTCCCAGTCGGGCAGAAGGTTGACCTTGAGCTGAGGAGCGAAATAAGGGATTTCTTGCAACAAGCGTTGCGCATCCTGCGCGGTTTCGGTGATGATGATAAGCGGTTTGGTTTTTACCGCAAATTGAGACAAAGCGAGGGCATCGCTAGAGCCGTGCAATCCGGCGTAGCGTTGAATTTGACCAGGAAGCGGAGCAGCTTGGTCTAACAGCATAAAAACGGCATATTATAAGGTAAAAGCGCTAAGGAACCTCTGATTAAGTCCTCCGTGGATTGCGTTGCTGGCAAAATGCGGATGGATGCGAGGCGCGCGACGAAGGTCGTAGCCAGGACTACGAAGCCGAGGAGCGAAACGACGCAGACGCCGCATTTTGCCGCAACCCGAACGGGACGGGGCTTGTCCGGGCGGTCTGCTTTGTCGCTCGGCTTGCCAAGGGGAGTGGCCATTGGCTGCGCCTCGCTTCGCGCATCCCATCCCGGAAAGCCGCCGTCGCAACCGCGTGGGATTTAATCAGTGGTCCCCAAAGCCAGGGACAATAGGGAACAATGATGCTGTTTCGCGACCGTATGGATGCGGCAAACAAACTGGCTGAAAGGCTTTCCGCCTACCGCGGGCAAAACCCGCTGGTGCTCGCGATTCCGCGCGGCGCGGTACCGATGGCCAAACTAATTGCCGATGAGCTGGGCGGGGAAGCAGATGTGGTGTTGGTGCGCAAGATCGGTGCTCCCAGCAATCCGGAATTTGCCATCGGCGCGGTGGATGAGAGCGGCAGCATGTATGTTACAGGAGACGCAGTTTTAGTCGGCGCCAGGGAAGACTATATCAACCTGGAAAAGCAAAGGCAGCTTGAAATCATGCGGCAACGCCGCGCGCAATACACGCCGCTGCGCGCGCCGATTGACCCCGCAGGACGCATTGTCATCGTGGTGGATGACGGGCTTGCCACCGGTTCCACCATGATTGCGGCGCTGCGCGCTTTGCGCCAAAGAAATCCCAAGGAACTAATCTGCGCCGTGCCGGTGGCACCGCTGGAAACGTTGGATAAAGTAGCACGCTATGCCGATCAAGTAGTGTGCCTGCACGCTTCAGCAGAATTCTTTGCGGTGAGCCAGTTTTATGGGCATTTCCCGCAAGTGGATGACGAGGAAGTGATGTCTATACTCCGCCAAACCGGCGGCTCTAATTAAAAACGCGTTGCCGGAAAGCCACTGAAAAAGTGATAATGCAAACTTTATAACAAGGCCTGGAATCTTGAACCATTACGCTTTGATCCCGGCCGCCGGCACCGGCGAGCGCTTGGGCGGGCAAACACCCAAGCAATTTCTGCCGCTCAACGGCAAGCCGATGCTGTTTTATTCGGTGCGGCAGCTGTGCGTGAGCCCGAGGATCAAACGTGTTTATGTAGTCCTGGCGCAAGGTGACGAATGGTTTTCGCAACACGATTGGAAAGCCTTTGCGGGGAAGCTCGCACCGTTATACTGCGGCGGGGAGACGCGCGCGGCGAGCGTGCTGAACGGATTGCTCGCCACAAAATGTGAGATCGGCACAGACGATTGGGTGCTGGTGCACGATGCGGCGCGGCCTTGTTTGAGCGATGTATTGATCAACAAGCTGCTGGACGAAGTGGCTGAAGACAGTGTGGGCGGCTTGCTGGCGCTGCCGGTCGCGGATACGCTGAAACGCGCGGACGGCGCGGAGCGGGTGCTGCGCACTGAGCCCAGAAATGGCCTGTGGCAGGCGCAGACCCCGCAGATGTTCCGCTACGGCACACTTACTTTGGCATTGCAAGAAATGCAAAACAGGGAAGTGACCGATGAAGCGCGTGCCATTGAAGGATTGGGTTTGCAGCCGAAACTGGTGGTGAGCGATGCGCGCAATCTCAAGGTGACCCACGCGCAGGATTTGCCGCTCGCCGAATTGATTCTGAAAAGCATGGAGAGAGCATGAGAGTCGGCCAGGGATTTGATGTCCACGCACTAGTTGAGAACCGCAAGCTTATCATCGGCGGGGTTGAAATACCTTATAAAAAAGGCCTCGCGGGACACTCCGACGCCGATGTACTGCTGCATGCGATTTGTGATGCCTTGATCGGCGCCGCCGCCTTGGGTGATATCGGCGCGCACTTCCCCGACACCGACCCGCGCTATAAAGGCATAGACAGCCGCAAGCTCCTGCGCGAAGTGGGTAAGCTTTTAACTGAGAACGGCTGGCGCATCATCAATATAGATGCCACCATCATTGCGGAAGCGCCAAAAATGGCGCCGCACATACCCGCGATGGTGAAAAACATCGCGCAGGACCTTGCCATTGACGTCGATGATGTCAATGTCAAAGCCAAGACCAACGAGAAAATAGGTTATATCGGGCGCGGCGAAGGCATAGCGGTGGAAGCAGTAGCATGCATTAAATGCCTGAAATCGGAAAGCAAGGGCCCGAAAGCCTAGCGACCGCCAGAGTTTTTTTCGCGCTGTGGCCGGATGAGGCAGTGCGCGAGCAATTCATGCAGTGGGCGAAACTGCTGCATGAGACCTGCGGCGGGAGTATCACCAAGCCTGGCAATCTGCATATTACACTGGCATTTTTGGGAAACGTCGCGAGTTCCCGTCTCGGTGAATTAAAGCTGCTTGCGGCAAAGGTCGGCGGTTCCGCGTTCAATCTCAATTTCACCGCGCCGGGCTACTGGGGCCATAACCGCATCGCCTGGGCCGCACCTGATGAAACGCCGCAGGTCTTGAGCGATCTCGTCAAAAAGCTGGAGTGCTCATTGCAAATTGCAGGGTTCAGCTTCGATGAACGCCCTTATGCGCCTCATCTCACTTTGTTGAGAAATGCCCGCTGGGATCCGCCGGCCCGCCTGCTGAAGAACATTAAGTGGGAAATATGCGAATTCGTGCTGCTCCATTCCAATCAGACGGAACGTGGATCGGAATACGAAGTCATCGGCCGCTGGCCGCTTTCTTTAGTGCAGGCGTCAACGCGGGAACCGCAGCGGCGTTAATTCCTGTAACGATCTTTCCCGTACCTTGAGAATGCGCAACCTGCTGTTTTTTTGTTCGCTTCTTTTTCCATTCTGCGTGAATGCTGCGGCGCTGGGTTTTGATGATGCGCGCCTGCTGCTTAACCGCACCAGTTTTGCCGCGAGTGAAAAAGAAGTCAATGAGTTTGCCAAGCTTACTCGAGAACAGGCCGTCGAGCGTCTGTTGAACGGCACACGCACCACTGCGGTGACAGCGCCGCCTGCATGGATCAACGATCCGATCATACCGCCGCGAACCCTGCGCAATTTAAGCCAGGAAGAGCGCAAGGCCCACCAGCAAGAAGAAATCAAAAAAGGTTTTGACTTGCGCGCCTGGTGGCTGCAGGAAATGCTCGTGACGCCTTCGTCGCTCACCGAGAAGATGACACTGTTCTGGCACAACCATTTCGTTTCCAGCCAGCAGAAGGTGAAATACGCCAAGCTGATGTACCGCCAGAATGTGCTGCTGAGGAAATACGCGCTGGGTAATTTCGGCGAACTGCTGCACGCGGAGTCAATGGACCCGGCAATGATTATTTATCTGGATTCCGCCACCAACCGCAAAGGCCGGCCCAACGAGAATTTCGCGCGCGAGGTGATGGAACTGTTCACTCTCGGCGAAGGCCATTACACCGAGCGCGACATCAAGGAAGCGGCGCGGGCGTTCACCGGCTGGAGCGTCGAACCAGACACCGGCGAATTTCGCTGGCGGCCTTTCTTCCATGATGACAGCGTGAAAACCGTGCTGGGCAAAACCGGCAATTTTGACGGCAATGCAGTGCTGGATATTCTGCTCGCGCGCCCGGAAACCTCGGAATTCATTGTCGCCAAGCTGTGGCGCGAGTTTGTTTCGCCCACACCTGATCCGAAGGAAGTCACCCGCATTGCCAACCAGTTCCGCAGCAGCCGCTATGACATCAAGGTTGCGCTGCGCGGGCTTCTGCTGTCCGACGCCTTTTACGTGCAGGAAAACCGTGCGGTGTTGATTAAATCACCGGTCGAGCTGACGGTGGGTACCTTGAGGCAATTCAATTTCAGCGTACCTAATGCGCTGCCGTTTGCTTTTACGGTGGCGCAGCTCGGGCAAAATTTGTTCTCGCCGCCGAATGTGAAAGGCTGGCCGGGAGGCGAGGCTTGGATCAACAGCGCCACTTTGCTCGCGCGCAAGCAGTTCCTGGAGCGGCTGTTCCGCGCGCAAGAGATGCCACAGGGCATGCGTGTGGAAATGAAGGAAATGGGCAAGGTGAAAGGCGCGGGAAAAATCGGCATGGAAGGGCGCGAGCGCTTTACCCAGGCGATGGAAAGCATCCAGTTTGATGCGGGAAAATGGCTTTCGCAATTTAACGGCGATGAGCGCACGCAGGTGGCACGGCTGGTGCTGGCAAGTGCGCCGGTGGATCGGCTTGACAACAATGCGCGCGGACTTGAGCTTATCCGCGAGCTCACCCGCGATCCTGTTTATCAGCTCAAGTAATGGAGGATGGAATGAAACGGCGCATTTTTCTGAAAACCCTGGGGTTGGGCGGGTGCGTGGTGTTTGCTCCCAATCTGGTTTTTGCCGCTTCTCCTGCAGGCAATTACGGCAATCTGCTGGTGCTGATTGAACTCAAAGGCGGAAACGACGGGCTTAACACCTTAATTCCCTATGCTGACGGCGAGTATTATCGGCTGCGCCCGAAAATCGCCATCACCCGCGACCAGGTGCTGCAGCTGGATGAACGTACCGGACTGCATCCCTCGCTTAAACCGCTGCTGCTTTTGTGGCAGGCGAGGGAACTGGCGGTCATTCAGGGAGTAGGCTATCCGCAGCCCAATCTCTCGCATTTCCGCTCGATTGAAATCTGGGATACGGCGTCCAGCAGCCAGGAGTACCTTTCTGAAGGCTGGTTGTCGCGGGTGTTTGCCAGTGAACCGGTGCCGAAACAATTTGCCGCCGATGGCGTGGTGGTGGGAAGCCAGGAGCTAGGCCCGTTTTCCGGCGGTGGAACGCGCGCCATTGCCTTGGCCAATACTGAGCAGTTCCTGCGCCAGGCGCGGCTTGCGGATGATACGGCGCAGAAAGTAACCAACCCCGCGCTCGCGCACATCCTCAAGGTGGAGAACGACATCCAGCAGGCGGCAAGCCGTTTGAAAGGCAATTACGAATTCAAGACCGAATTTCCCAAAACGCAATTCGGCAACAGCCTGAAGGCTGCTTCGCAGGTGATAGCCGGCGGCGCAGGCGTAGCCGCAATCAAGATTTCGCTCAACGGCTTTGACACGCACAGCAACCAACCGGGCACGCAGCAGCGGTTGCTGGTAGAACTTGCAGAAGGGCTTGCCGCTTTCAAATCGGCGCTCATCGAAATCAACCGCTGGAATTCGACGCTCATCATGACCTACGCCGAATTCGGCCGCCGTCCGCAGGAGAACTTGAGCAACGGCACTGACCATGGCACGTCAAATGTGCATTTCTTGCTCGGCGGAAAAGTCAAAGGCGGTTTGTACGGGCTGGCGCCGCAGCTCAGGCAACTTGACGGTAACGGCAATCTCGCGTTTGGCCTGGATTTCCGCAGCCTTTACACTACCGCCATCGATAAATGGTGGGAAGGCGACGCAAAAAACGCGCTCGGCGGGAGATTTGCTGCGCTGGATGTATTGCGGGCCTAAGGTTGCATGCGCCGCGAGCAGCGCTGTGAAAATTATGCAAACTTTGGTCTGGGTGGTATAAAATAATCGTAAAATTTGTGCAAAAAGTATTGACATTCGAAACGAATAGGAAAATACTTCGCGCCATATAATTGCATGGAGATTTATTTATGGGTAGTTGCCCTAGTCCAACTAAGGAAACAGGTCGGCGAGGCTGACCCGCAGGTACTATCTAGCCCCATTTCCCCTGCCACTGTCTCACCCACCTGACGAGGCAGTGCGCTCCTAGTGAAGTTCATGCCGTACTCCACACGGCACCCAACTTAAGCGCGCTATTTAACGAACTTGTAGTTGCCTGATTAGCGACCACAGGGCCAACGCTGGACGTTCGTTCCGTCGCGTGTGACTGAGCACGGCCATAGAAAGGTAAAAAATGAGAAAAACCACTGAGCAATACCTTTACACCGCGCTTTTGGCAGTAATCATCCTCACCATGGTCGTTGTGGCCAACGCGTATGCGGAAGGCCCGGAGCTGCCTCAGCTTCTCGGAGCGCAATACACGCTTATTGCCCAGCATCTCTTTCCCTTTGGGGCCGCTTATTCAGGCCCCAACAGTTTGCGTGACGACGGTGACACGCAAAAAACCCAGACTTTCGGTCTGTATACCGGCATGAAGGTCTGGAACCATTTGCAAGCCTATCTCGATCTTGAACTCTTTAAAGGCGCTGCAGTCAGTAGTGCCACTGGTCTTGGAGGATTGACTAATGGTGACGCCGTTCGCCAAGGCTCGTTTAATATCGGCAAAGGACCGTATGTCGCCCGGGCTTACTTGCGCGACCTCTGGCCTATGGGGGAAGAAATGGTTGACGTCACCCGAGGTATGGAC
>DATDGC010000051.1:0-53769 GCA_036522275.1 Burkholderiales bacterium | reverse complement strand
ATGCGCAACGCTGGCAAAAAGCCCTGCGTTTGTATCATGCAGCAGAATGGTCGGGCTGTCGGAATGCAGTGCCCCGCTTATACCGGCGTAAGCAAGGCACTTGTCGCACACCTTGGAATTCGGCAGCGGCTTGTCTTGTTGAGACGGAGCCTCGTCGGACAAATAGTGCGAAACACCATGCACGAGTGCGCCCTGCTGCGCAAACAGCAGAGCAACTGCGAAAAAAGTATATGCAAAGATGCGCTGGAGTTTCATCTAAAACATATGATCCCGAGGTTAATTTCTGAAGCTTAAGGTAATTCTATAACGCTTCCCATTCCGGGGCAAATACACCCTATGAAATCATGTTGAATATTTTTCAGCGATGATTTGCTCGGCTTTTCATGTTCAGGCAACTCGGGACGCAGCCCCAATGAAACTCGAAAATCTAATGTCAGGCGAATTAATAGCACAGGCGGACAAACAGTTCAGTACGTTTTTTACAGAGTGATGACCTGATCCGGCATGTTTTTCGAAAGCGCTTCATAGAGGTTTGGGAAGCAACCAATCGGCACGCCTTCCATCAACTTATCAGCGATATCGCGCTCATAGCAGCATTGGTCACAACCCATCAGCAGGATGTTTTTTTCCCGTGCCACCTTGGCCAGCCGCTCGCCGATGGGGTCGCCCTTGACCAGCACATAATTGTTGTCCTCAAAGAAAAACATGCCGACCACTTCAACTCCGTGGGCATCATGTTCAAGTTGCGGCAGGATCATTTTGCCGAGCTTGTAGGAAACGGTATGACCTTGTGTTGAAAAAATATAAGCGACTTTCATACACACTCCTCTGTTAACGATTTAACCGGTAATTCGGCACAGCAAGCCTTTCAGATAAGCGCTTTCGGGAAAATTGAGCGCCACCGGATGGTCCGGGGTCGCGGTAAACTGTTCTACGATTTGAGCGTCTACTCCCGCATCAAGCGCGGCCCCAGCGACGATTTTCTGGAACAGCTCGGAAGAGATTCCGCCGGAGCAGGAAAATGTGGCGAGCAAGCCACCCGGGCGCAGCAGCTTGAAAGCAAGCAGGTTGATGTCCTTGTAACCGCGCGCCGCTTTCTCGGCAGACGCAGCAGTGGGCGCAAACTTTGGAGGGTCGAGAATTATCATGTCGAAGCGTCTCGCCTCGTCGCGCAAACTTCGCAATACTTCAAATACATCGCCTTCGCGCCACTCGGCCTTATCCTCCGGCAGACTGTTCAAAGCGAGATTCTCTCGCGCAAGTTGCAACGCTTCAGCAGAAGAATCCACCGACAAAACCGATTTTGCGCCGTTGGCGAGCGCGTGCAAGGCAAAACCCCCGCTATGGCAGAAACAGTCGAGCACTTCTTTATCCCGAGCAAGCGCGCCAACCCGCGCACGGTTTACCCGTTGATCAAGATAAAAGCCGGTCTTCTGTCCTTTTCTCACATCCACCCAGAATTCAAGCCGCCCTTCCCCGATTTTGATACGCTGCGGAGGCGCTGAACCGCGCAGCGCCCCGACTCTGGGAAGCAAACCTTCGAGCTGCCGCACTTCGGCGTCGGAGCGCTCGAACACACGTGCTGCGACGGTTAATTCCAGCACAATATCAGCGCAGGTTTGATACCAGCGTTCCATGCCCGCGCTCAACACTTGCATGACCAAGCTGTCATCATAAAGATCTACGATCAAGCCGGGCAAACCATCGGACTCGCTGTACACCAAGCGCACGGCATTGGTTTCGTGAACGAGCGCCCGGCGCGCCATGATGGCATGGTTCAAGCGGCGATGAAAAAATTGCTGGTCTATGCAGCTGTCCCGGTTCCAATCCCACACCCGCGCTACGATTTGTGAATGCGGGCTGTAGGCCGCATAGGCAAGAAATTTTGCCTGCGAGGAAACGATTTCAACGGTATCACCCGCTTCAGGCGAGCCCTGTATTTGCGCCAAGGCACCTGAAAAAATCCAGGGATGGCGGCGCAGCAGTGATTTCTCACGCCCCGGTTTCAGAATCAGTTTATGCATGGCCAAGAGCGAAGATGCAAACCGACGGTTACGGCTTCTTTTTGGCGCGTGGATGAGCCTTGTCGTAGGCTTTGGCCAGGTATTGGAAGTTTAAATGAGTGTAAACCTGGGTTGTTGAGATACTGGCGTGCCCAAGCATTTCCTGCACCGCGCGCAAATTACCGCTCGATTGCAGCACATGCGAAGCAAACGAATGGCGCAGCACATGCGGATGCACGTTGCCGCTGATCCCCTGCCTCACCGCCCATCGCCTCACGCAATATTGGATTGCACGCTGGCTGAGCGGCTTGCCGTTTTTGCCCGGAAACAACGCGCTTTGCCTTCCGAACAATTTATTGCGCTCTGCGAGCCAGGCACGAATGGCGGTAATGGCGTGACTGCCGACCGGTACAATACGAGTTTTGTTGCCTTTGCCGGTTACGCGCACAGTAGCGTCGTCAAGGTTCACATCTTCCACCCGCAATCCCGAAAGTTCGCTCAAGCGCAGGCCGGATGAGTAAAACAGTTCCAGCATCGCTTTGTCACGCAACGCCCGCGGTCCTTCAACAGGGATCTCCACCAAGTGGTTGGCTTCGTCGGGTGAGAGCGCATGAGGAAGGTGTTTTGCCGATTTCGGCGCGCGCAGACCTTGGCAAGGATTCTGGGAAAAACCGTGGTCGCGCGCCAGATAATGGTAATATCCGCGCCAGGCTGAGAGCATGCGCGCAAGCGTCTTGCCGCTCAATCCACGTGCATGGAGCTGCGCAACATAGCGCCGGATATGCTGAATCTGCAAATCCTTGAGCGGGGTTGTCCCGGCTAGTTCCAGCAGCGCTTTGACATCGCGAGCATAATTT
Source organism: Burkholderiales bacterium (assembly GCA_036522275.1). Taxonomy (GTDB): domain Bacteria; phylum Pseudomonadota; class Gammaproteobacteria; order Burkholderiales; family JAHFRG01; genus JAHFRG01. The sequence goes on along the minus strand of DATDGC010000051.1, from coordinate 50,909 downwards.
TCGCAGGTGTAACTGCTTAAGCGCCGCTCGGTTGCAAGATACGATAAATAGCGCGCGAGATAATCGTTCTCCGAGCACCCGGCTTTCACCAGGCCGTTGTTTCTCACCCTCACTCCTTACATCAAGTGACGCATCAACGCAACGCTGGCAAGTTCACCCAGGCGTTTCAAATACAACGTTCCCATTTCCGGATAAAACCGCTTGGAATCTTCGCTCGCCAGCGCGAGCAGGCCGAACAACCGCTCGGCACGCAGCGTAACCAAAGCAAACGAGCGCAGTCTCGGCGCGTCTTCGCCAAACCAGTCTGCTCCTTCAAATTGCGCGCAACAATGGGGACCGGTCAGCGTTTCGGCAAAAACCCGCAACTTCTCACTTACTGCGCTGAATTCGGACAGTTGATGACTGGTATTGACTCCCCACAGCCGCAATGCCACATGCGGCACGGCGAAATCCTCGCCTAGATTGAAATACAGAGTATGCAGCAGCGATTCCAGGTTGCGGGCATTAAGTAAAGCCAGAGCGATGCGGTGCACACGCTCACCGATGGCGTCGTTCTCTTCACCGAACTGGATCAATTCCCTGAGCTTCGCTTCGAGCTGGTGGTTCCTTTCGCGCAGAGTCAGAATCTGTCGCTCGCTGATCGGAATGGCCCTGCCGCCGTGCGGGTGCGGAATGTAAATGTTGGCAATCAGATCCGCATATTCCTCGAAAAACTCCGGATGCGCCTCAAGATAAGCCGCAATCTCCGCTGGTCTTATGTTCATCCTTGTCCTTTCTTAAATTTTGATTGTACCCTCGTACACGGTAACCGCGCCCCCTGTCATCCACACCGGTTTCCCTGCGCCGTCCCAACGCACATTAAGTTCCCCTCCCCGGGTTTCCACAACCACCTGTTTGTCCAGCAGCCCACGCTGAATTCCAGCGACCACTGCTGCACAGGCACCGCTGCCGCAGGCAAGCGTTTCCCCTGCGCCACGCTCATATACCCTGAGCTTGATGCGGCCGCGATTTACAACTTGCATGTAACCGGCGTTCACCCTCTGCGGAAAGCGTGCATGCTTTTCGATCAGCGGGCCTTGGGTGGTCACCGGCGCTTTGTCCACGTTTTTTACCACCTGTACTGCATGTGGGTTGCCCATGGACGCAGTGCTGATCTCAACCCGCCGTTTTTTGACGAGAAGTAAGTAGGTAAGCGCACGCTTTCTTGCTTCGAAGGGAATCTCTTCAGGCTCAAAGCGTGGTACTCCCATGTTGACCGTTACTCTGTGATCGGCTTCTAGGCGCGGAACGATAGTGCCGCCCGCAGTTTCAACCCGTATTTCGGTTTTGCGGGTAAGCCCATTGTCCAGAACGAAGCGCGCAAAGCAACGTGCGCCATTGCCGCATTGCTCCACCTCTTCCCCATCCGCGTTGAAAATGCGGTAACGGAAATCCACACCATCATGGGTAGCTTTTTCGACCACCAGGATCTGGTCGCAACCCACGCCAAAATGGCGGTCGGCAATTTTGCGGCATTGCTCGGAAGTCAGGGTAACGCACTGGGAAATCCCGTCAAACACGACAAAATCGTTGCCCAATCCATGCATTTTAGTGAATTTTAGAAGCATTTAGCAGCAAAATTAGTATAAATCACAGAAGTTCACCTAATTTTCGTAACAGATTTGAATCCCGAAGATAACTCGTAGTCCCGAAACCAGAAACACCGGTTTACCAAGCCATGGGGCTCCGGGATCACCATCGCACCTCGTATCCGCAGTCTGCCATAGCCCTTGAGGACTGAAAAAGAAAAAATAGACAGGATTAACAAGATTTCACAAGGTTAACAGGATTCAATCTTGTAAATCCTGGAAATCCTGTTAATCCTGCGAATTGAAATCTTTTCTTTAGTACTTTGTATGGTTAATAAGGCTTCGGTTCCCCCGGCGGACGAGTTTTAAAGCGCTTGTGCAGCCAGAAATACTGCTCGGGCATTTCCAGCACACGTTCTTCGATGAAGGCATTCATGCGCCGGGTATCGGCTTCGACACTACCACCGGGAAAATCCTCCCACGCTGGGTAAAACCTGAGCACATAACCCGCTCCACCGGGAAGCTGGCGCGTGACGCACGGCACGACTTTGGCGCCGGTCATATGCGCCAACCGGGATAAAGTCGGAATCGTCGCGGCAGACACGCCGAAGAAGGGCACGAACAGCGAATCGCGCGGCCCGTAATCCATGTCAGGCAGATAGTAGAGCGGCACGCCCTCGCGCAGCGCCCTGATCACCGGGCGTAACCCTTCCTGGCGCGAGACCAATATGGACTTACCGAAGCGCGTGCGCCCGTGCAAAAGCAAGGCGTTCACCAGTGAATTTTTCTGCCGGCTGTACATGGAGACCCCAGGAAATTCTGCGTGTATGCGCGAGCCGCCCATGTCGAGCCCGACGAAATGCGGCGCGAGCCAAATAACCGGTTTATCCTTAACCGCTTGCCAGTTTTCCAGGCCTTCGATGCGCACCAGTTTTTCAATGCGCTCGCGCGACGACCACCACAAAATCCCGTGTTCCAGAAGATTGCGGCCGAACGCGCGGAAATGCCTGCGCAATATGGTTTCCCGCTTGTCTTCGCTCCAGTACGGGAAACATAGGTGTAAATTGGTGCGCGCTACCTCGCGCCGCTCACGACCCAAAACAAAAAGCAGTATGCCTATCCACTCGCCGAGCTTGGCTAGAACGTTTAGAGGCAGAAAATGCAAAAGCCACACCAGCGCCAAGCCGGCACGCGCCATCATGCACGCCTCCTCAGGCCGGAAGCTGGTTCAAATGACAACAGTCGTGACATGGCTTTAATGGGGGAAACGGCTTTCGTAATCGGGGTTAATTTGTTATCCTAGACGGTCTTTTATCGGCCGATCTCGAGATTACCATGAACGAATACCTGTTTACTTCCGAATCGGTTTCGGAAGGGCATCCGGATAAGGTAGCGGATCAAGTATCCGATGCCATTTTGGACGCTATCTTAGCGCAGGACGCGCGCGCGCGGGTAGCTTGCGAGACGCTGGTCACTACCGGACTGGTGATGATGGCAGGTGAAATCACCACCCACGCCACGGTAGATTACAACGCAGTGGCGCGCGAGACGGTGAAACGCATCGGCTACGACAGCTCGGAAATGGGCTTCGATTACCGCAGCTGCTCGGTGCTCGCATCGTTTGGCAAACAATCCGAAGACATAGCACGGGGCGTGAACGAAGGCCAGGGACTGGATCTGGAGCAGGGCGCGGGCGACCAAGGACTGATGTTCGGCTACGCCTGCGACGAAACACCGGTATTGATGCCGATGCCGATATATCTGGCGCACCGTCTGATGGAACGCCAAGCCGAAGTGCGTCGCGACGGGCGGCTGCCATGGCTGCGGCCCGACGCCAAATCGCAAATCACCATCCGCTACATTGACGGCAAGCCCAAGCAAATCGACACCGTGGTGCTCTCCACTCAGCACGCGCCGGAAATCGAACACAAGCAGATTTCCGAAGCGGTGATGGAGGAAATTATCAAGCCGGTACTGCCCAAAACCATGCTCCTCAAGGACACGCGCTATCTGGTCAATCCGACCGGGCGCTTCGTGGTCGGCGGGCCGATGGGTGATGCGGGACTCACCGGGCGCAAAATTATCGTTGATACCTATGGCGGCGCGGCGCCTCACGGCGGTGGTGCGTTTTCCGGCAAGGACCCCTCCAAAGTGGACCGTTCCGCCGCTTACGCCGCCCGCTACGTGGCGAAAAACATCGTGGCAGCAAAGCTTGCAAGCAAGTGCTTAGTGCAAGTCGCCTACGCAATTGGCATGGCGCGTCCGGTATCGCTAACGGTCAACACCTTTGGCACCGGCAAAATCAGCGACGACAAGATCATCAAACTCATACATGCACATTTTGACCTGCGTCCAAGAGGCATCATCCATGCACTCGATCTTTTGCGCCCGATTTACCAGAAGACTGCTGCCTACGGGCATTTCGGCCGCGACGAACCGGAATTCACCTGGGAAAATGTGGACAAGGCGACGGCGCTCGCCGACGACGCCGGCGTGAAACGCGAAGCGATTCACGCCTAAATGCATGAAGCGTCTAGCCCACATTTCGGTGAAGGCTAACCCGCGCAGTATGCGGATTAAGCCGCTTTGCGGCGACCGGAACCAAAATACCGACAAGGTCGAGGCGCTGCGGGCCGATGCCGGCCGCACACTTGAAACCCAAGTGGCTTAGCGCAGCGTACGGGCAGCATGGTTCAGGAGCAAACAGAATGAGCGCAGTGCTTAATCCCGGCTTCACCGATTACAAGGTTGCTGATATTTCCTTGGCGCCGTGGGGCCGCAAGGAAATCGCCATTGCTGAAACCGAGATGCCCGGCCTGATGGCGGTGCGCGAGGAATATCGCACGCAGCAGCCGCTCAAAAATGCGCGCATTGCAGGGTCTTTGCACATGACCATTCAGACCGCGGTGCTGATCGAGACCCTGAAGACCCTGGGCGCGCAAGTGCGCTGGGCTTCATGCAACATCTACTCGACCCAAGACCACGCGGCCGCCGCAATTGCGGTTGCGGGCACGCCGGTGTTTGCGTACAAGGGCGAGACGCTGGACGAATATTGGGAATTCACGCACCGCGTTTTCGAGTGGGCCGATGGCGGCTTTTCCAACATGATCTTGGACGACGGTGGCGACGCGACACTGCTCGTCATACTGGGTGCACAGGCGGAGAAAAACCCTTCGGTCATCGCCAAACCGACGAATGATGAAGAGCGCGCGCTGTTCGCGTCAATCAAAAAACGGTTGGAAGCCAAGCCGGGCTGGTATGGAAGAGCGCTCGCGGACATCAAAGGGGTGACTGAAGAAACCACGACCGGTGTCAAGCGGCTCTATCAAATGCAGAAGGAAGGGCGGCTGCCTTTCTCCGCGATCAACGTCAACGATTCGGTAACCAAATCCAAGTTTGATAACCTGTATGGCTGCCGCGAATCGCTGGTGGACGGCATCAAGCGCGCCACCGACGTCATGATCGCAGGCAAGATCGCGGTAATCTGCGGCTACGGCGATGTCGGCAAGGGTTGCGCACAGTCTTTACGCGGTTTGGGGGCGACGGTGTGGGTCACCGAAATCGATCCGATCTGCGCGCTGCAAGCGGCGATGGAAGGCTATCGCGTGGTAACCATGGAGGATGCAGCCGACAAGGCGGATATTTTTGTGACCGCCACCGGCAACTACCATGTCATCACCCTCGAACATATGAAAAAGATGAAACATAACGCCATCGTGTGCAACATCGGCCATTTCGATACGGAAATCGACATTGCATCACTTCGCCAATACAAGTGGGAAAACATCAAGCCGCAGGTGGACCATGTGATTTTTCCCGACGGCAAGCGATTCATCGTGCTCGCCGAGGGGCGGCTGGTCAACTTAGGGTGCGCCACCGGGCATCCCAGTTTCGTGATGTCCAACTCCTTCACCAACCAAGTAATGGCGCAGATCGAGTTATGGCAGCACGGTGCAAAGTACGAAAATAAAGTCTATGTGCTGCCCAAGCACCTCGACGAGAAAGTGGCACGGCTGCACTTGAAGAAAGTCGGCGCCAAGCTCACTGAACTCACCGAAGAACAGGCGAAGTACATCGGCGTTAACAAGGCTGGCCCGTTCAAGCCAGAGCATTACCGTTATTAGAAACTCGAACCGCGGAGACGCAGAGGCACGGGGAAGCAACAGAACCTGATAGAATTTGCCTTTCTTTGCACCTCTGCGGTAAAAATGCAATCACAACAAAACTTCCCTCGCTCTTTCAGTTTCGAGTTCTTCCCGCCGCAGACGCCGCAAGGGGTGGAGAAACTGCGCGCAACGCGCAAGCAACTGGCGCAGCTCAAACCGGAATTCTTTTCGGTAACTTTCGGTGCTGGTGGTTCGACCCGCGACCGCACGCTGGAAACCGTGCTGGAAATCCAGCGCGAAGGTTTAAGCGCGGCGCCACATATTTCGTGCATCAGCACCACACGTGAAACTATCCGCGCCGTGTTGGATCAGTACCGCGCCAGCGGAATCAAGCGCATCGTCGCGTTGCGGGGAGATCTGCCTTCGGGAATGGCCTCCCCAGGGGAATTTCGCTACGCCAACGAACTGGTGGAATTCATCCGCAAGGAATACGACAACGCTTTTCATATCGAAGTGGCCTGCTATCCGGAATTCCATCCCCAGGCGCGCTCCGCCCAGGAGGATGTCCGCAATTTCAAGCGCAAGATGGATGCCGGCGCTAATTCCGCAATTACCCAGTATTTCTTCAACGCGGACAGCTATTACGGCTTCATTGACGAATGTGAAGCGCTGGGTCTCAACGTGCCGATCGTCCCGGGCATCATGCCTATTAACAAATTCGCGCAGCTTGCGCGCTTTTCCGACAACTGCGGCGCAGAAATCCCGCGCTGGATTCGCAAAAAACTAGAGAGCTTTGGCGACGATACCGCATCCATCCGTTCCTTCGGGCTCGATGTGGTCACTCAGCTCTGCGATCACCTGCTCTCCAGTGGTGCCCCCGGCCTGCACTTCTATACTTTGAACCAAGCCGGCCTGTCCACCACTATCTGGCAACGGCTGGGTTTGTAACACGTGCCGCATGCGGCGCTTCTTTAACGATCCCCTCAATTTAATCGCGCTGGCAACGCTCTTTGCCATCGCAATCGAGTTTCCCCCCTTACACCCTCTGCTTTCCCTGGATAACCGCGTATCTGATTTCTTGGTGAAAATGCACGCGCTCTCGCTTAGCCCCGATCCCGACATCGTGATTGTGGATATTGACAATAACAGCATGGAGGCAATGGTGGATGTTGCCGGTAACTGGCCTTGGCCAAGGTCTGTTCACGGTGAGCTGGTCGAGGGTATTGAAAAACAGCAACCCAAAGCCATCGTCTTCGACATCCTGTTTTCCGAGCCCGACCGTTTTCGTCCCGAACACGACGCGGTTTTCAACGAGGTAATACGCCAAACCCGCAACGTGTATTTTCCGATGCTGCGCCTCGAGCATGAAGACGATACACAACGGGTAAAGCTGAAATCGGTGGCCGAGCCGCTTGCCCTGCTGCCGACCCCGGGAGCCGATCCTGAAGCCACCGCGGCACTGCTCTTGCCACAGGCGGTGGAAAAACCGAGCTGGCGTGCAGGCACTATCAATTACAACGAGGACGAGGATGGCATCGGCCGCAGATACGATCTTTATATTCAGGCTTACGGCTGGCGCATCCCATCGTTGCCTGCGCGTCTCGCCGCTGATTTGCATTACACCCTACCAGATACTCAGAGCATCATTCTTGGGTGGCATGGCAGCGCTTTCGCCTACAAACACATCCCTTATGCGGAGCTCTATGCCGATTTCAGCAGGCAAAAACCGCAGCGCGACCCACATGAATTCGAGAACAAAATCGTGATTATCGGCGCCACCGCAAGCGGGATGCACGACATCCGCGCAACGCCTGTGGCTAGTCTCTACCCGGGAGTGCAAATCATCGCCACTGCGATTGACAACCTCAAGAACCGCGGCTACATGCATGCTGCGCCAACTGTAACTCCTGCATTGCTGGCGGTGCTGCTGGTGCTCGCCCTGCTCGCAGGGTTTCGCGCGCGTTTGAGCCCTTTTCGAATCGGCGCCGTTCTCGTCCCGGCGTCAGCGATCGTGCTGGGCGCAGGTTACCTCGCGGTCCACTACCGGTACCTGCTGCCGGTTTTCTCTCCTTTGGCGTTTGCGTGGTTCTTCTACTTCGCCGCTGCGCTTCATTCGTATCTCAAGGAGCGCAGGGCGCGCGAGCAGGCGGTGCGCATGTTCAATCGCTTTCTGGACCCACATGTAGTCAAGCAATTGGTTGACCAAGGCCAAACCGTGCAATCGCTAAGCGGCCAGATGCGCGACATCAGCGTGCTGTTTTCCGACATTCGCGGTTTCACCGCCCTCTCCGAGACCCGTCCACCGCAGGAAATCGTGGCGCTCTTGAACCGTTATTTCAGCAGGCAGGTGGAAGTCATTTTCCGCCACGGCGGCACTTTGGATAAATTCATCGGAGATGCCATCATGGCATTTTGGGGCGCGCCACTCGACGACCCGGATCACGCCAGGCACGCGATCGACGCGGCACTGGAGATGAGCGAAGCACTGGAGCAGTTCAAATCCGAACTCAGCATCGACTTCGATATCGGCATCGGCATCCACAGCGGGCCAGCAGTGGTTGGTTTCATCGGTTCGGAGCAAAAGCTGGATTTCACCGTGATCGGCGATACCGTTAACCTGGCGAGCCGCATCGAAGGCCTGACCAAAGGGGTGAGCCGTATTCTGGTCTCCAGCGAGACCGTAAAACGAGCGAACCAGGCGTTTGACTTTATTGACCGTGGATCTTATAAAGTAAAAGGTCGGACACAGGAAGTCAATCTGCTTGAGCCCAGGAAAAAAATGCAATGAGAGGTTAGCTATGCGGATTATTGCGATAATCTTTTTATTTCTGCACGTTGTGGCGGCCTATGCTGCAGAATTCGGCTATACGATGAGAAGTACCGAGCTTAAAGACGCGCCTTTCAGCGATGCCAAGACGCTCGCCACCCTGCCGGAAAAAACCAAGGTGGAAATCATTTCACGCCAAGGCGCCTGGCTGCAGGTGAAAGAGCAGCAGCAGGGCTGGGTGCGCCTGCTCAGCCTGCGTACGGGCGAAGGCCGGACGATAGGCGGCGACAGCGGCCTTGAATCGCTCATTAATCTCGGTCTCGGGCGCAGCGGTAATACCGGCGTCACGGTAGCGACCGGAGTAAGAGGCCTTTCCGAAGCCGACCTGAAAAATGCCCGGCCCAACCCGCAGGAACTGGAAAAACTTCACCAATTGACAATCCCTCCCGCTGAAGCGCAGAAATTCGCTGCCAGTGCCAAACTCACTGCGCAGCAAATCAATTATCTGCCAGAGCCAGCGCAAACACAGGCAACGGGAACCAGCGTCCCGACGCCATTTGGAGGTGAGCGATGAGACGACTCATTATTTTGCTGCTTGCGCTGGGTATGCCGTTTCAAGCACGGGCATTTCAGTTGGATATAGGAAAAATTAAAGACTTGTTAACCCACGCCGGCCAACTTCGCGAAGTTAATGAAAAAGAGGAGGTGGAAATCGGCTCAGGCGTTGCTTCCAATCTGCTCGGTGCTGCACCGCTCGTGCCGGATGCGCGCGTGCAGAAATACGTGAACCAAGTCGGCAGGTGGGTCGCACAGCAAAGCGAGCGACCGAATCTGGAATGGCATTTCGGAGTACTCGAGAGCGATGACGTGAACGCGTTTGCCGCCCCCGGCGGCTATGTGTTCATCACCAAAGGGTTGCTTTTGAAAATGAATAGCGAGGCGGAACTCGCCGGCGTGCTGGCGCATGAGATTGGGCATGTGCTGAAAAAACACCATCTCAAGGCGATCCAGAAAAATGCGCAGGTGGGCTTGTTTGCCGACGCGCTGTCAATCGCCACCCAGAAAAGCAAGAGCACCGAAGCGCTGAATAGAATCGCCGGCGTCGGCACCGAGTTATACGCGCGCGGCCTCGACAAGGAAGATGAATTCGAGGCGGACCGCATCGGCGTGGTGCTCGCCGCGCGCGCGGGCTATGATCCCTACGGGCTGCCGCTGGTGCTGCAGACGCTCGCAAACTTAAACCCGCAGGACAGCTCGCTGGCGCTGATGTTCAAGACCCATCCTGCGCCCACAGCCCGCCTAGAGACCCTGGACAAGGCAATGTCGGTGAATCTCGACAAGTATGCGTCACAGCCAGAGCTGGCCACGCGCTTTGTAAAAACCCTCGAACTTAACCAGGAGAAGCAGAAGTAGGCCCACGTTGTACGGCGTCAAGGAGCCATTAAAATGAAAATACGCACCGCGCGCCGCCAAGACCTCGGCTTGACAAAAGCCGAGTACACCATCCTCAAGCGGCTTTCAACACCGCACAAAATCCAGGATTTTGTCAGCGCGCTGCGGGCTAACTTTGAACACAAGGGAGACACCTGTCTTTCGGTGCGCCAGGTGCTGCGGCGGCACCACGCGCATTGCATCGAGGGGGCCATGCTCGCGGCTTGCGCACTGTGGATCCACGGCGAGCCCCCACTCTTGCTGGACCTCAGAGCCGTGCATGATTTTGATCATGTAGTCGCGCTGTTCCGCCGCGGCGGCGGCTGGGGCGCGATTTCCAAAACCAATCATGCGCAGCTACGCTACCGTGATCCGGTGTACCGCACGCTGCGAGAGCTTGCAATGTCCTATTTTCATGAGTACACGAACAAAAAAGGCCGCTTGACGCTGCGCAGTTATTCCAGAGCTTTTGATCTGCGCAAGATGGACCCGAAGTTGTGGGTCACCAATGGCAGCGATTGCTGGGACATGCCCGAGATGCTGGATGAAATCCGGCACTATCCGCTCGTCACGGGAAAGCAAGTGCGCCTCCTATGCCGCCGCGACGCAATGGAGCGCAAGGTCGGAACGCTGCTGGAGCATCCTGCGCCACGGCGTAAGTAAGCGCACACCTTTGAGAAAGAAATTAGGCCGCAAGGACGCCAACAATGACCTTTCACCGCAGAGGACGCAGAGGACGCAGAGAAAATCGAATTCTCATATTTCAAGACCTGACCCCAAGTTTTTTGGGCACGGAGGATATCGCATTCTCATCAAGGCCTGAGCCCGGGTTTTGCCGTTACTTTGGCGGCGCTGGCATCACGGACGAGTGATGATCCACGATCAGCCACTTTTTTCCCTTCTTCACGTAGGTAAAACTGTAGCGCGCGGGGAGAGATTTGGCCTCGCCGTCTTTTACATAAAATAACGTGTAATAACCGGTGTTGATGGCAGTGTTGCCATATACCCGGATTAACTGGTCTCCGAAACTGACCTTGTGCTGCGGGAGAGCAGCATAGGCTTTCACAAAATAATCTCGAACCCCTTCCGGATCATCCCGCCGCTTGGGAGACAGCGTTCCCCACAACACGGCATCTTTGGCGTAGAGCGCGAGGATTGGGTCGGGGTTGTCGTCCGTAAAAACTACCGCCCATTTCGCGGAGGCGGCAGCAACCTCCTCCTTGGGCCCCGCCCAAGCGCTGGGTGCAATTGCAAACAGGGTAAGTAACAGCACAGAATAGATATGGCGTTTCATGATTAACCTCCCTTGGTTGAGTTGTTGGCCCGCTCTGATCGAAATCCGGCTAGGGTAACCTTACCCCATTTTTTACCGCGCCCAATAATAGCATAGACAAGGCGCTAATCGTCCCCTTGGGATGCCGTGAGCAGCGGGCGCATCGCGGTGAGAAGATTGGCGAATATCTTGTTGTTGGCCGCCTCAAACTGGGCAAGCTTTTGCTTCATTTGCCAGCGCTGCATGGGCATGGCAAAGCACGCCGGGCAGTTCTCCGCAATCACCGGAAGGCCGACGTTTTTGGCAAACGCTGCAGTCTGGCGCTCGCGCACGTAAATGAAAGGGCGGATCACGCGGATATCGCCCTCGTCGTTGACATAATGCGCGCGCATGGTGCGCAGTTTCCCCCCAAACATCGCGCTCATCATGAAAGTCTCGGCGAGGTCGTCGAGATGCTGCGCCAGCGCCAGCACATTGTAGCCTTCGCGCCGTGCCGCGCCGTAGAGCATGCCGCGCCGCATGCGCGAGCAAAATGCGCAGAACGAATTCTTCCCCATTTTTTGCTTCGCTAGTTCCAGCACCGGATAACTTTCATAGAAATACGGCACGCCCAGCTTAGCCATAAAGGTTTTAAGCGGCTCCGGATGGTATTCAGGCGATTGGGGGTCCACGGTCGCGGCGGCGAGTTCAAATTTCACCGGCGATTTGGCCTTGAGATGCAGCAACACATGCAACAACGACAAACTGTCCTTGCCGCCGGAAAGCCCGAGCAAAACACGATCACCCGGGCGAACCATCGCGTAATCGGCAATCGCCTTGCCGGTCAGACTTAACAATGTGCGCGGGGGTGTAATCGGGCTTGTCTTCATATGTTGATACTCCTGCCGCCATCGACTGCAATAATCTGTCCCGTGATATACGGCGCATCGGCAATCAGGAAATACACCGCCTTGGCGATGTCTTCCGGATCGCCGACACGCTTCAATAGCGTCGAATTGATGATGCGCTGGCGTGATAGCTCGTCCGACCAAGCCTCGTCTTCCGGCCAGATGATGGCGCCGGGCGCCACGCCATTCACCCTGACTTCCGGCGCCAGCTCGCGTGCCAGCGAGCGCGTCAGGTTTACCAACCCGGCCTTCGCCGTGCTATACACCACGTAATTCTTCATCGGCCGCTCAGCATGGATGTCCACGATGTTGACGATGCAGCCATGGTTTTTTTTGAGCTGTCCCACTGCCGCCTGCGAGAGAAACAGCGGCGCCTTAAGGTTGGTGCCGATGAGATCATCCCATGCCTTGTCGTTTATATCCCCCACCGCTGTGGGGAAAAAGCTGGAAGCATTGTTGATCACTACATCCAGCTTGCCAAATCGCTTTACGGTATCGCCCACCAGGTTTGGCAGCATTGGCAAGTTGAGAAGGTCCGCCTGGATCAGCGCCACCGAATCGGTACGCTTCAGATTGAGTTCGGCTTGCAGCGCGCGGGCTTCTTTCGCCGAAGAGCGGTAATGCACCATGATGCTGGCGCCGTGCGCATGCAGGTTGCGGCAAATCGCTGCACCCACCCGTCTTGCGCCCCCGGTGATCAAGACGACTTTGCCTTGCACCCTGTTTCTCCGCTATATTCTGCTGGTGTTGAAAGCCGGAATTTTACAGCAATTTCCTGACAATTAGCGGCTGCCTAACCTTTTCAGCTCATTTCCCAAGCGAGATGCCGCCACTGCCACAACCCAGCACGCAAGCCATGCAGCACAGCAAATGGCTTACGCGGATGATACTCGAGGAGATTGAAGCAAGCGGTGGCTGGATTTCATTCGCCCGCTACATGGAACTCGCACTGTACGCCCCTGGGCTCGGTTACTACAGCGCAGGCGCAGAAAAATTCGGGGTTGCCGGCGACTTTGTCACCGCACCCGACATATCGCCGCTTTTTGCCCGCTGCCTGGCGAAACAAGTCTCGCAGGTGCTGTCCATCACTGCCGGAAACATTCTGGAATTGGGGGCTGGGGCTGGGAAACTTGCTTGTGATCTGTTGCGCGAGCTGGAAGCGCAGAACAAGGCGCCCGAGCACTATTTTATCCTGGAAGTAAGCGGCGAATTGCGAAAACGCCAGCAAGCATTGATCGGCACGCTACCCAAAAAACTTGCACAACGCGTGGAATGGCTCGACAAACTGCCGCAGCATTTCGCCGGGTTGGTCCTGGCCAACGAGGTCTTCGATGCGCTTCCAGTGCATCTCGTCGCCTGGCGCAGCCAGGGCATTTATGAGCGTGGCGTCACCCTTGCAGATGGAAAATTCTGCTGGAAAGAACACCCGCTTGCTCAGGGGGAATTGCTCAATATCGCCTCAAGCCTGCAAGTGCCGGCTGATTATGTAAGCGAAATTCATCTTGCTGCGCGCGGCCTGATGCGCAGCCTTGCGGCGTTACTGGATCTGGGTGTGATTTTGTTACTGGATTACGGCTTCGGCGCGGCCGAGTATTACCACCCGCAACGCAACCGCGGCACATTGATGTGCCATTACCGTCAGCAGGCGCACGACGAGCCCTTTTACCTGCCGGGTCTGCAAGACATCACCGCCCATGTAAATTTCAGCGCCATATTTGAGAGTGCGGGAGATTTGCGCTTGCTCGGTTATACCACGCAGGCGCATTTTCTGGTGAACTGCGGCATCACCGGAATCCTGGGCGAAACTGCGCCGGATGATGCCGCTTATCTGCCTTTTGTTTCGGCAGCGCAAAAACTGCTGAGCCCGGCGGAAATGGGAGAGTTATTCAAAGTGCTGGCGCTGGGTAAAGACATTTCGCAGCAACTCATCGGTTTTATGAGCGGCGACAAAAGCCGCATGTTGTGAAGCATTAAGGAACCTCTGATTAAGTCCCACGCGGTTGCGACGGTGGCTTTCTGGGATGGTATGCGCGAAGCGAGGCGCAGCCAAGGGTCATTTCCCTTGGCAAGCCGAGCGACAAAGCAGACCGCCCGGACCAGCCACCGTCCCCCCGGGTTGAGGTAAAATGCGGCGTCTGCGTCGTTGCGCTCCTCGGTGTCGTAGTCCCGGCTACGACCTTCGTCGCGCGCCTTGCATCCATCCGCATTTTGCCAGCAACGCAATCCGCGGAGGACTTAATCAGAGGTTCCCTAATCCACGCTGCGATTATTGGGTTTGCTCACCGTTTCACTGCACGGTCAAATCGCAATAATAAAATGCCCCGCGCTGCATCACCTCGCCCTTGGTGAAGCGCAACCGGTCCTTGAACAGCGGGCCGTCGTAAACGAAGCTGTGAAATTCGCCGTTCTCGCCGCAAGGGTCCATACCCGCGGGAAGCGCCTTGAAAAACTCGGGGTCCATCTCGCAGCCGGCAAATGAGGCATCAAGCGCCCGGCTGTCCACGCATACGGTGACGCCCCTGAATCCCAGTTCCATGAATTCTCCTGCAAGCGCCCGGCTGTCGATGTTCCAAAGAGGGAACAGGGGTTGCATGCCGATTTTATGCAAGAAACTTTCTCGGTACGCACGTATGTCTTCGAGAAAAATATCGCCAAAGGCAATGCTGTCCACGTTCCGACGCTTGAGCCGCTGCAGCAAGCCGATGAATTTTTCCTCATAAGCGGCATTGGCGGCGTCTCGCGGCACCTCGAGAGTATAGAGCGGAAAACCCAAAGCGCAGGCCTGAGCTTCGAGCAGGGCCTGCGGCACTTCGTGCATCACGATTTTGCTTTCGCCCGCGAGCACCGTAGTAATCAGCGCCAAGATGTCGTGCTCGCCCTGCTCGAGCAGCCTATACAGCATGAGCATGCTATGTATGCCGCCGCTCCAGGATAAAACGATTTTCTGATTCATGTAGCGGGTATTGCGTGGTGCTTGAACGGCTGCTGGAGAGGTGAAACGCGGAGGCGATTTTGATCCATCAGGCATCCAGTGTCATGAACAAATTGTTGAGCGACTCGGCGAGAGTGGGGTGGGCGAAAATTCCTTCCTTGATTTTTGCGTAGTGCACCCCGCCCATCATCGCCATTTGCAGCATCGCCATGATCTCCCCGCCCTCGACGCCCAATATGGTGCAGCCCAAAATCTGTCCACTGTCGGCATCCACGATGGCTTTCATGAAACCGCGCGTTTCTCCCATTTCAATCGCCCGTGCTACATGCGCCATCGGCAGTTTCGCGACCCGGTAGTTGCGCTTCTGTGCCCGCGCCTCGGTTTCGGTCAAACCCACGCTGGCGAGCTGCGGATCAATAAACATGGTGTTGGGCACCAGACGTCCATCCAAAGTAGCTTTTCCGCCTTCCAGCCAGTTTGAGCGCAGGATGCGAAAATCGTCATACGATATGTGCGTGAACGCAGGCCCTCCCTTGACATCGCCGATAGCGTAGATGCCCGGAACGTTGGTTTCCAGTTTGTTGTTGACCTTGATATAGCCCGGCTGGTCGGTCTCAATCCCCGGCGCCGCGAGATTCAATTCCGCCGTGCTGGGCACGCGCCCCAGCGCCGCGAGCAGGTGCGAGCCCGCCACTGATTGCTCTCCCGCCGGCGTCCTGATGTTGATCTCAATCCGTCCGTTTTGCTTCCGGGAAATCTGCACGACTTGCACATTTAGCAAAATCTCAATGCCGTCCTGGCGCAGGATCTTCTGCACTTCCTCGGATACATCCGGGTCTTCGCGGTTAATCAGCCGGTCATCACGATGAATGATGGTGACGCGGCTGCCGAAGCGGCGGAACATCTGCGCGAACTCGAGGCCGATGTAGCTTCCACCCAGCACCAGCAGGTGCTCAGGCAGTGCCTGCAGCTCCATGATGGTGGAAGAATTCAGGGGCCGGGCTTCGCTCAATCCGGGTATCGGCGGCAGCGCGGGATTGCCGCCGGTGTTGATGACGATTCTGTCCGCGGTCATTTCCCTCATTCCACCGCCGTTCAAACGCACCTCAACTGTACGGGGGTCCTTGAATCGCGCCACACCGAAAATGAGCTCGAGATTGGGCGTCTTCTCCAGCCTGTCCTGCCCGCCTTTGCGGAAGCTTTCAACTACGGCTTGTTTGCGCGCGTAAACTTTGGCCATATCAACGCTCACGTCCCCGGCGTTGACTCCGTAACTCGCGGCGCGGCGTGCCAGATAAGCAATTCGCGCGCTTGCCACCATGGTCTTGGTCGGCGTGCAGCCGACATTGACGCAGGTGCCGCCCACATGCTTGCGTTCGATTACTACGGTTTTCCATCCTGCTTTGGCGAGCGCGACAGCCAACGGTTTTCCCGATTGGCCGGTGCCGATGATGAGGGCGTCGTAATGGGTAATGGATAACATGTGCGCTCCTTTCAAATCTTGTGCAGGCTGGTCTAATTGCAGATTAGCACAATATAATCACAACCACTCGTGGCCGCCGCCGCGTGAACTTCACGTCCAACCATGACCTTGCATCGCTGTTATTTATACTTCGCCACACTGCTGCTGGCCTCAAGCCAGTCGCTGGCCATTGAGCAGGCGAAAGACACCAGCACCACCGTCAAGAAATGGGAGCAAGGCCCGCACGGATTGATGCTAAGCCGCATCCTGCCACCCGGTCCAGATCCCAGGGAATTGCCCGAGCCGGATTCCGCGGGCGCACGGGCGCTGACCCGTTATTGCGTGCAGTGCCATTACCTCCCCAGCCCCTATATGCACACGCCTGAGAGATGGCAGGTGGTGGTCAAGCGCATGAACCGGCGCACTCAAGGCGAGGGCAACATGGGCATCTTGATGAAAGAGTTGATGGAAAGCGTGCAAGCGCCCTCGCAACAGGAACTCGATTCCTTGCTCGCTTACTTAGGCAAACACGGGCAGAAAGCGATAGATCCGGGTCAATACCCGGAACTCAAAACCACGGTCGCGGGCCGGACCTACAGTGAAGCCTGCATGCAATGCCATGAACTGCCCGATCCCAAACGGCATACCGCAAAAGAATGGCGCCTGGTAGTGGAACGCATGCAGAAGAACATAACATGGGTGGGGGTCATCAAAGGCAGAATCAGAAATCCGCATGAACTCAAGGTGCAGGACATCCTCGAATTCCTAGAGCGTCACAGCCGAACGAATTGAGATCAGTGCGGCACTGCCATGCCGCGCTGCACTGCGGGACGCGCCGCGATGATATCGAACCAGCGTTTGACGTTCGGGTAATTCTCCAGCCGGATTTTGTGCCACTCGAAGCGCGCCACCCACGGAAAAGTTGCAATGTCGGCGATCGAATATTCACCCGCAAGATAAGCATGTTCAGCGAGCTGGAGCTGCAGCACGCCGTAGAGCCGGGCGGTTTCCTTGGTATAGCGCTCGATGGCGTAAGGCACTGGTTCGGGTGCGAAACGCAGAAAGTGGTGCGCCTGGCCGAAAAACGGGCCGACATTGCCCATCTGGAACATCAGCCACTGCAACACCACATAACGCGACAGTGCACTATTCGGCATAAACCTGCCGGTTTTTTCCGCTAAGTAGATCAGAATCGCGCCTGATTCGAACATCTTGAATGGCACGCCATCCGGTCCTTCTCCATCGACAATTGCGGGTATCTTGCTATACGGGGAGATCGCCATATATTCCGGCTCAAACTGTTCACCCTTGGCAAGATCAATGGGATGCACTCGGTAGGGGAGCCCGATTTCTTCCAGCATGATCGAAATCTTGCGGCCGTTGGGGGTAGCCCAGGTGTAGAGATCTATCATTCTCAATTTAGGGAACCTCTGATTAAGTCCTCCGCGGTGCGCGTTTCTGGCGCAATGCGGATGATTGCAAGGAGCGCGACGAAGGTGCCTAGCCGTAGCTTAAGCACGAGGAGCGCAACGACGCAAGCGCCGCATTGCGCCGAAACCCGGTCGGGACGCGGCTTTTCGGGCGATCTGCTTTGTCGCTCGGCTTGCGAAGGGGGGTCAACCATTCGCTGCGTCTCGCTTCGCGCATCTCATCCCGAAAAGCCTGCGTCGCGCCCTCGTGGGACTTAATCAGAGGTTCCTTAGTTTGGTGAGATTTCCGTTTCACAAATAAAAACGCCGAGGGTTTTATGCCACCGGCGTTGTGATGCTCGC
Source organism: Burkholderiales bacterium (assembly GCA_036522275.1). Taxonomy (GTDB): domain Bacteria; phylum Pseudomonadota; class Gammaproteobacteria; order Burkholderiales; family JAHFRG01; genus JAHFRG01. The sequence continues at coordinate 32,711 of DATDGC010000051.1, read as the reverse complement.
CCAATCAATTGGCCTGGGGCTTGTCGGCCTTGTGTTCCTCGCGCTTGGCTTTCATGAAGTTGTGGATTTCCTCAAGCGAAACCGTGCCGTCCTTGTCGGTGTCTATGGCATCGAAGTTCTTGTAGACATGCGGCATGGCCTTGGCTTCTTCTTTGGTGAGCGTGCCGTCGTGGTCCTTGTCGGCCTTTTTGAAGCTCTCCTTGCCGTGCTCGTGCGCATCGTCTTTATGGGATTTCATGAATGCGCGGATTTCATCCATGGAAACGGTGCCGTCCTTGTCGGTATCGATTTCCTTGAAATGTTTGGCGACATGCGGCATGGCTTTGGCTTCCTCTTTGGTGAGCGTGCCATCGTTGTCCTTGTCGGCTTTCTTGAACTGCTCCTCCATACGGTACTGCTTTTCTCCAGACTTGTCCGCGGAATCGGCCAGCGCAAATGCGGGAAACAGCAAGAGTGATACAAACAAAACGGGTTTGAACATGGTGTTCTCCTTTAATGGAATTTGAAATGGTATAAACGTTTCGAGGCCGGTAGCGGTTTACACGGCATGCTTGAGCCAGCTTTTGACCGCAGCGATCCGCGCTGCGCGCACACTGGCTGCGATTTGACTGGGCTGGCGAACCCGCCTGGCTATCGCGCCTGCATTCACGCTTTGCGCGGCACGCAGTGCATTTTGCAGATATTCGGCTTGCGGGAAAGGTTTGGTTTCAAAACCCGGACGGCCATGGAAATCGCAGCCGCAGGCTTCAAGAAATTCGGCAAAGCGCTGCGGCTTGCGGAATGCGTCAAGCGCTTGAAGCAGGCGGACGAGGGTCGCAGGCCTGAGTTCCAGTGCGCGGTGCGCCTCGCCATGGTATTTGGCGGCGATCAGCGCCAGATCGCGGCTGGCAGCAGGAACCTTGATGCGCTTGCAAAGCGCTTTGACGAGCTCTACGCTCTTAGACTCATGGCCGGGATGGCGCGGCCATTGGCTGTGCGGCGTCACACCCTTGCCGAGATCGTGGGTGAGCGCGGCAAATCGCACCGGCAGTGAATAATTCTTTGATGCGGCATAGTCAATCACCAGCATGATGTGCACCCCGGTATCAATTTCCGGATGATACTCCTGTGGTTGCGGTACGCCGAACAAGCGGTCTACTTCAGGCAGGATTTTATTGAGCGCGCCGCTTTGGCGCAACACTTCAAACATGCGCGAGGGTTTTGCTTCCATCAACCCTTTCGCCAACTCCTGCCATACCCGCTCCGCGACCAGCGCGTCCACTTCGCCGTTTTGCGTCATTTCGCGCATCAGCTTCAGCGTTTCTTTGGCGACGCTAAAACCGAAGCGCGCAGCAAACCGCGCGACGCGCAAAACGCGCACCGGGTCTTCGGCAAAAGCCGGGCTGATATGGCGCAGAATGCCGGCCTCGAGGTCCTTCACGCCGCCATAAGGGTCAATGATTCTGCCCCGCTCGTCCTTGGCGACAGCATTGATGGTGAGATCGCGCCGCGCCAAATCATCTTCCAGCGTGACATCGGGAGTGGCGTGGATTTTGAAGCCCTTGTAGCCGCGGGCGGTCTTGCGCTCGGTGCGCGCCAGCGCGTATTCCTCGTGGCTTTTGGGATGGAGGAACACCGGGAAATCCTTGCCCACCGGCTTGAAGCCCAAGCGCAGCATTTCCTGCGGCGTGGACCCCACCACCACATAATCGCGATCCGTCACTTTGAGGCCCAAAAGCTCGTCGCGCACCGCGCCGCCCACACAATAGATTTTCATGGTCAGTGTCGCAGTAACTAAGAAAAGTAATTCTTGTTGCCAATGATGAGCTTGATAGCAGTCATACAATTAGATATTTCAAAACTTAACTGCTGATTAATGATTATTGGGCATCCCCTGTGCGCCGCCGAGCAGCGCTGCCAAAGCTGGAAGGCTGCCGCGACACGGTCAGCGCAGCTTGGGGTGCGGGAGTGGCAGCAGTAGCGCCCCGCTTGACAGTGTTTCTTGCGGCAGCTTGCGCCCCTTCCCGCTCCACGCTGCGCGAGTCCGAGTCCGGGACGCCGGCGAGCACTGTCTGAGCGCTAGCGCGAGTTGCGCAGCCGCCAGTTTTGGCGAGCAGCACAGGGAACCCATGGGGCGGCGCGCCGGGGGCTGCCGCGACACGGTCAGCGCAGCTTGGGGTGCAGGAGCGGCAGCAGTAACGCCCGGCTTCACAGTGTTCTTGCGGCAGCTTGCGCCCCTTCCCGCTCCACGCTACGCGAGTCCGAGTCCGGGGCGCCTTTTCTTTGGTTACTTTCTTTTGGCCACGCAAAAGAAAGTAACCAGCCGCCGGGCTGCCCCCGGCAATTCAATCAGCGCCGCGCCTTGTAACGGAACCCGCGGTAGCGTCCGCGCGGCGTGCCGCCGGTGAGATACAACGGCACCACCGCTTCCAGCGCCGTCGGTTTGAAAGTGAAAATTTCCGGGAAATCGCAACTGCACACGCTGTCCACTTTCATCGAATAGTAGTTATCGCGGGTCATCAGCTTTACCGGCAGAAATTCCATCGCCCACGCCTGCAAGTACGATAGCCGGTCGCTCAAGCCGATGATACGGCGTCTGCGCCCGGTGACTTGCGCGACATATTCCACCAATTCGCGCAGCGTATACACTTTCGGCCCGCACAAGTCATAGCTCTTGCCAAAGGTGTCCAGCTTATCGAGACTCAACACGAAAACATGCGCCACGTCTTCCACGAATACCGGCTGAAACTGCGCCTGCGGGCTGGCGAGAAACAGCACCGGAAAATATTTCAGGAGTTTGGCAAACAGATTGAGAAAAGTGTCCTCGCGGCCAAAAATCACCGAAGGACGGAACACGCTCAGCGCAAGCCCCTGCGCTGCTTGCTTGAGCGCCGCTTCTGCTTCGCCCTTGGAGCGAAGATAGCTGCTGGGGCCGTTGGCGTCGGCATTGAGCGCGCTCATGTGCACCATGCGCTTCACTCCCAGGCTTGCGCACATCCTTGCGATGCGCAGCGGCAACTCGACATGTGCCCGCCTGAAATCTCCACTGCGCCCCTCGTGCAGAATGCCCACCAGGTTGATTACCGCGTCCATGCCCTTGAGCATTTGCTTAAGCTCTTCGTCATCATGAATGTCGGCTTGCACTACATCCACCGTGGGCAGGACGATGAGTTGTTTGGCGCGCTCGCGGTTGCGCGTCGGCACGCGCACCCGGCGTTCCTGCACGGCAAGCAGGTGCACGATATGCCTGCCTACAAATCCGCTGCCCCCGATTACACAAACGTTATTAATCTGCATGGGTGTCGTGCGAACAAAATCCAAAAATCGCTGCCGCTGATTACCTTTCGTCCTGCAGCGCCTGGTTTTGCGAGCGCGCCGGAATGGTGCCGAGTAGGGCTTTCAGCGAAGGCGCTTCTTTGCCAAAGGCGCTGGCGTAATACAGCGTGTTGCTCAACACCTTTTTCACGTAATCGCGCGTTTCATTGAGAGGAATGCTTTCCACATAAATTGCGCCTTCCATCGGCACATCCATGCTCCACTGGCGGGCGCGTGTCGGCCCCGCGTTATATGCCGCTGAAGCGAGCACCAGCTGGCCGCCGGAAATATCCAGCATGTGTTTCAGGTAATACGTGCCGAGATTAAGGTTGGTGTCCAGATCATTCACCCGCGAATGGCGGTAGCCTTTGTGGCCGATGCGTCTTGCCACCCATTGGGCGGTCGCAGGCATGAGTTGCATCAGCCCGCTCGCGCCGGCGTTGGAATGTGCCGTGACGGTAAACCGGCTTTCCTGGCGGATGATGCCATACAGCCAGGCTTCATCGAGATTCGATTGGTTCACGTATTCCTGCATCATTTCGCGGTAGGGGGCGAGATAGCGCATGCTGAAATCGTGCAGCTGCACCGTTCTGTTGGCAGTAAAAATAGCGCGTTCATAAAGCTCATTGCGCCTTGCCACTTCGGCCGCTGCAAGCAGTTGCCTGTCGTCGAAGTTGCGGATGGTCCATTGCCATTCCAGGTTTCCTTCATAACGCAAATCCAACCGGTACAAGGCGAGTGCGCGTTGTATGCCCGGCAGTTGCTGCATTGCTGATAATTCCGCATCGCTGGGCCTGTAGGCAATGACGGGCGCGCGGTACTCATTTCCGAGCTCCTCGCCCGCCAGTTGCCCGTAGAAATGATGCTCGCTGCTCAATGACTGAAAAATCGCATCGGCCTCAATATTTTTTCCCAGCGCTTTGAGCGCCCGCGCCTTCCAATAACGCCAGTTGGATTCGCGGCGCTCCAGCGAGGACAGGGCATCAATACTGGCGAGCAGGGCCTCCCAGTCCTGCGCGCGTAGCGCGGCGCGCGCCTTCCATGCAAGCTGCTGCTCGTTAAGCAGACCAGCCGGAACCTCACCATACCAGGAGAGCGAATCGGGATCGTGCTTTAGCGCAGCGCAGTAAGCTACCTGTGCCCACGCATAATTGTGTTCCTGCTCATTGAACAGGTTGCTCAATTTTTTCAAGTAGGCAACCGCCTGCTGCGGCTCGTTGCGCGCCAGCCGGTACAAAGCAAACATCCTGAGTTCACGCCCCAGGCGGGTTTCCAGGTTGTAATTGGGTTTGGCCAAATAACGCTCGGGCCTGTCGGCGATGCTTTTGATGAGCCGCGGGTTGGGCGCTTCTTTTGCCGGCAGGTACTGGATGATGCGCTTGGCTGCGCTGGTGTCGCCCGCTTCCAATGCAAGGCGCAGCCGTTGCCATACGTCTTCCAGGCCGAGCACCTTGTGCGTGAACATCGCTTCGAACAGGGGAGAGCAACTGTCCGGCTGAGGTTGCGCCGAAAACCACAGCGCCCGCGCCTCCAGCAGGGCGGTTTCATCGTTGTTATGCAGCCGTCCCCGCAAGGCATAACAGGTGAGCTCAATGCTTTCGTTGAGGAGCAGAGGAAACTCCGCGCTGAATAAACTCCACTCCTGCTTTTTGGCAAGCACCTTAAGCCATTCTGCCCGCAAACGGTCGGCAAGCAGGGTATCCCCATATCGCCACATGAAAGCGCGTACGGTTTCGGGGGCAGCATCCTCCAGCCGCGCGCGCAATTGCCAATAAGCCACATACGGCTCGAGGACGTAGCCTTGCAGGCGCTTGGCGTACTGGTCCAGGCGGATGATGTTGCCAACCACGTAGGCTTCGCGCGCCACCACGAAATCTTCGCCTTGGTCCGCATGCACAGGCAGGGCAGACCAAAACGCGACGCAAAGCGCGAACAAAAACTTTTGCATTCCTGCTATATTCCGCGTGTTACCCAATAAAGGTTTTAGGATACCACAGCCCTGCTTTTCTAACAGCACGGTTTGCTTGGAATAGCCGATGGACATTGCACAACTCAAGGCATGGCGCAAACAATTGCGCGCCGAGCTGATTGCCAGGCGCCTTGCGGCGAATCCCGAGGAGCGCGCCTCCTGGAATGAAGCGATCGGAAGCCACTTGCTGCACGCCTTTCCTAATCTGGCGCACGGCGTGGTCGCTTTCTGCTGGCCCCACCAAAATGAATTCGATGCGCGCTTCCTGATGCATGAGCTGCGAAACCGCGGCGCGCTTACCGCCCTGCCGGTTGTAGCAGCCCCGAAAACGCCGCTGATTTTCCGCGAGTGGCATCCCGGCGTGAAAATGGCCAAAGGCGTGTACGACATTCCTTATCCGGTGGAATCGCCAGAAGTGATCCCCAACACCGTGCTGGTGCCGATGAACGGCTTTGATGAGCAGGGCCACCGGCTTGGCTACGGCGGCGGCTATTTCGACCGCACCCTGGCCAGCCTGAAAAAACACCCTTGTGTCATCGGGGTCACGTACGAGCTGGCAAGAGTGCCAACGATTCAGCCGCAGTCCTACGATATTCCGATGGATTACATTGTCACCGAGTGCGGAGTGTATGAGCGGGGTAGCGACAAAATCGAATTGCTCACCCGCCACGGGCAAAAATTCGAACCCGGGCAATACAGCTCGCCCGTATGATTGCCCCCAGTCATTTCGGTGGGGAGAAGGATTAATTCGGGTTTCAACCCAAGAACAGCTTGTAAGCCGGATTTCTGGACTCGTCCCAATAAACGTAGCCGAGCTTGGCGAGAAAGCGGCGGAATTCCGCCATCTCATGCGGCGGCACCTGCATTCCCACCAGCACGCGCCCGTAATCGGCACCGTGGTTGCGGTAATGAAACAAGCTGATGTTCCAGTCAGAGCGCATGCTGTTCAGGAACTTCATCAGCGCACCCGGCCGTTCCGGGAATTCGAAGCGGTAAAGCAACTCGTTGTCGGCAAGCGATGCGTGGCCACCCACGAGGTGGCGAACGTGGAGTTTCGCCATTTCGTTGTCGGAAAAATCCAGAGTGCGCAAGTGATGCCGCTCCAGCATGGCGACCAGTTTCGCGGTCTCCTCGCTGTTATGCACCTGGATGCCGACAAAGATGTGCGCTTCCTTGGGATCGGCAATGCGGTAGTTGAATTCGGTTATGTTGCGTTTGCCTAGCAGCGAACAGAATTGCTTGAAGCTGCCGGGACGCTCAGGAATGGTCACCGCGAGAATGGCTTCGCGTTTTTCGCCAAGCTCGGCGTTTTCCGCAACAAAACGCAGCCGGTCGAAATTCATGTTGGCGCCGCAGGCGATCGCAACCAAGGTTTTGTCCCTCAGCTTTTGCCGCTCGGCATAGGCCTTGGCGCCGGCAATCGCCAGCGCGCCCGCCGGCTCCAGTATGCTGCGGGTATCTTCGAACACATCCTTGATCGCTGCGCAGATGGCGTCGGTGTCCACCAGCACCATCTCGTCCACATACTGCTGGCACAAGCGGAAGGTTTCTCTGCCCACTTCCTTGACCGCGACGCCGTCGGCAAATAATCCCACTTGGCTGAGTTTCACGCGCCGGCTGGCTTTCAAAGAACGCGCCATAGCGTCGGCATCTACCGGCTGCACGCCGATAATTTTGATTTCCGGGCGCAGTCGTTTGACATACGCCGCCACGCCTGAAATCAGTCCGCCGCCGCCCACCGCGACAAAAATGGCGTGAATCGGACGCGTCCACTGGCGCAAAATTTCCATGCCTATGGTGCCCTGGCCGGCTATCACGTCCGGGTCATCGTAGGGGTGCACGAATGTGAGCTTGCGCACTTTTTCCAGCTTGAGCGCGCAGGCATAGGCCTCGTCGTAGGAATCGCCGTGCAATACCACTTCAGCACCACGCGCCGCCACCGCCTGCACCTTGATCTGCGGCGTGGTGGCCGGCATGACGATGACTGCTTTGCAGCCGAGCTTTTGCGCGGCAAGCGCCACACCCTGCGCGTGATTGCCTGCTGAAGCTGCAATCACGCCGCGCTTTAGCACCGCCACCGGAAGTTGCGCCATTTTATTGTACGCACCGCGCAGCTTGAAGGAAAACACTTGCTGCATGTCCTCGCGCTTGAGCAGCAGGCGGTTATGCATGCGCGCCGAGAGATTGGGCACGAGCTCCAGGGGTGTTTCCTGCGCTACTTCATAGACGCGGGAAGCAAGAATTTTTTCAAGATAATCTTTGCGCATCGTAGCCAGACCGATCAACAAACCGAAAGGGTATCAGGATTAATGCCAAACCAGAAGTGGGGCGCCAAGGACTGGAGAGTGTTAAATTGTGTAAAACACGGCTTATAGTTATTCTAAGGAACCCGTCCATTAGGGAACCTCTGATTAAGTCCCGCGTGGCCGCGACGGTGGCTTTCTGGGATGGGATGCGCGAAGCGAGGCGCAGCCAATGGCTACCCCCCTTGGCAAGCCGAGCGACAAAGCAGACCGCCCGGAAAGCCCCGTCCCATATGGGTTGCGGTAAAATGCGGCGTCTGCGTCGTTGCGCTCCTCGGCTTCGTAGTCCCGGCTACGACCTTCGTCGCGCGCCTCGCAACCATCCGCATTTTGCCAGCAACGCGGTTCACGAAGGACTTAATCAGAGGTTCCTTAGGGATTTGAACACATGACCCAGGATGAATTAAAACAGGCCGTAGCACGCGCCGCTATTCAATATGTGCCGGACGGTTGTACCGTTGGCGTGGGCACCGGGTCCACCGCAAACTATTTCATTGCCGAGCTCGGCAAGATCAAACACAAGCTCGAAGGTGCGGTGGCGAGCTCCGTAACCACTGCGCAGCGCCTGAAAAGCATCGGCATTCCGGTGCTGGACCTGAACGGTGTGAACGAGCTTGCGGTTTATGTGGACGGCGCCGACGAGATTACCCGGCATCTGCACATGATAAAAGGCGGGGGCGGGGCGTTGACGCGCGAGAAAATCGTCGCCGCGGCGGCGCGCAAGTTCGTATGCATCGCCGACCAAAGCAAGCTGGTTGATGTGCTCGGCAAGTTCCCGCTGCCGGTGGAAGTGATTCCGCTGGCACGAGGCTATGTGGCGCGCGAGCTGGTTAAATTGGGCGGACACCCCGAGCTGCGTACAGGCTTCACTACCGACAACAGCAACATCATTCTCGACGTGCACGGCATGCAAATTCTTAATCCAGTGGAGCTCGAGGCCAAGCTCAACCAGATCACCGGCATGGTATGCAACGGCATTTTCGCCAAGCGTCCCGCAGACATCTTGCTGTTAGGCTGCGCGGATGGCGTCAAAACTTATACTTGAGTTAGGGAACCTCTGATTAAGTTCTCCGCGAATTGCGTTGCGGGCAAAATAGAGACAAAAATGTTTTATTTCGTTTGCCCGGGCGGAACATAGCCGGCAGCGATATCGGCGCCGGAGCCGAAGAAATGTTTCTCCATCTGCTCCGCGAGATACTTCCTGGCCTTGACATCTGCCAGGTTCAGCCGATTCTCGTTGACCAGCATTTTCTGGTGTTCAAGCCATGCTTTCCAGGCTTCTTTCGATACGTTCTCAAAAATGCGTTTCCCCAGCTCCCCCGGGTATGGCGGGTAATCCAGACCTTCGGCCTCGCGTCCAAGTTTGAGGCATTTCACCATTCTCGCCATTTCATTCTCCGCGACTCTTAACTAAGGAACCTCGCTCAGGCTTTGGTTACCGCCACGTCGGAGTGCGGCTTTTCCAGATAATAACCCTGCATCATGTCTACGCCGAAGCCCTTCAACATCTCCAGAGTATCGAGGTCTTCCACCGATTCTGCCACGGTGGTCTTACGCATGCCGCGCGCTACATCAATGATGGCCTTGACGAATACCTGGTTGTCTTGATCATTGGGCAGACTGCGAATGAACAGGCCATCTATTTTCACTATGTCCACGTCCAAATGCTTGAGGTAAGCAAACGAGGAGAAACCGCTGCCGAAGTCATCCAGGCAAACTCTGCAGCCCGTCTGGTGCAGGGCTTTAATGAAGCGCTGCGCGTTATGCAAATCCGTCACTGCGGAGGTCTCGGTAATCTCCACCATCAGCCGATTCGGATTGACATCGTGTTTGCGCAACGTATCGCTGATAAATAGCGGTAATGCCGGCTCAGCGAACGAGCGTCCGGAGATATTCACCGTGACTGGAGAAATGTTCGAGGAGCCCGCGAGCAGGGTGATAACTTTGTGGATCACCCAGCGGTCGATCTCCTGGATGATGCCACTTTTTTCAGCGGTCGGAATGAAGGACGCGGGCATGATCACGCCGCCCGACTCATCCTTCATGCGCAACAGCGCCTCGATATGCGAAAGCCGGCCGTCAGCGGCAAGGTACACCCCCTGGAAATCCAGATACATCTGGTCATTTTGCAGGGCGCTGCGGATGCGCTCGTTCCAGGCAACGCGCGCCAACATTTGTCTCGAGCCGTCGCTGGCAGCTTGGTAGACGCGCCAGGCATTTTTGCCGGCATCCTTGGCCTGGTACATCGCCGCGTCGGCATGCGCCACCAGTTCTTCGGCGTTCTCCGCGTGATTGGGAAACACCGCTATACCCAAGCTGGTGGTAAGCCTTAAGTTTTTCCCTTCGAAGTGGAACGGGATTTGCGAGATGGAATGCACCATCCGTTCAGCCACTACGTGCAACTCGTCTTCCACGGCATCCGGCACCAGAATCGCGAACTCATCTCCTCCCAAGCGGCTGAAGATTTCGTTGCGCCGCACCTGCCCGTTCATTTCCCCGGCAACGCGGATGAGTATCGCATCGCCGGCGCGATGGCCATAGGTATCGTTGATGTACTTGAATTCGTCGAGGTCGAAAAACAGCAGCCCCACCGTCGAATTGCGGCGTTCTGCTTCCGCAAGCATGCGTCCCAGTTCTTCCTGGAAGCGATGGCGGTTATACAGACCGGTAAGTGCGTCGCGCTCAGCAAGATAGATTAACTGCTCCGCGGTGCGCCGCTCCTGCGTAATGTCTTTGTAAACCAAGAGTCTGCCGAGGAAGTGCCCGTCCTCCCCCGGCACCAGGTAAGTGGTTTCCAGCAGAATGCGGCCGTCGGCTAAGGTAAATTCATATCCCTTGGAATTTTCCTCGGTGGCGACCACTTGCAGAACATGCTGCGCATATTCTTGGGGGCGTGCCACCTGCTTAGTGACCACGGCCAGCAAATTCTCGATATTCATTCCGTGGAACTGCATCTCCTGGGTGAAACCCCAAACCCGCGCTAATGTCGGATTGTTGTAACTCACGCCTTCCTTGCTGACAAACAAAATGCCCATGTCCATCGCAGTGAGCAGAGAAACAAGCCGCGCCCGCTCATCCTGCGCTTGCGCGAAATGTTGGCGTTGGCTGCCCTGCGCAAGCTCTAGCTTTTCTATCGTCGCCTGCAAATTAAACTTCTCATTCTTGCGCTCGGTGATGTCGCGGATGCTGCAGCGAACCCCCAAGTACTCACCTTGGCTGCCGTAAATCGGCTGCCAGGTGGCCGACGCCCAGAAGCTCGATTTGTCCTTGCGCCGCACGCGGAATTCAAGATCGCCGCCTCTCGTGCCATGGTGAATTTGCTGCAAGAATTCGCGGAAGCGCGGGTTGTCCTCCGGGTCAATAATCGCCGCGGGAAAATCCTGCATTTCCAGGCATTCCTCCGGTAGGTAACCAGTCAGGCGCTTCACTGAAGGGTTCACCCATATCACTTTGCCACTGGGGTCGGCCCACAGCTCCCAGTCATGGCTGTAATCGGCAATGGCACGAAACGTTGCCTCCCCCTCGCGCAAGGCCTTAACCTGATTCTCCACCGCCTCAGCCATGGCGTTGAAGGTGGTGGTGAGCTTGCCCACTTCATCGGCGGAACCCACCGCCACCCGCACTGCGTAGTTGCCGTTTGCCATGGCTCGCCCGGCCTCTGCGAGCTCCCCTAGGAGCCTGGCTAGCCAGTAACCCAACGCGAGGAATAACAGCAAAGAAAGCGCCACCTCGCCTCCGGCGATAACCAAGCTCTCCCAGAACAGCTTTTTCTTTGCTGCGTTCAGGAAATCTGTGGAAATACCCACATGCAAATTGCCATAGATCTTGCCTTCCCGTTCGATGGGAATCCAGGTATCGTAAATATTGGGGGGGTCGGCTACGGGCAATGGGCGCTCGCCCCCGGAAAGCAGTTTGCCTTTGACATCGAAAAGCAGCGCATACACCAGCCCTTCTTTGGCCTGGGTATCGGCGAGAATCTGTTTGACTGAGACCTCATTGCCTTGAGCAAGCGGCGCAGCAAGAGAGGCACTGAGCAAGGGCGAGAGCAACTTCATCCGGGCACTCGCCTGCTCATCCAGTACGCTATCAATCAGCCAAATACTGTTGCCGACCAGCAGCGTCAGCATCACCACTTCCACCAGCACGGTGATCAGCACCAGTTTCAGGCGCAACGATTTGGTTTGTAAAAACCACTTCACGGTTTTCGTCCCTCCAAGTGCCGTCAACGCAGCGATTGGTGCTTACTTTTTTAAAGTCGCTTCACAAACACCTTGGAGCGGCGCTGGTAGTTATAAAGCGCCTGCTTCTGCTCCGGAAGTTGTTCCACTGTCCCTTCCTTGAAGCCATGCTCGATAAACCAGTGCGCGGCACGCGTGGTAAGCACAAACAGCTTGCGCATGCCGGCAGCGCGCGCCTGCTTTTCAATGCGCTGCAACAGGGTATCACCGCAGCCCTGGTTGCGGTATTTCTGCTGCACCACCAAGCAAGCCAGTTCCCCGGCGCCATCGTGCGAAAAAGGATAAAGCGCGGCGCAGCCGATAATCACGCCATCGTGTTCCACCACACTGAAGCGGCTCATTTCCATTTCCAGCAACTCGCGCGAGCGCCGTACCAGCACGCCTTGCTTTTCCAGAGGCTCTATCAGCGCGAGTATGCCCCCCACATCTTCAATTTGCGCCTGGCGCAGCTTTTCCAGCCCCGCTTGCGTCACCATGCTGCCTATGCCTTCGTGGGTAAACAATTCGAGCAGCACAGCACCGTCCACGTAGCGCGATAGCAGATGCGTACGAACAACCCCCTCACGGCAGGCGCGCACTGCACACGGCAAATATAGCCTAACATCGCCGGATAATCTTGTCTGTTTGGTCAATAGCCTTTCCGCCTCCGGCACGGTGAGTTCGTTGAGCAGCTTGCCCGAGGCATCAGTAACCCCGTCTTCTTCCATGAGAAATATCAGCTTGTCTGCGCCAAGCGCAATCGCAGCGGATGTCGCGACATCTTCCAGGGCAAGATTGAAAATCTCTCCGGTGGGAGAATAACCGAGCGGCGAAAGCAGCGCCATTTCCCCGTCATTCAGGCGTTTCTCGATCGCGGCCGCATCAATTTTCCGCACTTCTCCGGTATGCTGCAGGTCCACGCCTTTAATCACGCCCATGGGCTTGGCAATGACAAAGTTGCCGCTGGCGACGCGGATTTGCGCGCCCGCCATTGGTGAATTCGGCAGCCCCATGGACAGCAGCGCCTCGATTTCCACGCGTATACGGCCGACCGCTTCCTTGGCGCATTGCAAAGCGGTATTGTCAGTAACGCGCAAGTCTTTCACGTAACGGCTCGCATGACCCAGCGCATTGAGCCTCGCCTCGATTTGCGCGCGCGCGCCATGCACCAGCACCAGGCGCACCCCAAGGCTGTGCAACAGGTTGAAATCATGAGTCAGCGCGACAAATCCGCCGTCGCTCACCACTTGGCCGCCGAAAGCGATGACGAAAGTGTGTCCGCGGAACGCGTGTATGTATGGGGCAACCGAGCGCAGCCATTGCACGAAAGCCATTGCATCGGTGGGAGTGGTGTGCGGCATAGTTAAACGGGAGGACAGGATAATACAGCCAATTGTTAGGGCTTTTACGCCATCATAGTGGATAAGCACTTCAAGGAAAAGCAACACCGATATGGCGGCTTGCCATGCGGAACCAAAGCGGCTACAGTAAGGTCGCAGTCAATACATCATTATTGTGAGTAGCATGAGCATGCGGCGTTGTTCATCAATCGTTTCCCGCCTTACCCTGGGGCTGATGGTGTTCGCCCAGTTAAGCTTGGTTGCGCACGCCTGCACGCTTCCTGATTCGGCGCCTAGCGGTGCTTTTAACCCGGCCGTGGACGCTGTTTGCCATCATGCAGACAATTTCAACCCTAACGCTTGTCTCACACACTGCACCGTAGTAAATCAAACTTCAGGCGCTTATGAAGTACCTGCCATACCCGCAGCAACCCTGCCAGTGCTGCAGCTTGCCTTGTTTGAAGTTGAAGTGGCCGCTGCGCCAGCCGTGCCTGCGCAGCTTGTTGCCCATACCTATCCGCCGCAAACCATCCTTTTTTGCTGTTTCCTGAATTAGCCTCCGCTTAAGCATTTTCCGGGCGCCGCGCATGCGGCGAATCTGTATCTCGTTTGCGGAGGCATTATGTCATTCAATATCCGGGCGCAGCTTGCGCCCATCTGGTTATCGTTAAGCCTGTTCGCTCAGGTAGACCTTGTAGGAGCGGCTGCACCGTTAACGCTTGAGGAAGCGGCGCAGCTTGCGCTCGCCAACCAGCCGCTCATTGCCGGCCAGCAGGCGGCGATCAACGCCGCCGAAAATAACGCGGTGGCGGCGGCGCAATTGCCCGATCCCAAGCTTAAAGTTGGCCTTAACGATCTTCCGGTCACCGGCTCCGGAGCATTTAGTGTCAGGAGCGACAATTTCACCGAGTATAAAGTCGGCATCAGCCAGGATTTTCCACGTGCGGAAAAACGCAGGCTGCGTGGTGCAATGGCACAACTGGAAGCGCAAAGGGACACGGAAGAACTCGAAGTCATGCGCCGCGCCGTCATGCGCGACGCGGGTCTCGCGTGGCTCGATGTGTACCATCCCGAGCGCGAGCGCGCGCTGATTCAGGCACAGGAGCGAGAAGTTGAATCCCAGGTCGAAGCGCTCGGAATTGCCTACCGCGCGGGCAAGGTCAGCCAAGCCGACGTGCTCTCAGCGCAGGTGGCTCTCGACCTCCTCAAAGACCGCGAATGGGATTTCGCGCGCCAGGCCTCGCGCTCGCGCGCGGCTCTCGGGCGCTGGATCGGCGGCGCCGCCGGCCGGCCGCTAGCTGAAAATCTGCCCGCGCTGCCCGTGCCGAGCCGCGAAGCCTTGATCGCACACGTGCAAAACCATCCGCAATTGAGTTATCTCGACAAGCAGGTGGAGGTGGCTCAAACCGGTGTCGCGCTCGCGCGCCAGGCGTACAAACCCGACTGGAGTCTGGAAGTGAGCTACGGCAACCGCCCCGCGTTCCCCGATTTCTTTTCGGTGCAGGTGGGGATGGATCTACCCGTGTTCACCGGGAAGCGTCAGGACCCCGCGCTCGCCTCCAAGCTCTCGTTGCTCGACAAATCGCGCTCGATGAAGGAGGACGCGGAGCGCGTGCTCAAATCGGATGTGGAAAAAAACTACGCCGATTGGGAAGCGAGCACGGCGCGCGTGGTTCGTTATGAAGCAAGCATCCTGCCGCAGGCGAAACTGCGTATCGCCGCGGCGCTCGCTGCTTATCAATCCGGACGCGGGGATCTTAATGCGGTACTCGATGCACGGCGCGCCGAACTCGACATTAAGATGCAGCGCTTAAGTCTACAGGTGGACGCCGCGCGCGCGCAATTACAGTTGCAGTATTTCCTGCAATAGAGGTATGTCATGAACAAACGTCTGATTCTGATTACGTCATTCCTTATCTTACTGCTGCTTGCGGCAATCGGCGGTTATTGGTTGAGCAGGGAGGCCGCGACTCCTGCGCAACCTTCCCCTGCTGCAGAAAAAAAACCGGCACAGGAGAAAAAAATCCTTTACTGGCGCGATCCGATGTATCCGCAGCAGCGCTTCGACAAGCCCGGCAAGTCCCCTTACATGGATATGCAGTTGGCGCCGGTTTACGCCGATGAGGCAGGCGCTGAAAGCGGTATCACCATCAGTCCGCGGTTGGAACAGAACCTGGGCGTGCGCACCACACCGGTGGAAATGGGCATGTTCTCGAAACAGCTGCACACGGTGGGGACGGTGCGCCCCGACGAGCATCGCATACAAGTGGTGCAAAGCCGCGCTGCGGGCTGGGTGGAACGGCTCTATGTGAAAGCGCTAAACGATCCGGTACGCCGCGGCCAGCTGCTTGCTGAAGTATATGCCCCGGATTTGTCGGCAGCCCAGGAAGAATATCTGCTGGCGCTGAAAAATGGGGATGAAACGCTCGCCCGCGCCGCACGCGCAAGGCTCTCGTTCCTGGGATTTTCCGACGATCAGATTCTCGCTTTGGAAAAAAGCGGAAAAGCCTCGCGTCGTGTGGCGTTTTATTCGCCGATCAACGGCATCGTCGCCGAATTGGGCGTGCGCCAGGGCATGGCGGTTACTCCCGGCATGATGATGTTCAATCTGGTGGATCTTTCCTCAATCTGGGTCAACGCCGAAATCGTGGAAAACCAGGCGGAGTGGATCACACCGGGCAACCGCGCCGAAGTGCGGGTGGCCGCTTACCCCGGACAAGTGTTCGAAGGACGCGTGGATTACATTTACCCCGAGCTGACGGCGGCAACGCGCACACTGCGGGCGCGCATCGAGCTGAAAAATCCGGGAGGAGAACTCAAGCCCGACATGTTCGCAGATGTCACGATTTACGGCAAAGCCCGGGAAAACACGCTTATGGTGCCGAGCGAAGCCGTGATTCAAACCGGAAAACGCAGCGTGGTCATTGTCTCCGAAGGCGAAGGCAAATTCCGCCCCGTGCAAGTGGTAACGGGCGCCGAGGCCGGCGGCAAGACAGAAATCCTTAAAGGGCTTACCCAAGGCGAGATCGTGGTGGCCTCGGGGCAATTCCTGATTGACTCTGAAGCAAACCTGAGGACGGCGCTAAAGCGTTTCGACGAGCCGGAACGGGATAAACAATGATTGCGAAACTTATTCGTTGGTCGTTGCACAACCGTTTTCTCGTGCTGATGGCGACGCTGTTTGTCACAGCGTGGGGCATCTACAGCATGCTGCACACGCCGCTCGATGCCATTCCCGACCTTTCCGACGTGCAGGTGATTATCAAGACGCCATACCCCGGGCAGTCGCCGCAGGTCGTTGAAGACCAGGTCACCTATCCACTTACCACAACCATGATGTCGGTGCCTGGCGCGAAAGTGGTGCGCGGCTATTCCTTCTTCGGCGATTCCTACGTCTATGTGCTGTTCGAAGACGGCACCGACCTTTACTGGGCGCGCTCCAGGGTGCTGGAATATCTCAACCAGGTTCAGGGGCGGCTTCCCGCCACAGCCAAACCGGCGATCGGCCCCGACGCCACGGGAGTGGGCTGGATATACGAATACGCTTTGATAGATCGCAGCGGTAAATACGATATTTCGCAACTGCGCGCGCTGCAGGACTGGTTCCTCAAGTACGAACTCAAAACCGTGCCGAATGTCGCGGAAGTGGCGACCATCGGGGGACTCGTCAAGCAATACCAGATCGTGCTCGATCCCGACCGCATGCGCGCGTTCAGGATTCCCCAAAGCAAAATCATCAGCGCCGTACAAAACGCCAATAAAGAAACCGGCGGCTCGGTGCTCGAGCTGGGCGAAGCTGAGTATATGGTGCGCGCTTCAGGTTATCTTAAATCGCTCGATGATTTCCGCGCGATCCCGGTAGGGTTGGGGTCCAACGGCACGCCGGTATTTCTCAAGGATGTGGCGCGGGTGCAGATCGGGCCAGAAATCCGGCGCGGCATCGCAGAACTCGACGGGCAGGGAGAAGTCGTCGGCGGCGTCATCGTCATGCGTCAGGGCAAGAACGCGCTCGAGACCATCGCCGCGGTGAAAGCCAAACTGGAGACCCTCAAGCAGGGCCTGCCGCAAGGCGTGGAAATCGTGCCGACCTACGACCGGTCGGGATTGATTCATCGTGCGGTCAACACGCTGACCCACCGGTTGATCGAAGAGTTCATCGTAGTGGCGCTGGTCTGCATCGCGTTTCTGTTGCACCTGCGTTCCTCGCTGGTCGCGATTGTTACGCTGCCGATCGGCGTGCTGGTCTCATTCATCGTCATGTATTACCAAGGCGTCAATGCCAACATCATGTCGCTGGGCGGGATTGCGATTGCCATCGGCGCGATGGTCGATGCCGCAGTGGTGATGATCGAAAACGCCCACAAACAAATTGAGGCGTGGCGTCATAAAAACCCCGGGGCGGAACTCACCGCGGCGCAACACCTCGACATAATCGCAAGTGCGGCCATTCAAGTAGGACCCGCGCTGTTCTTCAGCCTGCTCATCATCACGCTCTCCTTCGTGCCGGTGTTCACGCTGCAAGCACAGGAGGGACGCCTTTTCTCCCCGCTTGCTTACACCAAGACCTACGCAATGGCCGCCGCCGCGGGGCTGTCGGTTACCTTGGTGCCAGTGCTGATGATGTATTTCATCCGCGGCAAAATTGCGTCTGAGGCGAAAAACCCGCTAAACCGGTTGCTCATCGCGGTGTATCGGCCAGTGATCGGATTTGTGCTGCGGCGTCCGGTGCTGACTCTCAGTATGGCGGCAATTGTGCTGGTGCTGACGCTATACCCAATCACCCGCGTTGGAAGCGAGTTCATGCCGCCGCTCGACGAGGGCGATCTGCTCTACATGCCCACCGCGCTGCCGGGGCTGTCCGCAGGAAAAGCTGCGGAAATCCTCCAGCAGACCGACCGGCTGATTAAAACCTTTCCCGAAGTGCAACGCGTGTTCGGCAAGATCGGCCGCGCCGAGACCGCGACCGATCCCGCGCCGCTGGAAATGGTGGAAACCACCATCCAGTTCAAGCCGCGCTCCGAGTGGCGCCACGGCATGACTCAGGAAAAACTCATTGAGGAGCTGGATCGCGTGGTGAAACTTCCCGGGCTTTCCAATATCTGGGTGCAGCCGATAAGAAACCGCATTGACATGCTGGCGACAGGCATAAAGAGCCCGATCGGCATCAAGATCGCCGGACCCGATCTCAAGATCATCGAGAAAATCGGTGAGGACATCGAGCGGCTCGTCAAGTCTATTCCCGGCACGACCTCCGCGTTTGCCGAGCGGCTGACCGGCGGGCGCTATATCGATGTGCGCATCAACCGCAGGGAAGCGGCGCGCTATGGACTCAATATCATGGACGTGCAAGAGGTGGTGTCGAGCGCGATCGGCGGAGAAAACATCACCGAAACCGTGGAAGGATTGGAGCGCTTTCCGGTGAACATGCGCTATCCGCGGGAAATCCGCGATTCGGTGGAGAAGCTAAGACAATTACCCATCATCACAGCAATGGGCGCGACGATTCCACTCTCGGCCGTCGCGGACATTCAAGTAGTGGACGGCCCACCGATGCTGAAAAGCGAGAATGCGCGCCTCAACGGCTGGGTGTATGTGGACATTCGCGGCCGTGACCTGGGTTCTTTCGTAGCGCAGGCGCAGAATCTGGTGAATTTGCACGTGCAACTGCCGCCGGGTTATTCGATTGCTTGGTCGGGGCAGTTCGAATATCTGCAGCGCGCCGAAAAACGCATGGCAGTAGTGGTGCCATTCACCCTCGGAATCATCCTGGTGCTGCTGTACCTCACCTTTCGGCGCTTAAGTTCCGCGCTGCTTATCATGGGCACACTGCCGTTTGCGCTTATTGGCGGCTTCTGGCTGATTTATCTTCTTGGCTACAATATGTCTATCGCCTCGGCGGTGGGCTTCATTGCCCTCGCCGGCGTCGCCACGGAGATCGGCGTGGTGATGCTGATTTATCTGGATCACGCAATTGAGCGCTATCAATCGGAAGGTCGCCTCAACAACGAGGAAGATTTGCAGCAGGCGATTGTCGAAGGCGCGGCGCTGCGGGTCCGGCCCATTGCGATGACGGTCGCGGTGATCATCGCGGGGCTTTTGCCCATCATGTTCGGCGGCGGCACCGGCTCGGAAGTCATGCAGCGCATTGCCGCGCCGATGGTGGGTGGGATGATTACCGCACCGCTGCTTTCAATGATTGTGGTTCCTGCGGTTTATTTCCTGATGAAAAGCGTAGCACTTAAGTCAAACGCATAACCCGCCGCTGGCGTTGCCGTGAAACAATAAATCTGGGCTCTCTGTGTTACAATGCGCGACTTTTGTCAAACCGTTAGCTCATCATGCCCCGCGCACTCCGCAACATCGCCATCATTGCCCACGTGGACCATGGCAAGACCACGCTGGTGGACAAGCTGCTCCACCAGGCGGGTACATTTGCCGCCCACCAGCACGTGGCTGAGCGGGTCATGGACAGCAATGATTTGGAGCGGGAGCGCGGCATCACCATTCTCGCAAAAAACACGGCGGTCAATTACCAAGGCACCCACATCAACATCGTCGATACGCCGGGTCATGCGGATTTCGGTGGCGAAGTGGAGCGAGTGCTGTCAATGGTGGACGGCGTGCTGCTTCTGGTGGATGCAGTAGAGGGGCCCATGCCCCAGACCCGTTTTGTGACGCGCAAGGCCCTGGCCCAGGGTTTGAAGTTTATCGTGGTGATAAACAAGATGGACCGTCCCGGTGCCCGCCCGGACTGGACGGTGAACCGCACTTTTGATTTATTCGACAAACTGGGCGCCGCCGAGGAGCAACTGGATTTTCCCGTCGTCTATGCCTCCGCGCTCAATGGTTGGGCGGTGCTCGATCTTGCGGATGCGCCGAGCAGCGGCGCGGGTGAGGGGCTGTCCATGCGGCCGCTGTTCGATACCATACTCAAATATGTGCCGGTTCCCGTCGGCAATCCCGACGAGCCGCTCCAGCTTCAAATCAGTGCGCTGGATTATTCAAGCTTCGTTGGGCGCATCGGCATCGGGCGCATCCGCCGCGGGCGTCTCAAGGCCGCGCAGGACGTTGTTATTTTGAACGGTCATGACGAGCCGAAAAAAGCGCGGGTGAACCAGGTGCTGTGCTTCCAGGGCTTGACGCGCGTGTCCATGGAGATCGCGGAAGCCGGCGACATCGTATTGGTGAATGGCATCGAGGAGATCGGCATCGGCGTGACTCTCGCCGACCCGGAACACCCGGAAGCCTTACCTCTGCAGACGGTGGATGCACCCACGCTCACCATGAATTTCCAGGTCAACACCTCACCCTATGCCGGACAGGAAGGAAAATTCGTGACCAGCCGCCATCTGCGCGAGCGGCTGCACAAGGAGTTGCTGACCAACGTGGCGCTGCGCGTCGAAGATACTGCGGACACGGACGTGTTCCTGGTCTCCGGGCGGGGTGAATTGCATCTCACCATCCTGCTGGAAAACATGCGTCGGGAAGGTTACGAACTGGCGGTGTCCCGCCCGCGGGTTGTGATTCGGGAAATCAACGGCGAGAAATGCGAGCCGTTCGAAATGCTCACGGTGGATGTGGAAGAGGCCAACCAGGGCGCGGTCATGGAAGCCCTGGGGCAGCGCTGCGGCGAACTTAAGGACATGGCGCCCGACGGCCGGGGCCGGGTGCGCCTCGATTACCGAATTCCGGCGCGAGGGCTGATCGGCTTCCAATCAGATTTCATGACCATGACCCGCGGCACCGGTATCTCAAGCCATGTGTTCGACGGCTACGCCCCGATGAAACCGGAAATCCCCGATCGGCGCAACGGCACCCTGGTTTCGGCGCAACAGGGGGAAGCGGTGGCTTATGCCTTGTGGAAACTGCAGGAGCGGGGCCGCATGTTCGTGAGCCCCGGCAACCGCCTGTACGAGGGCATGGTGATCGGCATTCACTGCCGGGACAACGATCTGGTGGTGAACCCGATCAAGACCAAGCAACTTACCAACATTCGAGCCGCCGGCAAGGACGAAGCGATCATGCTCACGTCGCCGATTGCGCTTACCTTGGAGCGGGCCGTAGAGTTTATCGCTGACGACGAACTGGTGGAAATCACCCCCCAAACCATCCGCATCCGCAAGCGCCATTTGAAAGAAAACGAGCGCAAACGGGCTTCGCGCGAAGCCGCCTAACCACCCGGCTGACTGAGAGAACCTGTTTAATAACCTTTCGCTTGTGCGACGGTGGCAATTTGGGATGCAGTTCGAGGTGCGAGCGACGCGGTTTGGTCACTCCAAACAAGGAACGAGCAACGATGAAATGCGCCCAAATCGCCCCGTCCCTTCGGGTTGCGGCTAAAAATAGCGCCTGCGGCGTTGCTTGGCTTGCCAATAGAATAACTATTGGCTGCGCCTCGCGCCTTGCATTCATCCGTTTTCGGCCAGCAACGCATCACGTGAAAGGTTATTAAACAGGTTCTAAACCTTAATTCTCGCAATGACTCTGCTTTTTCCTGAAACGCAGTAAGCGTGCGGCATGGCCCGGCTGCGGTGTCCAACGCCGATGTTGCCCCGCCTGTCTATGGTGATGATGCCCATATCCGCACGCGGTTCCGCCGCCAGGAGCGACAGCACTTCATCCACGGCCTGCTGCGCATTTCTGCCCTGCGCCAGCAGATCGCACACCGATTTGGTCACCAGGTAACGCATCGCCACTTCGCCCAAACCGGTGGCGGATGCCGCGCCCATGGGCATGGCGTAATTTCCCGCTCCCAAAATAGGCGTATCGCCGACCCGCCCCGGGAGCTTCAGCGTCAATCCGCCGGAAGAAGTCGCCGCAGCCAAATCACCGTGTTTATCCAGCGCTACCGCACCCACCGTCCCGCCCGCAAGCTCGGGATGGCGCTTTAACAAATCCCGCAGGCGGCTTTGGCTTTTTACCGCAGACAGCGCCTTTCGTTTCTTCTGCCAATCCGCCCGCCGCTCTCGCGTCACCGGATCGTAATCGGCAAAACCCATGGCGCGGGCAAAGTTAAGCGCGCCTTCGCCGGCGAGCAGAATATGTCCGGTTTCCTCCATTACCTTGCGCGCGACCCGCACCGGGTTTTTGACGCGGGATAGACAAGCCACGCCTCCTGCGTGCAGTCCCTTGCTCATCATGACACTCGCGTCCATCTGGGCTACGCCGTGCAAGTTCAGCGCGGAACCAGTGCCGGCGTTGAACACCGGGTTGTCCTCCAGCAACACCACCGCGGCGGTCACCGCATCGAGCGCGGGCTTGCCTTGCGCTAGCAATTTCGCTCCTGCTTTCACTGCGCGCCTCACACCCTGTACCGCCGCGTGTTTATGTTCCGCCTTCCAGTCTCCTGATCCTCCATGAACGATGATTGCGTACATGGGTTAAAAGTCCCCCCACAGCGTCTGCATCGCGGCAAGCGCAGCAAGCCCCGCCGTTTCGGTGCGCAAGACGCGCTGCCCCAAAGTGACTAAAGTAAAACCGGCGGCACGAGCGGCTTGTTCTTCTTGCGCTGTCAATCCACCCTCTGGCCCGACCAGCAAGATTATCTCGCCGCCTTTGTACATGAGTTGCTTGAAGGATAAACCACCCTCGGGAGAAAGTATCAACCGCAGCGCATTGTGCTCTGCTTTGTCGATAAAATATTTCAGCGGAACCATCTCCGCAATCTGCGGTATGCAGTTGCGCCCGCACTGCTCGCAAGCCGCAATCACCACCTTGCGCCAGTGCTCAATGCGCTTTCGCGCACGCGCGGCATCCATACGCACTACACTGCGTTGACTGGCGAGAGGCTGAATTGCAGTTACGCCCAGTTCCACCGCTTTTTGCACCGTGAAATCCATTTTCTCGGCGGATGACACAGCCTGCGCCAGGATGATTTGCAGCGGCGATTCTCGCTCGATGTTTTGCCATTCGCCTGTCAGTACTGTCACTTTTGTTTTGCCTATGTCGGTAATCTTGGCCGGATATTCCCCGCCCTTGCCATTGAACAATACGACCGCATCTTCTTGCTTGAGGCGCAACACCCTCGCAGCGTGATGCGCTGCCGCCTCATCAAGGAAAATTTCGCGATGAGAGGTCAATTCACCGGAATGATAAAAGCGCGCGGTGGTCATATGAGGGAAGGCTTAGTAAACAGGTGCATGATAATATAAAGGTGAAGACATGATTGATGGAGAAATTTTATGGTGAGCCTGCAAACCCCAGTATGCAATTTCGGCTGGAAAGCGGTGGATTTCGACCTTCAGGGTGTCGACGGCAAGCGTTACCGCCTGAACGATGTGCGCGGCGAAAAGGGCCTCCTGGTCATGTTTATCTGCAACCACTGCCCTTATGTGAAAGCGGTGCGCGAGCGCATCGTGCGCGATTGCAAGGAACTCAAGGAACACGGCATAAACAGCATTGCCATCATGTCCAACGATCCCATCGATTACCCCGAGGATTCGTTCGACAACATGGTGAAAATTGCGCGCCAATTTAATTTCCCCTTCCCTTACGTGCTCGACGAAACGCAGGGAGTGGCTAAAACCTATGGCACGCTGTGCACGCCTGATTTCTTCGGCTTCAACTCCAAGCTGGAACTGCAGTACCGCGGCAGGCTGGACGCTTCGCGCAAGGATACCGTACCCAACGCGCGGCGCGAGCTGTTTGAAGCGATGCTGCAGGTGTCACGCACCGGCCAGGGGCCGCAGGAACAGATACCCAGTATCGGCTGCTCGATCAAGTGGAAGCATGGAACCTCTGATTAAGGCAGTAATTCGCGCCGTGCGTGAAGTGGCGCAAGGCGAAATCATGCCGCGTTATTTGCAGGTAGCGCAGCAGCGAAAAGCCGACGGCAGCCTATACACCGCTGCCGATATCGCCGCGCAGGAAGCGCTCGCGCTAAGGCTGCGCGAGATTCATCCAAGCCCCGTCCTCGCCGAGGAAATGAGCCACGAGCAGCAGGCCGAGCAATGGCTCGCCGGAGATTCCGGCTTGTGGTGCGTGGACCCGATTGACGGCACTTCCAATTTCGTCAACGGCCTGCCTTATTTCGCGGTTTCCGTGGCTCTCATGCACAAAGGGCGCAGTGTGCTCGGTGTGATCTACGACCCGGTGGCGGATGAAATGTTTTACGCCGAGAAAGGCGGCGGCGCTTATCTCAACGGCGAGAAGCTTCCCATCAACGAGTCAGCCAAGGATTTGCATCAGTGCATGGCGAGCGTGGATTTCAAGCGCATCAGCGCCCACTTGGCGCAACAGCTTGCCGGCTCGCCGCCTTATTCCTCGCAACGCAATTACGGCGCGAGCACTTTGGAATGGTGTTATGTCGCCGCGGGACGTTTTGATGTGTATTTGCACGGCGGCCAGAAACTATGGGATTACGCCGCAGGCTCGCTGATACTCGAAGAAGCGGGGGGAATGATGTGTTCGCTTAAAACAGACGATTTCTGGGCGGACGATTTATGGAAACGCTCGGTGATCGCCGCGCGCAACCCGGCTTTGTTCAACACTTGGAAAGCCTGGCTGCGCGCCCGCCAATAGCGCAATCAGCTACAAGGCTTGCTGCCGCGCCACGCTCATCTCCCACGATTCGTGAATAACGTGGTTATCGCAGATGGCAACGCTTCCGTCCGCTTTGCGGCAATTGTGAAGGCCTGGCGAGGCGATTACAATATGCTTATGAAATCCGTCAACCTGACCAATCACTTTCTGATCGCCATGCCCAACATGGCGGATCCGTATTTTTCCAAGAGCCTGACCTACATCTGCGAGCACAACGAGCAGGGCGCGCTCGGGGTGGTGGTCAATCGTCCGATTGACATGACCCTGCAAGCGCTTTTCGAGCAAATCAGCATTCCGCTGGGCGAGCCGCGCCTGCGCGGCATAGCGGTGCATTTCGGCGGCCCGGTGCAAATCGACCGTGGCTTCGTCTTGCACAAACCCCTGGGCGAGTGGCAATCCACCCTGACAGTCAACCAGGAGCTTGGGCTGACCACCTCCAAGGATATCTTGCAAGCGGTGGGGCGTGGTAATGGACCGCAGCATATCCTGGTTACCCTGGGATACGCCGGCTGGGCGCCTGGACAGCTCGAGCACGAGCTCGCACAAAACGCCTGGCTCTCCGTGCCTGCGAAGACCGAGGTCATATTCGACTTGTCCGCAGAACAGCGCCTGCCTGCAGCGATGGAATTGCTGGGCGTCAATTTCGCCACCCTTTCCGAAGACGCGGGTCATGCGTGATGCAGAGTAAGGCGTTCATGAGTGAACAACACGCTCACGCTTCACACTACGCACTTCATCCGAAAACGGGAACAGTTTTAGCTTTCGACTTTGGCGTAAAGCGCATCGGCGTTGCGGTAGGCGATTTGGCGCTGCGCATCGCTCACCCGCTGATCACGCTCGAGTCAACGCAAAACGAGCGGAGCTTCAACGCAATTGCCGCATTGATAAAAGAATGGCAACCGGTGCTCCTGGTGGTCGGCCTGCCTGCTTATATGGATGGCAGCGAGCATGAGGTAAGCAGACTGTGCCGCCGTTTCGCGCTGCGGCTGGAACAACGGTTCAAGCTGCGCACCGTATTGGTTGACGAGCGACTGAGCTCGTACGCGGCCGAACTTTCGCTGGCCGATACCGGGGCGGCGCGCACCAAAACGCTTATAGACCAAGTGGCGGCGCAACACATTTTGCAGAGCTTTTTCGATGAGCTTGAAACTTCCTGATGCGGAACAACTGGTTTCTGCACTCGCAGCGCAAATCAAGCCGCGGCTCGATTCCGCCGCGGCACTAATCGGGATACATACCGGCGGCGCCTGGATTGCACAAAAGCTGCAACAGCAGCTTGGCCTCGCTACGCCGATCGGGTTGCTTGACATCTCATTTTACCGCGACGACTTCGCGCGCATCGGCCTGCACCCGCAGGTCAAGCCGTCAAACATCCCTTTCGATGTCGAAGGACTCCGCATCATTCTGGTGGATGACGTGCTGTACACCGGCCGCACGGTGCGCGCAGCCATGAACGAGCTGTTCGATTACGGGCGGCCGGCAAGCATTGAACTTGCGGTGCTGATTGACCGCGGCGGGCGCGAACTGCCTGTCTTTGCGCGCTACAGCGGCGCCACGCTGGAGCTCGCGGACAACCAGAACATCGAACTCAAAAAAGACAAGGAGGGCAGGCTAAGCTTATCCCTGAACCAAACCTAGGGAAGCAGGTGGGTAAGCTTCCGTCAATGGTGCTATAATCCGCCTCGCGTCCATGCACAGCAACCCTCAGCTCAACAAGAACGGTGAACTCCAGCACTTGCTTACGATTGAAGGGCTGCCTGCGACGCTTCTGACGCAAATACTCGACACCGCCCAATCGTTCATCGGCGTCACCGAGCGCGAAGTCAAGAAACTTCCCCTGCTACGCGGTAAAGCGATTTTCAATCTGTTCTTCGAACCGAGCACGCGCACCCGCACCACGTTCGAAATCGCCGCCAAGCGGCTCTCCGCCGACGTCATCAATCTCAATATCAGCACCTCCTCACACAGCAAAGGCGAAACGCTGCTCGATACCATCGACAATCTGGAGGCGATGCACGCTGACATGTTCATCGTGCGGCATGCGCAAAGCGGGGCGGCGCACCTGATTGCGCACCATGTGGCGCCGAATGTGCATGTCATCAATGCCGGAGACGGGCGCCATGCGCATCCCACACAAGCGCTTCTGGACATGTTCACCATCCGCCACTACAAGCGCGATTTCACCAATCTGCGCGTTGCGATCGTCGGGGACATTCTGCATTCGCGCGTGGCGCGCTCCCAAATCCATGCGCTCAACACGCTCGGCGTGCCTGAAGTAAGGGTGATCGCGCCGAAAACCCTGTTGCCGACAGGCGTTGAAAATCTCGGCGTGCATGTCTACCACGACATGCAGCGCGGCCTCAAAGACGTGGATGTGGTCATGATGCTGCGGTTGCAAAGCGAGCGTATGCAGGAGCCGCTGCTGCCCAGCGCGCAGGAATTCTTCAAGTACTACGGCTTGACCGCGGAGAAACTTGCGGCTGCCAAGCCCGACGCCATCGTCATGCACCCCGGGCCGATGAACCGCGGCGTGGAAATAGATTCCAGCGTGGCCGATGGCCCGCGTTCGGTGATTTTGCCGCAAGTCACGTTCGGCATCGCAGTGCGCATGGCGGTGATGAGCATGCTGGCGGGAAACTGAATGAAGATTCACATTAAGAACGGCCGCATTATTGACCCCAAGAACGGCACGGATGCCGTGCAGGACTTGTTTATCGCGGCGGGCAAGGTGCTCTCGCTGGGCCGCGCCCCGGACGCTTATAATCCCAACCGCGTGATTGACGCCAGCAACCGCGTGGTCTGCCCCGGTTTGATTGACCTTTCAGCGCGCCTGCGCGAACCTGGTTTCGAATACAAGGCGACCCTGGAATCGGAAATGCAGGCGGCGGTTGCGGGCGGCATCACCAGCCTCGCCTGCCCGCCCGACACCGACCCGCCGCTGGATGAGCCGGGGCTGGTGGAAATGCTGAAACACCGCGCTAAAAGCTTGAACCAGGCGCGCGTTTATCCGCTCGGCGCATTGACGCAGGGACTCAAAGGCGAGCGTATCACCGAGATGGCGGAACTCCATGACGCCGGTTGCATTGCCTTCTCTCAAGCCAATGCGCCGCTTAACGATACCAATGTGCTGATGCGCGCCATGCAATATGCCTCAACTTTCGGTTACACGGTGTGGCTGCGCCCGCAGGATGCACAGCTCGCGCATAGCGGTGTCGCGCATGACGGGGTAGTGGCCACGCGGCTGGGGCTGCCGGCGATACCAAGCTGCGCTGAAACCATCGCGCTCTCCGCCATTTTGCTGCTCGCCAAGGAAACCGGGGCGCGCATTCACCTATGCCGACTATCCACTGCTGAAGGCGTGGAGATGGTGCGCCAGGCGAAAAACCAAGGACTGGCGATTACCTGCGACATTGCCGCAACGCATGTCCATCTGAGTGAAATGGATCTCGGCTTTTTCGATGCCAACTGCAACCTCATCCCGCCTCTGCGCTCATTACGCGACCGCGACGCGCTGCGCATGGGGCTTAAAGATGGCACCATTGACGCACTGTGCTCAGATCATGCCCCGGTGGACGATGACGCCAAGCTCCTGCCTTTTGCCGAAGCCGAAAGCGGCGCGACCGGCCTGGAGCTGCTCCTGCCGCTCACGCTGAAATGGGCCGCCGAAACCAAAATCCCGTTATCCCAGGCGCTTGCCAAAATCACCCAGATTCCGGCGAAAATCCTCGGCATCGATACCGGCCACCTCACCCCCGGGCATGCTGCTGACGTCTGCATATTCGACCCGCAACGCTACTGGAAAGTTGAGCCTATAGCCTTGAAAAGCCAAGGAAAAAATACCCCTTTCCTGGGGCTGGAACTACAGGGCCGGGTATGCTACACCCTAGTCGAAGGTCACGTGGTCTACGAAGGCTAGCCCGCGGCTGGTATAATAGAGCCAGCCGTTCCTAAATCCCTTTGTTTATGAACCCCTTGCTTGATTTTTCAGGCCTGCCGCGCTTTGCTGAAATTGTGCCGCAGCAGGTAACGCCTGCAGTAGATGAACTGCTGCGGGAAAACCGTTCGCTGGTTAGCCAGTTGCTGGCGGATAGCGCGCCAGTGACTTGGTCTCAGTTTGTGCAGCCGCTGGAAGATGCCAACGAGCGCCTAAGCCGCGCCTGGGGACAGGTGACGCACTTAAACGCGGTGATGAACTGCCCGGAACTGCGCGAAGCTTACAACGCCAATCTGCCGAAAATCACCCAATACCACTCCGAGCTTGCGCAAAACCAGGGCTTGTTTGAAAAATTCAAGGCGCTCAAGGCCGGGAGCGGCTTTGCCCTTTTGAGCCGCGCACAGCAAAAAATCGTGGAAAACGAGCTGCGCGATTTCCGTCTAGGCGGCGCCGAACTGCCAGGCGACAAAAAAGCGCGCTTTGTGCAAATTCAGGAGGAGCTCGCAAGACTCTACGCCAGGTTCGAAGAAAACCTGCTCGATTCCACCAATGATTTTGCGCTGTATATCAAAAACCGCGACGAACTCGCGGGCCTGCCTGAAGATGTTTTGCAGGTGGCGCAGGAAGCAGCCACTAAAGACGGCAGACCGGGCTGGAAACTCACCCTGCACGCGCCATCCTGGATGCCGGCGATGCAATACGCCGAAAACCGCAGTCTGCGCGAGGCGCTCTATCGCGCTTATGTCACACGTGCCTCCGAGTTTGGAAAGCCCGAGTGGGATAACACGCCATTGATACCTCAAATCCTCAAGCTTCGGCAAGAGAAAGCCGGGCTGCTAGGTTTCCGTAGCTATGCCGAAGTGTCGCTTGTCCGCAAAATGGTGAAATCACCGCGCGAGGTGTTGGATTTTCTTGCTGAGCTCGGGGCAAAAGCGAAACCCCATGCCGAGCGCGATTACCACGAGCTCAAAGAATTTGCGCGCAACGAACTTAAAATTGACAACTTGCAGGCTTGGGATATGGCTTTTTCTTCGGAAAAATTGCGCACAGAGCGCTACGCGTTTTCCGACCAGGAAGTCAAGCAGTATTTCCCTGAGTCCCAAGTGTTGCAGGGCATGTTCAAGCTGGTTGAAGCGCTTTACGGCATCTCCATCACTCCAGAGCAGGCGCCTCTGTGGCACCCTGATGTGCGCTTTTTCAACATCCGCGATCTGGGCGGCAATCTGATTGGGCAGTTTTACGCAGACCTTTATGCGCGGCCCTCAAAACGCGGTGGCGCGTGGATGGACGAAGCCATTGCCCGCAGGCGCAAGGAATCCGGAATTCAGAACCCGGTCGCCTATCTCAATTGCAACTTTTCTTCCCCCGTGGGCGGCAAGCCCGCGTTGTTTACCCACGACGAAGTAATCACGCTGTTCCACGAATTCGGCCACGGCCTGCATCATCTGCTCACCAGCGTGGATGAGCTCGGTGTGTCCGGCATCAATGGCGTGGAGTGGGATGCGGTGGAATTGCCCAGTCAGTTCATGGAAAATTTCTGCTGGGAATGGGAAGTACTGAAATATTTGACTCGGCATGTGGACAACGAGCAGCCCCTGCCACGATTGTTACACGACAAAATACTCGCGGCCAAGAATTTCCAAAGCGGCATGCAGACTGTGCGCCAGCTGGAATTCGCGCTGTTTGACATGCACCTGCACCATGGTTTCGACCCCCACGAGGATAAAACCATGTTGCAATTGTTGGATGAAATCCGCAGACAGGTAGCGGTAGTGATTCCCCCTGAATACAACCGTTTCCCCAACAATTTCTCGCACATTTTCGCCGGGGGCTACGCCGCGGGCTATTACAGCTACAAATGGGCGGAAGTGCTGTCGGCAGATGCCTACAGCCTGTTCGAGGAAAACGGTGTGGTAAACCGGGATATCGGCCGCCGTTTCAGAGAGGAAATCCTGAGTGTCGGCGGCAGCCGCCCGGCACTCGAATCCTTCGTCGCTTTTCGTGGACGCGGGCCGCAAATCGATGCGCTGCTGCGGCACAATGGCATGGCAGGTGCTGCACATTGAAGCCGACTGTGCTAAAGTTTTACTCATGCATGAACATGTCATGAAACTGCGGATCCTAATCTGTGCGCTCCTGTTTTCGGCCAGTGCCAGCCTGGCTGGAAATCTTTTTCGCTG
This sequence comes from Burkholderiales bacterium, assembly GCA_036522275.1. Classification (GTDB taxonomy): domain Bacteria; phylum Pseudomonadota; class Gammaproteobacteria; order Burkholderiales; family JAHFRG01; genus JAHFRG01. The sequence continues at coordinate 1,933 of DATDGC010000051.1, read as the reverse complement.
GGTAGATAGCGATGGCACAGTGCATTATTCAGATCAGCAGCCACCGCCGTCAGCCAAGGATGTTCAGGAAATAAAACTAGGCACCAGCGTGATTGAAGGCACCCCATCTTACGCCTTGCAACAGGCCGTTAAAAATTTCCCCATCACCCTTTTCGCCAACGATTGCGGCGCGGGATGCACCAGAGCGCGCGAGTTACTGAACAAGCGGGGAGTGCCGTTCACCGAAAAAAATCCAATGCAGCCCGAGAATGCCGATGAGTTAAAAAAAATCGTAGGGGATTTGGTGGTGCCGGTGCTGGTCGTGGGCAACACTCAACCGCTCAGAGGCTTTGACGAATCCAGCTGGAACAATGCGTTGAATGTCGCAGGTTACCTATCATCTCCGGTTCCTGGAGCGCCCGCCAGCGGCAGAACCCCTAGGCCACAGCCAAGCGAAGCTCCGGCGCCCACGCCCGCGCCCGAACCCAAGCCTTATTGATGCGGCTTGCCGCCTGGAACGTTAATTCGCTGAAGGTCCGCTTGCCACAGGTTCTGGAGTGGCTCTCCACCCAAAAACCCGATGTGCTGTGCCTGCAGGAAACCAAAATTGAAGACGCCAACTTTCCGGCCGGAGAAATTCGCACGGCGGGTTACCATTCTTTATTCACGGGGCAGAAAACCTATAACGGCGTCGCTGTTTTGAGCCGGCATGCCGGCGGGGAAATCGTCTTTGCAATTCCAGAATTCAGCGACGAGCAAAAGCGCGTGCTGGCCACCACCGTTGACGGCGTGCGCGTGATTTGCGTTTACGTGCCGAACGGGCAAAGCGTGGATTCGGATAAGTACCGCTACAAACTGGAATGGCTTGCCGCTTTCAATAACTGGCTAAAAGACGAGCTGACCCGCTATCCGCGACTTGCGGTGCTGGGTGATTTAAACATAGCGCCTGAAGACCGTGATGTTCACGACCCACAGGCTTGGGAAGGAAATGTTCTGGTCAGTACGTACGAGCGGCAGGCCTTCCGCGAACTGCTCAAGCTGGGCTTAAAAGACAGCTTCCGTCTTTTTGAGCAACCCGAGAAATCCTTTAGCTGGTGGGATTACCGCATGAATGCGTTCCGCCGCAATCTGGGGCTGCGCATCGATCATATTCTGCTGAGCAGCGCGCTTGCCCCTGTTTGTAAATCCAGCACGATTGATACCAAGCCACGGCAGGCTGAGCGCCCCTCCGACCACGCCCCGGTGCTGGCGGAAATTAGGAACCTCTGATTAAGTCCTCCGCGTATTGCGTTGCTGGCAAAATGCGGATGGATGCGAGGAGCACGACGAAGGTCGTAGCCGGGACTACGACACCGAGGAGCGCAACGACGCAGACGCCACATTTTGCCGCAACCCGCATGGGACGGCTGCCGCGACACGGTCAGCGAAGCTTGGGGTGCGGGAGCGGCAGCATGAGCGCCCCGTTTTACGGTGTATCTTGCGGCAGCTTGCGCCCCTTCCCGCTCCACGCTCACGCGAGTCCGAGTCCGGGGCGCTTATCCGGACGGTCTGCATTGTTGCTCGGCTTGCCAAGGGCAGTGGCCATTGGCTGCGCCTCGCTTCGCGCATCCCTTCCCGGAAAGCCGCCGTCGCAACCGCGCATGGGACTCAATCAGGGGTTCCTTAGCTGCGGTGATACGGATGGTTGTTCATCAATGACACGGCCCGGTAGAGTTGCTCGGCCAGCACTACGCGCACCAGAGCGTGCGGCAAGGTCATCGAGGAAAGTGATAACCGGGTATCTGCGCTGATCTTGATTTCTTCGTGCAGCCCGTCAGCTCCGCCGATGACAAATGCCACATCACGCCCCGCCTGCATCCAGGTCGCAAGATTTTGCGCAAGCTGCTCGGTGCTTAAAGCTCGCCCGCTTTCATCCAGCACCACCCGCCGGCAGTTGCGTGGCAGGGAAGCGAGT
>DATDGC010000050.1:0-1646 GCA_036522275.1 Burkholderiales bacterium | reverse complement strand
AGCAACAGCGATAATTAGCTTCGCCATGAGATTCTCCTCTAGCCATTCGGGCAGCTGAATGCTGGTTGGTACGGCATTCGGCCGCGCGAAGAGCAATCTTGTGGCTGGCCGAAAAAAGAGCATCAACCACCAGACATTGACCGGGAAAATAATGAGCATCAATAGCAGGATGCTCGTTGCACTAAAGCGAATCCCCGAAGCTGAACTGGGATATGCCAGGGCTCCGAGGCACAGCAGTGAAGATCCGACACTCCACGCGATGGCGGATCTCCGTGCCCAAGGGCGCAGTCGCAGCAGGCCGACACCCGTTGAGATACCAATGGCACCTAGAATCAAGGGGATCACGGTCCCCGAAGCAATCAAACGCTCGATCTGAATAAAATCGGGATCTTTGCTCTGGAGGCTCACACCGGGGTACTTCTGCCTAAAAGTATGCAGCATCAGGCCGATGAATACGGCGAGCAACAAGCCAGCAAGGATGAACAGGCCGCTGCCAATGAATGCTACGACCGATGCGGCGGTGATTTCCCGTGGCCGTTTAGCAACTTGAGATGGCATGGCTCTGTTGACATCCTCGCTACAACTATGAGAATTCGCAATCGCAAGTTCATCAGAATGGGTGTTTGCTATGGAGGCAGGAGGTGCGATGGCCGAAATTGGACTCCTGCCTTTTGCTCGCATCGCTCTGCAAGTCTCCCGGGCGGTGCTTCCGCGCTACCGAAGCCGCTTCAGCAAACACCAATTTACCCAGCCGCAGTTGCTGGCCATTCTTTGCCTGATGCGCTACGAAGACTGGACCTTTCGCGAAGCCGAGGTGCGGCTCAGCGAACATCGCGAATTGCGTCAGAGCCTGGGGCTTACCAGCGTGCCCGATTTCACGACGCTGTACCGTTTCTTGCAGCGTCTCGACGATCAGACCATCGACCGTGCCGTTGGGGAAACGGTACGCCGGTTGTGCGGTTCGCTGCGCCGCGGGCGGAAGCGGGCGCGCGTCGCGGTGGACGCCACCGGTTTGGCGCAAGGGGCGGTGAGCACGTTCTTTGTTCGCAGAATGCATCATCACGGGCAAAAGCCGCTGCCTTGGCGGCATTGGCTGAAGTGGGTGGTCGTAGCGGATTTGGACGGAAAGTTCTTGCTGTCGCAGATCGCGCGGCGCGGTCCTTGGAACGACTGTGCGAATTTGCCCGCGGTCATCGAAACGGCTTCCCAGCAAACCCGCATCGGCCTGGTGCTGGCCGACGCCGAGTTCGACAGCGAGAGAAATCACACCTACATTCGGAAGAAACTTGGGGCGCAAAGTGTGATCCCGGCCAAACGCGGGAAGAAAACTTGGCGCGTGCACGGCGTGCGTGCCGAGATGCGGCGGGCGTTTCCGTCCCGGCTCTACCGGCGTCGTGCGTTGATCGAGAGCGTGTTCTCCGCGGTCAAACGCAAGCTCTCGGCGCGCGCACCGGGACGCAGTTTGCGCACGCAGATGCGCCAAGCTCTGTTGCTTGGACTGAGTTTCAATCTGTATCGCCTGAGGCATCGCCACCTTTTCTTGAGTTATTGAGGATGTCAACAAAGCCAGGAACATTAAGCATTTCTGGGTATCCCAGAAGCTTCTGAACGCTCCTGAAAGTGCCTGGTAAGTTCTTGAAAATACA
>DATDGC010000049.1:0-51535 GCA_036522275.1 Burkholderiales bacterium | reverse complement strand
AGCAAGCTATTAAAACCTACAAAAACTTGCAGTAACCCAGCCTGAATCGTCAGCGCTGATGAAGGGGCGTCAGTGGAAAGCAATTTACCTATTTCCACGCAAGCTTTTATCTGGGGGTTGGGCGGCATTTGCCAACTGCAGCGTATCCCGTTTGCCCCGGAGCTCGTCCTGCGGCAAATCCCCCCGCCTTATAATCTGCTTTCACTGCAGCGGGCCGCCCAGGGGCTTGGAATCAACAGCAGCTTCCGCGATGTCGCCGCAGCTGATCTCGGCAAATTGGTTTTACCCTGCCTCGCCGTCTTAAAGCCCGCCCAGCCGTTCGCCCTGAGCCAGTCGAAGGGCGAAACAACTCATGAAGGTCAGGGTGAGCAGGGTAAAGGCGAGGTCAACCTTGCACTCATCATCAAAGCCGATGACAAACAAATCGTCTTTTTTGAACCGGGCGACCCTAATCCGAAATCGCTTTCCCTTTCCGAATTTGAAGCGCGTTATGCCAGCCAAGTCATGCTGTTCAGTAAGAAAGCGCAGGCTGCCACCGACAAAGATGCCGCGCTGCTGCAGCAGCAAACTTTCGGTTTCAAATGGTTCATTCCCGAACTTCTCAAGCACAAGCAGATCTGGCGCGATGTGCTGCTGGCCTCGCTTGCGATTCAGCTCATGGCGCTCGCCACGCCGTTGTTCACCCAGGTCGTGATAGACAAAGTGGTGGTGCACCAGACCATGAACACCCTGGTGGTGATAGGAATCGGGCTCGCCGTATTCATGTTGTTTACCTCCGCCATGAGCTGGGCGCGCCAGTATCTGGTGCTGCACACCGGCAACCGCGTGGATGCGGTGCTGGGCAGCCAGGTGTTCGAGCATCTTTTGAAACTGTCGCCGCGCTATTACGAGCACCGCCCTACCGGCGTGGTTGTGGCGCGCGTTCACGGGGTGGAGACCATCCGCGAATTTGTAAGCGGCGCGGCGGTGACGCTCATCCTTGACTGCCCGTTCCTGCTGATATTTCTCGCCATCATGTTTTATTACAGCTGGCTGTTGAGCCTGATTACCCTCGCGCTGCTCGGCACCATCATCGCCTTGAGCGTGGCGGTGGTGCCGCTCCTTCGCGAGCGGCTCAACCAGCAATTCCTGCTGGGCGCAAGAAACCAGGCGTTCCTCACCGAGTACATCGCGGGAATGGAAACCGTGAAGTCCTTGCAAATGGAGCCGCAGCTTCAAAGCCGGTACGGCGATTACCTGGCCGCCTATCTGAATTCCAGCTTCAATACTCGCAGCCTCTCCAATGCCTACAATGTCGCCGCCAACGCCCTGGACCAACTCCTGACCTTGCTCATTCTATGCGCAGGCGCTTGGCTGGTGATGCAAAACGAAGGCTTCACCATCGGCATGCTGGTGGCTTACCAGATGTTCGCGAGCCGCATGTCGCAGCCCATGTTGCGGATCGTCGGTTTATGGCAGGAATTCCAGCAGGCGGCAATTGCAGTGAAGCGCCTGGGGGACATCATGAATGCCCCCGCTGAACCCTATTCGCTGATTCCTGGGCGGGCGACGGCGGAGCAGGGCCGGGTGGAAATTGTCAATTTGAGCTTCCGTTACGCGGAGAATCTGCCTTATCTTTACACCGGCCTCAACATCAAGCTTGAGCCCGGAGTCTGCATGGCGCTGATGGGGCCGAGCGGCTGCGGCAAGAGCACTCTGGCGAAACTCCTGCAAGGGTTTTATCTTCCTTCAGACGGCCAAATCAAAATAGATGGCCACGATATCCGCCACCTCGCCGCCAATGAGTTGCGGCAATACTTCGGCGTGGTGCCACAGGACACTATCCTCTTCTCAGGCGCCATTTATGAGAATCTTGCCCTCGCCAATCCCCACGCGACTTTCGAACAAGTAGTGCAAGCCTGCAAGATGGCGGAGATTCACGACACCATCGAGCACCTGCCCGAAGGCTATCAGACGCAAATCGGCGAACATGGCGTGGGACTTTCCGGCGGGCAGAAGCAGCGCGTCGCCATCGCGCGGGCGCTCCTCAAACGTCCGAGAATTCTCATCTTCGACGAAGCCACCAGCAATCTCGATCTGGCCACCGCCGAGCATTTCGCCAGAACGGTCAACCAACTCAAAGGCAAAGTCACCATGCTGTTTATTACGCACCAGCTGCCAAGAGGACTGCAGGTGGATGAAATTGTCGCCCTGGGCCAGCATGAAAAACAGATGAGTGTGGTCAAGGGGGAAAAGAATCAGGATGGGTGAATTATGATGGATGTGAAAAATAAATTTTCTCTTACCTCTTTGGCGGTTTGTGGATTGCTTGTCTGCAGTAGCTGCGCTGCGCAGGCGCCGAATCCATCGACCCACCGCTGGACGCAGTTCGTGCAGGTGGAAGGGCAGCCTGAGCCTGTGCCGGCGGAATGGGTGGTAACACCGGAGGGCAAGTTCGCACACTCGATCAAGATACCCAACCCGGTACCAAAGGACAGCGGCTACCGCAAAGGGATGACCAGCGAGCAATATTTCGAGCACCTGTGCAAGACTGAAGCTGGCGAGTTCATCTACAAGACAGTGGACAATGTCGAAGGCTTTTACTTCATGCGCCCGCCGAAGCGGCCGACGGATGATGATTTAATAGATCGGTATAAGCTAGAAGCACCGGAGATTGAGCGAACCTTCCAGCTTCTAAGAGCAACCCCACAAGAACGGGGAGGAATATTCATAGGCCCACCATGGAAACTGTATTCCTTTGTTGAAGAGCCAGCAATGAGTGCAGAAAGTGGCAAATCGTACGTTCGAATTTTTGGCTACAAACAAGATTTCTCGCCCATGAAAACCGAACTCGTGAGTGAACTAAAAAGTCATTATGGTTTGATCTGGCGCGGGCTTAACCGTCCTAATGATCGCGAACTGGCTATCGCGGGTAATGAATGGATCGTAATCGACCTTAAGACCAATGAAGTGCTTGCGGTACAGCGCAACTATGGACGTACAGGGTTTAACCGCAACACTGAGGGTGGCATATGGTGGCTCAATGCGTTAGGTTGTCCGAATTTAAATCCAGTGGATAACCTTCCCTCGCGATTCTACAAATTTGCGATTAAATCTTTGAAGCCAGTTTTGGGAGATAAAAAATGACTGGCGACATCCAGAAATGGTACGACTTTGTTCTGCAACAGATGGCGGCAGAGGCCTACCTCGAGGGAGTGAATCTCGCAGATAACAATGACATTAAGCCAGCGCTACAACGCGGCAACAACCGCCCCGGCTTTCTGGAAAAAAGCTTCACTCGCTTTACCGATGCTCAAGCCGACGAATTTCTGAGCAAATTTCAGATCATTGACCAATTTTCGGACAACCCAACGCCGACAGGTTCACGCCCTGCTCAGAGCGGTGATGCTGGTTATTTAGTACTCAACGATCAACAGATTCTCGCCAACACAGGGCTCTCTGCCACCTTAATTCAAAAGAAAGGGACAAATGAATACACATTGGCGATCCGCTCCACCGAGTTTCGTACGGCGAGCGACGGCGGCGATCGCAGCCGCGACGTGTTCGGCGCTGACGTTAACGGCTTAGTCCAGTCTGGTTTCGCGTTGGCGCAGCTCTCGGCGCTCGAGGACTACTACTCTTTTCTCAAGCAAAGCGGCAAGCTGCTACCGGGCTCGAGTCTCAATGTCACAGGCTACTCGTTGGGCGGGCACTTGGCCACGGTCTTTACCGAAATGCATGCCAACGATACGGACGTAGCTCTTAATAGCACCTATACGTTCAATAGTGCCGGACGCGGTACTTGGAACGGCGACGCGAACGACCCCACCGCGATAGTCAATTACTATCGGGCGGTGTTGGCCGATCCAAACGTGGCGGCGAGTCTTGCCTCCATTCTTCCTCCGCCGGATCAGCGATTGCAACACTATACCTCTGCACTCGCAGCACAGAGTACCAACCAACCGTTTGACCCGCTGAGTATCTACAATGACCCGCGCTACCAATGGGCACAGGATGCCACCAGCCTGGAATTCGGACTGGGATTGCTAAGCCCCTTTGATCAGGGCAGCACGGATCTGCGCAATGGTGCAGCTGGAAAGATTAGCCAACTCTACGGCAAGGAGTTCCCGGCCACGGCGACCGGCGTGGCCAACTCGGGCGTACATGGACCGGCCATCGGCGTGTTCGTTGAGGCGCAGCCGCTTCTGGAAGGCATTTTTGGTGCAGCAGCTGACTTTGGCAATGCGCATGCGATCGTGCTCATCGCCGATTCGCTCGCGGTGATGCGTGCCTACCAGATGCTTGATCCCAACGTTACGCTCGAAACGCTAAATCAAATATTTTCTGCGTCGTCCAACAAGCACGCGCAAAGCTCAGTCATTGGTAGCGGCGAAAGTGCCAAAGCCGAGGACGATGCGCTGGAAAACGGGCTAGATGCGCTACGGCGACTGTTCTTGGGATCTAGCGTGAAGCCTACAGATTACAAGCCGGGGGGCAGCGGGTTCGGTGATTTTAACTCCCGCAATGGTTTTTACGACAATATCGCGGAGCTGGTTAACAGTGCAAACTTTAGCGCCTCGGTAGGTCTGGCGCGAATCGTCGATCTCACGACGCAATCCGCGGTGCAGCTGCAAACCGCTACTCAAAACTCGGATGCTTTGGCGACGCGCTATGCGCTGAAGAACCTCAACCCGTTTGCCGTGTTGGGAGACGGCTCAATTTACGCGCAACACAACCGCAACGGCGAACTCGATCTGTTCAATCCCTTGGGCGGCACGCCTGCCGGCATGACGAGCCAGTACCTCACCGAACGCGCAGCGCTGCTTGAACGCAAGCTCTACTTCAACGTGACAAATGGAAAACCGTTCAACCCCGTGACAAGCGGGGGGCCGTTCGATATCTCAACGCTTCCCTATAACGATTTCAAGTTCTACGAGGATCGGACCACTGGCTATAAAGTTCTTCAAGGAAGACAACTAAACAATCCGTTTCTGCAACACATCATCTTTGGCCGCGATTCAGATTTGACCGACACTCTAATCGGTGGAACTCAGGAAGACCACCTCTATGGAGGAACGGGCAACGATTTCCTCTTCGGGAATGACGAGGCTGACTACCTGGAAGGCGGCGCCGGACTGGACGTGTACACCTACAACGCCTCCAATACTTTATTTTCCAGCTCGAACGATGGCAACGACACCATCCGCGATACCAACGGTAAGGGCGTATTGCGCTATGTCTTTAGGGATGGGGACGGGACGCAAAGCACGGCGATTGCCGGAGCGAGCTTCGAGCTCTCGGATACGCAATGGCAAAGCGCGGACGGTAAATACACCTATACCAAAACACCGAACGATATGGGCGGTACTGACCTGGTTGTCACCATCAATGGCGATGCCGGCGGCAGCCTCACCCTTAAGGACTACCACGACGGCGACTTCGGCATTCGGCTCAGTGATGCGCTCGCTACGCCGCAGACTGCCTTTGACATCGTCGGCGATTTTGCGCCCTTTGATTTTGATCCCAACACGCCCGGTATCCAAACCCAAACCGATGGTCTGGGTAATCTCATCACGGATCCCAGCCAGCCGGGCCCAAGAGACGACACGCTCAATGACAGCGCCGGCAACGACCATATCGTCTCCGGTGGCGGCAAGGATGTGATCAACGATTTCCGTGGAGGTAACGACTTTATCGAGACCGGAGCAGGCCAAGACATCGTGAGCGGGGGTTCAGGCAACGACCTCGTGCTCGGTGGTGCGGGTGCCGATAATCTCGATGGCGGAGCGGGCAATGATCAACTCTACGCGGAGACCCAAGTCGATCTTGCCACCGCCATTACTCAAACCGGGCAGACGGCGGATTCCGGCCAAGGAGATTTCATCGCCGCAGGATCGGGCGATGACATCGTGGTCGGCAGCAACGCTTCTGACGCGCTCTTCGGCGGCGCAGGGAACGACATTCTGGTAGGCGGTGCGGGGGATGATTATCTGGCTGGAGACACGGACTTCCTCGTCACCAACCTCGACTGGACGCGAGTGCGCATGGTGCAAGGCAACGTTATCGTAAACTCTTTTGCTCAAAATACAGGTTTTGACCGCACCGACCCGAATGGCGGCGGAGACGATGTCATCTACGGTGGTGACGGCAACGACGACATTTTGGGTGAAGCCGGCAACGATTTTCTTTCCGGCGACGCAGGTAATGACTTTATCCAAGGCGGCTCGGGCGATGACGTCATTCTGGGCGGAACTGGGGACGATGTTTTGGAAGGTGATGATCCCTTATTGCCTCTTTCCCAAAACGGCGACGACTACCTCGACGGGGGCGATGGCAACGACACCATCTTTAGTGGCGCAGGGAATGACATTCTGATTGGCGGCGCGGGCGACGACATTATCAGTGGCGGCGAAGGGAGCGACACCCTCTACGGCGGTCCGGGAAGCGATACTCTGGTGGGCGGCCCAGGCAAGGATACGTATGTCTTCAACCGCGGCGACGGGACGGATTTCATTTTTGACACGCCCACCGGACCCGTTGATCCCGAAGCGAGCGTGCTGGTGCTGGGGCCGGGAATCAGCGCTAGCGACATCAAGTTTCGCACAGGATCGCTGGAAATCGATCTGGGAGGAGGCGATGCCATCCACTTCGAAGATTTCAATCCCAATAATCCGCTCGCAAAGCCGGTGCTGGATTCGATTCAGTTCGCAGACGGCACCCAATTGAGCTATCAGGACGTGCTCGACCGAGGCTTCGACATTGGCGGCACGGAGAACGATGACTTCATCGAAGGCACAGTGGTGACCGACCGAATTGATGCCAAGACTGGCAACGATACCGTCATCGGCAAGGCGGGAGACGATAACATTCTCGGCGGCGCGGGGAACGATATCCTGCAGGGCGATGCCGGCAATGACACGCTCGAAGGCGATGACGGAAACGACAGTCTGGTGGGCGGCTTTGGCGATGACGTGCTGCGGGGAGGGGAGGGCAATGACGAACTGCTCGGCGAAGACGGCAACGACGTGCTCGAGGGAGGAAACGACGACGATCATTTAGTCGGCGGAAGCGGCGGCGATGTTTTGAATGGCGGCGCCGGAACCGACATCCTTGCCGGCAACGACGGTTCGGACACCTACATTTTTGCCCCAGGCGACGGGAAGGACACAGTGGATGAACAAGGCCTGCTGGCGGTGAACTTCGCCGATACCGTGAGCACCGACGTAATCCGGTTTGCCGAGGGAGTGTCACACTCCGATGTCGCGCTCTTGCGCGTGTCAAACGGCGATCTTCTGATTCGCTACGGGCAGGGCGATGAGATTACCGTCAAAGGCCAGTATGCCGCGCCCGGCAACGCCATTGAGCGGATCGAATTTGCGGACGGCACCGTAATCAACAAGGCGGCCCTTGACGCGATTTCCATTGCGCCGATTGTAGGCACGGCGGGAAATGACGTACTGGAAGGCACGGAGGGTGACGACACTTTGCTCGGTCTGGACGGGGGCGACGTGCTGGACGGCGGCAGCGGCAACGATCGCATCGAAGGCGGCGCCGGGGCCGACATGTATCTTTTTTATCGCGGCATGGGCAGCGATACTCTGGTTGACGCCGCACCCGTGCCCGAGGAAATGAGTGCGCTGAAGCTCGAAGCGGGGCTCACGTTGGATTCCATCAAGACCCAGCGCCGGCAAGGCGACCTCTTTGTCGGTCTCCGCGGAACCTCGGACGGAGTACTAATCAATAGCTACTACGATGCGAATACTCCCACCCAGCACTGGCAGGTTGCGCTTGCCGACGACACGGTGACGCCGCTCGAAGATGTAATCAGTCGGCCCGATCCGCTGGCCGACGTTGTTGCGCTCTCGGCCCTGCAGGACTACAAGCAGGGCATTCTTTCGACTTGGAATGCCGAGTCGCAAGCGGCCATTCTGCCGACGTACGCGTTTGTGCACAGCTCGTGGTCACAGACCGTATCGACCACATTCATTCAGCCTAACCATCCTTCGTTCGTGCAGGTGTTTCCTCAAATCACCCGCGTGGATCTTCTGGATTACGGGTTGAGGCGGTTCAATGCCTTTACGCCTGTCTCGACCTTCCAACACAGCGTCGTGCCGACCTTCGTCAATCAGGAAAGCGACGCTGAAGTAATCCAGACCATCGGAACGCCGAGTTCGATTACGAACACGGAATCACACACCGTTTCGTTGCTGGGCCTTGTTTACGGCGGCGGCGTAGTGAATGTGACCACTTTCTCAACGAACGCGAATACGACAAACACCATCTTTTCTTCAACAGGCGATAGGTGGACGCCCGTCCGGCTGGACAGCGGAGGGCCAACGAACGGCGTTCTTAACATTCGGCACTCAACCGACTATCGCGTCCTAGAAGAGATTACCGCGGGGGACAGCGCAAATACGATTTATGGCGCTTCCGGCGGCGACCACATCGCACTGATCGACGCCGGCGGCGGAGATGACATCGTTAATGCGGGTCAGGACGATTTCGTCTACGGCAACGACGGCAACGACCAAGTTTACAGCGGGAACATCGTCTACGGCGGTAACGGCGATGATTATCTTTCCGGGGGCATTGCGCTTTACGGCGGCGCCGGAAACGATACGCTCACCGGCGGTGCATTCATGGCAGGCGGCGCGGGCGACGATTCACTTTCCGGACAGTACGGGGCTAATGTGTTTTTCATCGACCCCAATGAGGCAGGCCACGATTCTGTCGGAGATTCCGGCGGCACTGACCGGACGGCTCTTAATTACGCCTATTACCGCTCTGTCGGTGTTACTGATCCCGGCGAGAGCGAACGGTTTGGTGGACGGTGGGGTGTGGTAGGACAAACGGGTGAGAGGCTTGCGAGTAAGCTGCATTTTCAGAATGATGGCAGTTATCAGAGTCTCGGCGAGCCTGATCATTTCTACAGAGATAGCAACGGTTACGGGTCGGATTTTTTCAGCTTCGTGTATCGCACACAGGATGATTTGCGCGCCGAGTTCAACAATCTCGGCTTGCAATATCAAGCTGAGGATATTCGCTATATTCAGCCGCTGCCGCCCGCGCTGGAAGTGAAAGCCACCGACTACGCGGTGCTGGAACCATTTGTGGCGAGCGGCGTCATCGAGGCCGACGCGGTCAAGTTCGGCGACGGACTCAGCCCTAACGATGTCGCGGTGAAAGTTGATCCGAGCGGGGATTTCCTGAATTTCTCATGGGGTCAGGATCACGGCCTGCAGGTTGCGCTGGCCGCAGACGAAGATCCCATCGGCACCGGTATCGAGCGCTATGCTTTCTCGGACGGAACGGTGTGGACGACGGCGCAGGCCGTAGAGCGCGCGACGCAGGCAACCGAGAGCGATGATGTGATCTTTTATACCCATAGCTCGGACGTTGGCAACGGCTTGGGTGGCAACGACCAGCTCTACGGCAACGCCGGTGATGACGTGCTCAACGGCGGTGCGGGTGATGATATTTTAGATGGTGGTGCAGGCAACGACATGCTCGATGGCGGGAGCGGTAACGACTTGCTCGACGGCGGAGAAGGTGCTGATGTCCTGATTGGTGGCACCGGCAACGACACACTTACCGGGGGCGAAGGCGATGACATGCTCATCGGCGGCGCTGGCAACGATACGCTTAACGGCGGCAACGGGGCCGACATATACGTGTATAACCCCGGTGGTGGCAATGACACGATTTCTGATACAGGCGGCATCGATAAGCAGAGCTTCGATGATCTTTACTACAACTCGATAGGCATATTCGACGTCGAGTTCCGCCGCGAGAACGGCGGGCGCTACGTCAACAATGATTTCGATCCCAATACGTCATTTGCAACACCCGAGGCAGGGCGAGACTTGGAATTGCAGCAGGAGACTGCCACGCTGGCGCAGTACCAGTTTTTCCTTGACCATCCTGAAGCGGTCGACGACCCTCAACAGAACATCTTTGGCCTCACGCTGCAGGAGTTCCAGGATTTGGTCACACAGCAACAACAACAGATTGATGACCTCAATGCGAACTATCTGCAGCGCTTCGTTTTGGTCGAGCCGCTGCCGCCGGCGCCGGATATGAAGGCCACTGACTACGCAGCACTGGAATCTTTTATCGCAAGCGGGATCATCGAGGCCGACACAGTGCAATTCAGCGATGGCTTGAGCCCTAACGACGTTACAGTGCGGCTTGACCCGAGCGGCAATTTCCTGAATTTCTCTTGGGATCTGAACGACAGTGTACAAGTTGCGCTTCCAAGCGATACCGATTTGATAGGCACCGGCATCGAGCGTTATCAGTTCGCCCCTTCGCCAGGCTCAGGGCAGGCTGGCACGGTTTGGAGCACTGCGGAAGCAATTAGCCGCGCTACGCAAGGGACCGCGGGCAACGATGTGCTCTTCGGCTCCGCTGGCAACGATGTTCTGAATGGAGGCGCTGGCAACGACACGCTCATCGGCGTCGCGGGCGACGATACGTACATCTTTAACCCGGGCGATGGCGTTGACCACATTCAGGATTCGAGCGGCACAAATGCCATTGCTTTCGGTGCCGGCATCACGCCGGATTCTATCTCGCTCGGTCTGGGCTCACTGCTATTGCATGTCGGTCCTTCGACAAGCTCAGGACAGGCAGGGGACGAAATCCACATCGACGATTTCGACTCCAACGATGTCTTTGCTAATCCGTCCATCTCCAATTTTCAATTCGATCCTTCGCCAGGCTCAGGACAGGCTCCACTGGTGTTGAGCTATAGCGACCTTATCGCCAAAGGCTTCGATCTTACCGGCACGTCGGGTGACGACATCATCAACGGCACCAACGTCAACGACCGCATCAACGGACTGGGCGGCAACGACAGTCTCAACGGCGGCGCGGGGAACAATACTTATCTATTTGACCCGGGCTTCGGCCACGATGTCGTCGTCAATCCAAGCAATCAGGGCAGCATTCAGTTTACCAACGGCATCGCGCCGGGCGACATCGCGGTGAGCCGCGATGGACTGGATTTGCTTTTCACCGACCAAAGCGGCAACCAGGTGCGGGTATCCAACTGGTATGCGGATGCCAATTCCACTCCAATACAACAAGCCACTTTCACAGATGGCACGGTATGGGATGCAGCGACGCTAGATGGCAAAACCGCTGTGGTCAACGATGCGCGCGGCCTGATTCTCATCGGAAGCAATGGCAACGATATCCTTACTGGAGGCGCGTGGAATGATGTGCTCCTCGGGGGCAAAGGCAAAGATACCCTTTACGGCGGCGCGGGAGATGACCTGTTAAATGGCGGCACGGGAAATGATGTCATGAACGGCGATGAAGGGAATGACATACTCGAAGGCGGGAACGGCAAAGATACCTTGAATGATGAGTTCGGCAACAACCTGCTGAACGGAGGCAAGGGTAATGACAGCTTAACTGGCGGCAGCGGCAACGAGTTTTTCATCGGCGGCAAGGGCAACGATAGCATCACCACTGGCCTTGGCCAGGACATCATTGCATTCAATCGGGGCGACGGCCACGACACACTTAATCCGAGCAGCGGCAAGGATAACAGCTTGTCATTGGGCGGTGGCATAGGCTATCAAGATCTCGCGTTCTCCAAGCACAGTAAGAATCTCATCGTCGAAGTCGGCAACGGTGAGAAAATCACACTCAAGGAATGGTACGCCGCGCCTGAAAACAAAAGTGTGTTGAACCTTCAGGTCATAACCGATGCCACGACGGACTATGATCCTAACTCATCCAATCCTTTGCTCAACAAGCGGGTGAATGATTTCGATTTCACCGCGCTAGTGGATAAATATGACCAAGCTAGAAAAGCAAACAAGAACCTCGATCACTGGAGCATGATGAACAGCTTGCTCGATGCACATTTGGCGGAAAGCGATACCGAAGCGTTGGGCGGCGATCTTGCCTACCAATACGGCAAGAACAGCACGCTGGCAGGAATGGGACTGGGTGCAGCGCAGGAGGTGCTCAACTCGCCGCAGTTTGGAACGCAGCCACAAACATTGCGCTCGCTTGCAACATTGCAAGAGGGAAATATAAAGCTGAGTTAAAACCTGTGAACGGTAAGCAGTGAACGGTGAGGGGCGAGGAGCAAGAAGAGAGAGTGAAATTATTTATGAATTTCTCGACGACGCAATTTGGACTTCAAGCCGCGATTTTCGTCTTGTCAGGCTTGACAGTGCGCAGGATTTCATGCCAGCTAGCTTGCCTTGCTCTCTTGACATCGTGGCTTGCTTGCAGGCTCATCCAGAATTCGGGGGTGGTGCCGAAAAAACGTGACAACCGAAGCGCGGTATCCGCCGTGATGGACCGCTGCTCATTAAGAATAGCGGTAATGCGGTTCGCCGGAACGCCCAAAGCCTTGGCAAAGGCGTTGGCCGAGAGGCCAAGCTCGGCGAGCTCGCCTTTCAGAATTTCGCCGGGATGAATCGGCCGCATTTTATTGGGCATAGAGATTTCCGTTAATGGTAATCCACGATTTCAACATTATAGGCATCGCCGTTTTTCCATTCAAAACAAATGCGCCATTGCCGATTGACGCGGATGCTGTATTGGCCGGCGCGATCGCCGCGCAACGCCTCAAACCGGTTGCTGGGCAAGGCCACAAGGTCATGGATGGATTTGGCATTGTACAGAATTTCAAATTCGCCGGGGGCAGCCCGGCAGCTGGTGGCTTTCTTTTGCGTCGCCAAAAGAAAGTAACCAAAGAAAACGCCGCCCCGGTTCGCTGCCCCTTCGACTGTTCGACAAGCTCACAGCTCAGGGGTGCCCTGTGCTGCTCGCCCAAGCGGGCGGCTGCGCAACTCGCCCGTGTGGGGCTCAGACAGTGCTCGCCGACTTCCCCACGCTTAGGCTGCGCTGCTCCGCAGCTCACAGGGGATTGCAAAATGCAATGGTGAAAGAGAGGAAGGGTAAGGGAAACGAAGATGAGAATGCTGCAGAGGATTACTAAGCTTCAAGCTGATGCGCTGGATTTTGCGCCGGCCATCCTGCGCGCGCAGCACCAGCCGCCTTCACCTTTGCCCAGGCTGGTGCTCTATACCGTGCTGGTTTTGTTCGGCGTGATGCTGCTGTGGGCGATTTTCGGCCGCCTCGACATCATCGCCGTGGCCCACGGCAAGCTGGTGCCACAAAGCTTTCTCAAGGTCGTGCAGCCCGCCGACTCGGGAATCGTCAAGGAACTTTTGGTGAAGGAGGGCGATGAAGTCCGTGAAGGACAAGTGCTGATACGCATGGATACCAGTATCTCCGAAGCGGAGAACAAGACCCTGCAAAGCGAGCTGGCGCTGAAGAGCCTTCAATTGCGGCGCATTGAAGCCGAGCTCTCAGGCGCTCCGCTCAAGAAGGAAGCTGGCGATTCGCCAGCACTGTTTGCCAAAGTGGAAGCGCAGTACCGCGAGCGCCGCCAGGCTTATTTGGACGGCTTGCAGCAAGAGCAGGCTGCGTTGCGCAAGGCCAAGGAGGATTTATCCAGCGCCGTGGAAATTCAGGACAAGCTTAGTCAGACGCTGCCCGCGTACCGCCAGCAGGAAGAGGCCTTTGCGAAGCTGGCCAAAGACGGCTACGCCACCAAGCTCATGGCCCTGGAAAAAAGCCGCGACCGCATCGAGAAGGAACAAGACCTGCGCGCGCAAAATTACAACGTGGCGAGCCTGAAAGCCAGTATCTCGCAATCGGAAAAAAAGATTGCGCAGATTACTTCCACTTACCGCAGCCAGTTGCAAAACGAGCAAGTGGAAGCGCAGGGGCAGTATGAGAAACTGCAGCAGGACTGGGAAAAGCAATCCCACAGGCATGCGCTCTTGGAACTTCGGGCTCCGCAAGACGGCATAGTCAAAGACCTCGCCACGCATACCGTAGGCAGCGTGGTTTCTCCTGGCACGGTGCTGCTCACATTGATTCCGCACAATGACCCGATGCAGGCGGAAGTGTGGGTCACCAATCTGGACGCAGGTTTTGTGCGGCCGAGGCAGCCGGTGAAATTGAAATTCACGGCTTATCCGTTTCAGCAGTACGGCATGGTGCAGGGGGAAATATTGCAAGTCAGCCCGGATGCGAGCGAGGCGCCGGCGACAAAATCCGACAAGAATAATCCGGGTAGTGATAATTTAGCACAGAGCGGCTTTCGCACCATTGTGTCGCTGAAAGCGCCGTATCTTGAGCGGGACGGCGCAAAACACCAGCTGAGCGCGGGCATGCAAGTTTCCGCCGAAATCAATTTGGGCAGCCGCACCGTCCTTGAGTACCTGCTTTCGCCCATCCAAAAAACCATGCACGAGGCGGGGCGCGAGCGCTAAGCCAAAGCAGCCGTTCATATTCGCGGGTGACCGAAGAAAGCCGGGCGTTTGAAGTACTAGAAAAGGTGTGCGTCCCCTTTATTTTCCATAGATTATAATTATTAATATATAATAATCATATAGTTAATATATTTGACAGATGTACCAATTATTGGTACAGTACGTCACATGACCCAATTAACTTTTAGACTTGATCAACTAACGGGTCCTGCCAGAGGTCGGCTCCTCCAAGCACTTCGGTCAGGTCCTGATGCGGGTGTGCCAGTCCGCGAGCTTTCGCGCGGAGCTGGTCTATCTCTTTCGTCGCTTAAAAGAGAGCTAGACCGGCTAGTTGCTTTAGGAGCATTGAGCAGGACGACGAAGGGCAATCGAGTGGTTCATAGACTGCGACGCCAGGAGCCGTTCGTGAGACTACTTTTAGCTGCGGTTACAGCGCTTGACCTTCAAGGTGTTCAGTTTAAGGCGATGCCGTCGGATCGAAATGCGGAATCGGCGCTTGTCAATCTGTGCGCATACATTCCGCCGGACGACCAACTGTGGCGGCGATTTGGTGATTCAAAGTTCTTGGCGGGTCTGGCGGTCTCGCTCGCCGGGCACAAGGGGTTCGACCGAGGAGCATACCTTGCTCTTGCCGAATCGCTTTGTTCTGGGTCAAGCAGGCCGGAACAATACGAGGCATGGTATCTGGCCAATCGGCCGAATTTTCCAAGGCTCTTTTCAATGGTTGATAGGGAGCGGCGAACGTATGAGAGAGCTGAGTATAAGTAAGCGAGTAGATCCCGCTTACGTCGAGGCATTTAGAAGTCTGGTTAAGAAACTTTTAACCTCAGCAAAAGCGACTTCAAAAGAGCCTATTAAAATGTATCTTGCCGGTGGCGCCGCAATGCACTTTTATACCGGCGCTCGAATGTCTGACGACGTAGATGCCGTCTTTGATAGGAAACTCTTTTTGCCCTCAGATTCAGCGGTAATTTATCGGGATGCTAAAGGTACAGCGAGGTCGGTATATTTCGATACGAATTACAACGAAACATATGGTTTACTCCACGAAGACGCTCACGACAATGCAATGCGCCTGCCCTTAAACAAAGTGGGGGGAGTTGATGTATTCGTTCTGCAGCCGATAGACCTAGCTGTTTCCAAACTGGCGAGATTTTCGGAGATCGATCGCGAAGATATTCGACAACTCGCGCGCGACGGTCTCATCACGGCAAGCGAGCTAAAGCAACGTGCCGAAGAAGCCCTCCACGGCTATGTTGGCGATCCGAGCCCCGTACGCACATCTATCAAGCTTGCGTGCGATGACATCAAGGCACTCCAGCGCTCAGATCACACCAGGAATGCCTAGCTAAGCATCGTGGGATACCGACCGCGAGCTGAATAAATAGGGTCAGTGTAACTTTTCCGCGGCGCATCCGCCGCGAATCTGGAGTTCCTGCAAGGAAATAAATGTCTCCTACGAATTTGTTCTCTTCTGAGTTCGCTGAAAACGGCAGCGTGCTCGCCGATCGGCTGCGCCATCATGTCCAAAGACTTGCCGGGGACATCGGGGAGCGCAACGTGTGGCGGCCTGAAGCGCTGCGCGCCGCGGCCGACTATATCCGCGGCGAGTTCGCTGAGCTTGGCTATGAAGTTGCAATACAGTCCTACCTGGCGGAGGGGATGAGCTGCGACAACATTGAAGTCGTTGTTCCGGGGAAATTGCGAAACGGCGAAATTATAATCGCCGGCGCGCACTACGACACAGTGCCAGGCAGCCCGGGGGCGGATGATAATGCAAGCGGCGTTGCGGGGGTGATTGAGATTGCCCGGCTATTGCGAGGCGCGCATCCGGCGCGGACGATAAAGCTGGTCGCGTTCGTGAACGAAGAAGCGCCATTCTTTTTTTTCGGCGAGATGGGGAGCAAGGTCTATGCCGAAGCGGCACGGCGGCGCGGCGATAATATCCGGGTGATGCTTTCGCTAGAGATGCTCGGCTGCTATTCGGACGAGCCGGGCAGCCAGGTCTACCCTCCGTTTATGCGATGGTTCTATCCAGACCGTGGCAACTTCATCGGCTTCGTGTCAAATATCAGGTCGCGCCACGCGCTGCACGAAACCGCCGCGGCATTCAGAAAGCATTCCGACTTTCCCGCGGAACATCTCGCGAGTCCCGCGTTCGTGCCGGGGGTGGCCTGGAGCGATCACCTGTCCTTCTGGCGCGCGGGTTATCCGGCGGTGATGGTGACCGACACCGCGTTCTACCGTTATCCCCACTACCACCGTGCCTCAGATACCCCCGATAAAATCCGCTATGCCGAGATGACGCGCGTTGTCCAGGGTTTAGCGAAGGCAATTGCGGCGCTTGCCGGAGAAGAGTAATCCGGCACCACTGGAATCAGCGGTAATGATGCAAGTTTGGGTTTTGAGGTAAATTATAATTTAATACCGGCCCCTTATATTTGCCATGACAACGCTTCAATCCCTGGTCGAAAACTACGGCTACTATGGGGTTTTTGCCGCCACGTTTCTCGAAGGAGAGACTGTGCTTGTCATGGCTGGTTTCGCCGCTCATAGCGGCTATCTGGCGCTTCCTTGGGTCATGCTGGCGGCTTTTTTTGGCAGTCTTTTTGGCGACCAGCTTTATTTCTTCCTCGGTCGCCGGCACGGACGGCGGATATTACAACGGTTTCCCATGCTCCGTGTGCGCGCAAACAAGGTTGACGCGCTTCTTGCACGGCACCACACGCCCGTCATTCTTGTTATGCGGTTTCTCTATGGGCTGCGCATCGTCGGTCCAATAGTCATTGGCATGAGCGGAGTGCCCGCTCTGAAGTATGTGGGATTGAACATTATCAGCGCCGCAATATGGGCAGTGATGTTCAGCAGCGCGGGATATCTCTTTGGCGAGGTATTACAACTGATGCTGACCAACCTGAAGCACTATGAAGAAATAGCGCTGGGGGTGATTGCGCTGATAGGGATAGCAATATGGCTTACGTATCGGTTCCGGAATAAGTGAACGGGAAAGACATATGGAATTGCCGGATGCGAGCGAGGCGCCGGCGGCGAAATCCGACAAAAATAATCCGGGCGGCGACAACTCAGGGCAAAGCGGCTTTTGCACCATTGTGTCTCTGAAAGCGCCGTATATTGAGCGGGACGGCGCAAGATACCAGTTGGGCCCGGGCATGCAGGTGAACGCCGAAATCAATCTCGGCAGCCGTACCGTTCTGGAATACCTGCTCTCGCCCATCCAAAAAACCATGCACGAGGCGGGCAGGGAGCGTTAACAGGCATCTGCTAAATCAGCTAAGATTGCCCAAGGTTGCCCAAACCGGTTAGAATCCCGTAACCAGTATGGGCACGTTCAAAGTCCTGCAGTTCAACATGCAATTCGGGCAGCGTTGGGATGATGCCTATCCCGACCACGCCCCCGTCAGCCTCGACCTCACCATCGCTGAAATTCGCAGCCATGACGCTGACATCGTGCTGCTGCAGGAGGTGGAGCAGGTGACGCCCCTCGGCGTGCAGCACAACCCTCCGCCCAATTACACGAAACTGCGGGCAGCATTCAGCGGCTACGACGGATATTTCTCGTGGAGAAAAATCGATCCGCGCGAGCTGCCTTTCGGCATCGGCTTGGCCATTTTCTCGAAGACGCCGTTACGCGACACCCTGTCGATAGACCTGCCGTCGCCGGCGATCGAGTTCGAATTTCACGGCCATAAAAGAACGCCCACCAACCGCCTGCTCCTCGGCGCAAAGACCACGCTCGACGGCCACGAGCTCAAGATCTTCAATACGCACCTGCTGGCGTTCTTCATGCTCAATCCGTCTGCCGAAGAACAAGACGGTCAGCGCAAGATGGTCCTTGAGCAGCTGCGCGCTTCGGAGGGCCCCACGCTGCTCGGGGGGGATTTCAACGTCAGCAAGCACGAATCATTAGTGCAGCAGTTTGCAGATGCCGGTTATAAGGCAGTGCAGACGAAAGAGGTGACCTGGCGCCGGCGCCCCTACGTGCTCGACCATATTTTCTACAGCCGCCACTTGCACCCGGTGCGCCACGCAGTGAAGCCGACCCCCGCTTCAGACCACCACGTGCTCGTTGCGGAGTTCGAGTTCGCGGACTGAAGGACCGGCCGCACGACTCGGGCTGAAAAGCCTCGTGAACTTAAATACTAGCGGTCGCTCTTACTCCGATCATGGTCATGATGATCACCATCGTGGTCACCTTCATGTTCATGCTCGGGACGGCAAGCCTTAACTGCATCCTTATTCTGAGCCTGTGCGACGCAGCTCCTGGCTTTTTGAAGCGCCGCAATCCTGTGATCAATGCGCTCCAGCATGTGTTGCTTATGCTCCTGAAACTTCTGAGCTGTATCGCCTTTTTGCTCAGTTTGCGGTTGCTTCTGATCGGCAAGTATGGTGGCGGATACAAGCATTGCGAGCACAGCACATAAAGCTTTCTTCATGACTATCTCCTTGTGTGGATTAATTCTGGATCTTAATATTGACTTTCTACGTTATTATTTCTTGTCGTAAGCAAGCCCGGCCTTTACTTCCTGAATCGCCTGTTCGGTCAACTGAAGCGCTTTTGCACGATGACCGCCAAAATCATGTGCGGCATGTTCCAGGTCGCCTTTGGCGCGCTCAAGTGCATGCAGTGCGTGCTTCATTTCGGGGTGGCGCTCGCCTTTCTCCGGCTTGGCAGGTGTCGTAGTTTGTGTTCCCTGGTCGGCAGAGAAGGCGGCCGGCAAAAGTGCAAGCGCGAAAACAGTGCTAAGCATGAAAACCATATGTTTCAACATTTTTGTCTCCTGAAAATTGTCAATTGGATTGCCTATCTTCTGGCGCTTTATTATGCACCATTGCGATTAACGGCCTGGAGACGTTTGGGTTGACAGATTGACCCGTCCCCCGACGTGAATACCAGGGGTCAGACACCATTTTTTCTTCCTCTTGCGGCATTTGCCCATTTCTTTTAATAATCCCAATTGAATAAAACATTAGATTTAGCTGTAAGATGAGGCCGTGCGTTGCAATGGCCGTATTTAAAAAACGGCTTTTAGGCCGTCTAGTTCTTATTAACAGAGATAAGAAAAAAAGCAGAGGGCTGTCCTTGAGGGATATTGCGAGCAGCAGAACATGGGATTACAGTATGTACTGCAAAAGGAGGAAGATATGAAAACCTTGTGTCAAGTCGTGTTTTGGCTGGGTATTGTTTCCATCCCGCTGTCGTGGTTGGTGTGGTATTTCGGTGCGAATCTTGAAATGGGAAGGCAGGTCGTGGGCAGTATCGCTGACCCTGCGCTGCAAGCGGTCTTAAGGGAAGCTCACGCGGAACGGTGGGGAATCTTTGTAGGACTTTGGCCGGTAACTCTTCTGGTGTTGAGCAGCATCCTCGAAAAGAAATGCCCGGGGAACAAGGGATAAGAAGAAACACGGCCTAACGGCGCGCGGGGATCGCGGCGCAACCATGAGCGCGGGCATTAACATCGAAGGCCGGAAGTTCTCCCTCGCGATCGCCGACAAGGATAGCGCCGCGCCGAAGCGCATTGCACTCATGCTCAGCGAAGGTCTCACTTATCGCGCGGTGGTCCGCAGCGCTGCGCTTCAGGAAAGCCTTGTCGCAAGCTTCGCCGAGTCGGACCTCGTTGCGGTGGTTCCACCCGATGGCGGCTTTGTCGGCAATCTCAAGGTTTGGGAAAACCTCGTGCTTCCCTCTGCCTACCACGGCCAGACGCGCCTTGAGGAACTGGACGCGCGTGCAGGTTCGATTTTCCGCCGCATCGGCGGCGGGCGGAGCGGGGCAGAGCTTTGCGCACAACTCCCGGGGCGGCTGTCGCATCTCGAGCTGCGATGCGCAGCGTTCGTGCGCGCCATGCTGGTTGAGCCCGAGATCATGGTTTATGACTCCCTATTCGAAGGTTTGACGCGAGCCGAAGTCGAGCAGGTGCTGGCGTTCGATCGCGTGTTTCACCTGTATTTTCCGTTCCGCACGTCAATTTGGGTTGACCTCGAACTGCCGATGCTGCCAGAGGTCGCGGCCCGCGAGACATTCCTGATTTAGGCGAGCAGACGATGGAAACTTTCTTCAAACAAGACCCGCGTTTCAAGGAACTGGGCAGCAAGACGGTTCTTTTTCTCATACTCGCCGCGGCGATCCTGGTCGGCACAGTGACGGCGGGATTGGTGAACCAGGACTTCTTCACGAAGACCACGCGTCTGTATTTTTTCGCAGACAGCGCACAGGGCATTTCCAAGGGGATGTCGGTGCAGCTCTCCGGTTTCAGGATCGGCACGGTCGACGAGCTCTCGCTAGAGTCGAGCGGGACGGTGAAGGTACGCCTGGTCATAAACAGCCAGTACACCCACTTCATCAGACAGGACTCCGAGGCACGGCTCTTCAAGGAAGCCTTGATCGGCGCGAGCATCATCGAGATCTCTCCCGGCACGCCCCAGATCCGGCAGGTGCAGAACGACGGGGTGCTGAAATTCAATCGCGCTAAGGATATTGCCGACATCGCGCCCGACCTCGCCGGGCGAATCGGCCCAATCCTCACCGACATCAAATCAATCACCCAGTCTATCAACGACACCGACGGCGATTTCCGGCAGACGTTGAAGAGCGTCCGCCGGGCGTACGCAGAACTCGCCGAAGCAGCCGCCAGCGTGAACAAGCTCGCCCGCTCGGGTGACGAGCGGCTTGACGCCATTCATGGGCGCATCAACATCGTGCTCGATCGCGCAGGCGCCAACGTTGATAAGGCGGGCACCGTGATCGACACTCTGGGCGGGACGCTTGCCACCGTTGACCGGGCTCTCCCTGAAGTACTGCTCAAGCTCAATTCCACCCTGGATAACGCACAAGCGGCGAGCGTCAACGCGCGCAAACTGTCTGAGCTTCTTTCGGAGGATTTGCCGCCCGCGGTGTCGGAAGGACGCGGGCTGATGCAGGATACGCGCGAAGTCGTGCAAGGCGCGAAGAAAACCTGGCCCATCCGGAATTACCTACCGCCCGCCGAAGAACAAGCGTTGCCGTTCGACAGCAATGACGATACGCGGAATAAGCGTTAGTCTGGTGCTGCTGCTCGTCGCCTGCGCCGCAGCGCCGTTGCCCGAGCCCGCACGCACGCAGCGGCAGGCGATTGCGCTTAACCAGAGCGCGCGGGTTGCGTTCGAGCGCGGCGACCTGGTAAGGGCTCGGCAACTCTACGAGCAGGCGCTCGCGGCCGACACGTCCATCGAGAACGCCGATGGCATCGCGATGAACGCGTTGAGCCTCGCTCACGTGAACCAATTGCTCGGCGAGCCCGATGTGGCGCAGCGCTATCTCGATCGACTGCTCGAGGACACCGCGCCGCCGATCCCTCGCGGGCGCAAGGCCGAGGCCGCGGCACGCAAGGCGCAACTGTCTCTCGATGCGGGCGACGCCGCCGCAGCGGACCGTTGGGCCGATACCGGACTTACCCTGTGCGCGGGCGCTTGCTCAGAGCAGGCGGCGCTGCTGAATCTGCGTGCGCGCGCAGCGCTTGCGCGCGCGGACAACTCTGCCGCGATCGAGTGGGCCACGCGTGCGCTTTCCGCTGCGACGGATGAGCGCGGCCGCACGGAGCGCGCGAACGCCTTGCGTGTGATCGGCGAGGCGCGCCTTGTGCTCGGTGAGCAGCGTGCGGCGACCCAGCCGCTCGAGCAGGCGCTCGCGCTCGATCAGGCGCTCGGCTTGCCGCAGCGGATATATTCGGACCTCATGCTGCTCGGCCGCGCGCACGCCGAGCTCGGGGAGCGTGAGGCCGCGCGCGGCTATTTCCGCCGCTCGCTTGCTGTGGCGAACGCCGTAAAAGACGCCGACGGTGCGCGCCAGGCGCAAGCCGCGCTTGATCAAGAATGATCAAACAGCGCATTCTCATCGGTTTTGCCGCCGTGCTCCTGGTGGCGCTTGCGCTCATGCATTGGCGCGCCTTCGACTGGGCCGAGCGGGCATTGCTCGACGCCGAGTTCCGCTACCTGCGGTCACATTACTCACAGGCCGTGGGGAAAGACATAGTGCTGATCGGCATCGACGAGGCGACCCTTGCCGCGCAGCGCGAGCCGTTTGCGCTTTGGCACCCGTACCTGGGCCATCTCTTGAACGGCCTTGCTCTTGCGAAACCCGCTGTGGTGGGACTCGACGTCGCGCTTCCCGCCAGGTCTTTTGATTTTCTGATTCCGCAATACGACCGGCCATTGCTCGACGGTCTTACGGCCCTGCACAAGGTTGTGCCGGTGGTGCTCGCGAAGTCGCTCGATGACCGCGGCAACCAGCGCGTGATCTTCCCGGCTTATCTTGCAATCGCGGGTCTAGACGGCGTGGGGTCAGTCATCATGTGCCGCGACCCGGACCATATAGTCCGCCGCTACGACGAACGTGAATGCGGCTTCGGGGAAACCGAAACGAGTTTCGCAGGCCGCATGGCACAACATCTGGGCGTCCAGAAAAAGTCCTGGCAAGGCTTCATTAACTACAGCATCGGAGACGCGATCACCTATATCCCGGCGACCACCGTGTTCGAGTGGATCGAACACAACAACGTGGCCAGCCTCAGCGAGGCGTTTCGCGGCAAGCCGGTCATGCTCGGAATGATTCAGCCTTTGACCGACCGCTATCCGTTGCCTGTCGCGCTTGCCGCCTTCGAGCCGAATGTGCGACTGTTGCCAGGGGTGCTGATACAGGTGCAGGTGCTGCGCTCGATGCTCGGCCCGGGGCTCATTGCGCCGCTGCCGGCCGGCTTCGCACTCGCGTTCGCCGCAGTGGCGGCGCTGTTTTGGTTTGGGGCGGGCGGCTGGCGCAAAGCGCTTATATTTGCGCTCACGGTGGCGGCGCTGCTCGCACTCGCTACGGTGCTGCTCCTCTGGAATAACGCGCAGTTCCCCGCCGCGTCGCTGGCGGGCGTGTCGCTCCTTGCGCTTGCTGCGCGCTTTGCGTACGACACGCTGCTCAAGAGTCGCGAGCGGCGCCTCCTGCACGAAGCATTTTCGAGTTTCGTGAGCCCACGGGTCCTGAAGGAAATCCTTCGCGGCCGCATCCGCCCGGGGCTCGGCGGTACCCGGCATCGGGTGTGCGTCATGTTTTGCAACATCCACGGCTTTACTTTGCGCGCGGAACGCATGTCCCCGGAGGCGGTGATTAAACTGCTCAACGACTATTTCTCGGCCGCCGTTTCCGCCGTCCTCAAGCACGAGGGCACGACAAATAAAGTTTCAGGCGACGGCATGCTTGCCTTCTTCGGCGCTCCGCAACAGCTTGCCAACCCGGAAAAGAATGCGCTCGAAGCGTCGCAGGATGTGCTCGAGAATCTCGCGCGCCTGAATGAACAACTGGCCGCGCGCAGCCAGGAGCCGCTTACGGTCGGCATCGGGCTGCATTCGGGTGAAGTTGTGCTCGGACAAGTGGGTGCGGTGTCGCACCGGGAATACACCGTAATCGGCGATGTGGTGAACGTAGCCTCGCGGCTTGAACAAGCGACCACGGAACTGGGTTATCCGGTGGTGTGCTCCGCCGGCGTGGCCGACGCGGTCGGCCGCGCGGGCGGCCTCGAGGATCTCGGCGAGCGCACCTTGCGCGAGCACCCGGTGTTGCATGTGTTCGGCTGGCGCCCGCGATTGCTATCCTCACGCGCACCATGAACACTGCGCGCCTGCAGGACATCTCACGCACTGCCGCGGGCTACTTGGCGTTCATCTTCTACGCCTTGTCGCATTTGCGCGCGCTGTCCATTCCGCCGGTTCGCAGCGTCTTCGAGCGCCAGCTTTATTTCACCGGCACCGAGAGCGTGGGTCTGGTGGCGTTGCTCGGCCTGCTCGCCGGGACGGCCATCGCCACGCAGACCACCTCGATCGTCGGCGGCAACAGCGAGTTGACCGTGCGGGTGCTGGTCTGGACCGTGGTGCGCGAACTCGGGCCGCTGCTCGCCGCGATTATCATCATCGCGCGTTCGAGCGTCGCCATCGCGACGGAACTCGCCGTCATGGAAGTGCGCGGCGAGACCGACGCGCTTAAGGCGATGCGCATCCCGCCGATGGACTACCTCGTGGTGCCGCGCGTTTCCGCGCTCACCCTTTCGGCAGTGGTGCTCACCGTCTACTTTGAGACCGTCGCAGTTGTGGGCGGCCTTGCGGTGAGCGCGCTGTTTCAGAATGTGTCCTTTCTCACCCAACTTGGCCGTTTCTTCGAGGTCATCGGCCCGGTCGACATCGCCCTGCCTGCCGCGAAAAGCCTGTGCTTCGGCATCGCGATCGCCGCGATTTCCTGCTATCACGGCTTCGCGGTGAGTAAATCTGTCACCGCGATTCCGGTCGCGGTGATGCACGCGGTGATCCGCAGCCTGATAGCGGTGTTTGTGATTGACGCGCTGTTTGCATGGTTGGTGTATATCAGTGGATGAGAAAATTAGAGGTGGGCGGCTGCGACACGGTCAGCGAAACCGGAGTACTTCGACCGTTCGCCCTGAGCCTGTCGAAGAGAGCTTGTCGAAGGGGTGAGGGGAAAACACAAATTCGCCGGTGGCAGACCGGCGGCTGGTTACTTTTTCTTGCTTCGCCAAGAAAAAGTAACCAAAAAGAAGGCGACCCCGGTTCGCTGCCTCTTCGAGGTACCCTGTGCTGCTCGCACAAGCGGGCGGCTGCGCAACTCGCGCTTCGCGCTCAGACAGTGCTCGCCGACGTCTCCCGCTCGTGCTGCGCTGCTCGGCAGCTCTCAGGGGTATCATAAACGGACGAACCGAGGAATAGGGACCAAGTTCTGAATCTTGAATGCTCGATAGTCAACAAAGTGAACAAAGTAGAGATGAGAGATTCAAGGTCCAAGTATTAACCCTAATAATATGTCGTGGGGGTAAGCCAAATGCCGCAGCCAATAAAACCAGGTTGTACATTGCACTCGCATCCAAAGGCTGTGCTAGAGAGGCCCCAGCATGCCGCTGGTATTGGACTGGTCGCGTCTGAATGGGCTGCGTTAGAACAACACCTGATAATCTTTTTCCGAGGAAGCCTTCAGACATTCGCGCGTGGTGCTGGTGCTGGAAGCATTGTTGCTCAGTTAGCATGGGACGCAATGGAAGGATTAAAGACAAGACTGGATTTCGTCACTGATTGCCTAAAAAATAGAGTTTCAGTCGAACTGTTGGAAGAATTTAAAAGGGATATGGTGCCTGAAATCCGTAAGCGGGCACAGGAACGCAATAAGGTGGTCCACGGTATTTGGCAATTGTGCGACGAATACCCGACAGACCTTATTTGCACCACTCCGGGCGATCCCGACATGCAATACACGGTCAAAAATTTCCATGACATTGCAGATCGGATCAATGCGACAACCAATATCATGGTAAAGTTTTGGGTGAAGGTTCAAGCGAGTCCGCAGAACATGTAGCAACATTAATGCTGTTCACAACTACAAATGCGCAAGAAGAATGGAGGTCAGGTTTGGCTAATTGCATAAAGAAACGTTAGGGAGGAGCATGCACCGCTATCTATTTTTTCTGGCGTTGGTTGGTTTATTTTTTTCCGCGGTGGTTGGCGCGCACGCTGAAGTGCGCGTAAGTGTTGTCGCGACCGACCCGCCTGCCGAGACTACGCTCGGGCGCGATGAAACATTCTACGTACGCATCGAATACTACAGCGATGAGCCGATCAGCATCTGGGCGCGACCTTTTTTCAAGGGAAAGGAGGTTAGCGCGAAGTCTAATGCGTCATTCCCGCACTCGGGCTCAGGCTATGCGCTGGGCTGGTTCGAGCTCAACGGGCCATTGCAAGTGGACGAAGTCCGCATCCGTATCGGCAGCAGGTCGCGGGGCGAGTTTGTAGCTGCAAGTTATCCGGTGAAAATCATCAGTATTGATGCGACTCCGGAAACACGGACTATGGAACCGTGGGTTGATGAAATGCGACGGGAAGAGCAAATCGCGCAAAAGCAGGCCTATGAAAAACGCATGAACGAGCCGATATCATCCGGAAGCCAAATTTTAATGTCGGGATTCATGCTGCTGATGCTTGGCGCGCTGATTACCGGGTTTGCCGCGCCCGCATGGGCATTGTGGAAATGGAGAGGCGGCTGGCGTGTTGCGGCGGCGGTTCCGGTTGTGCTGATGGCGTTTGTCGTGCTGAGGATCGTGTGGGGCACATCGCGCGACCCGACTTCGCATAACCTGTGGCCGTTCGAAATCATGATATTCGGAGTGGTCAGCCTGGCTATCATGGGAGCGCTGGTGATTGCCCGGCGCTTCATCGGCACGGAAGATTGATGCGATGGAGCGCGTGCTTGGCTCGTTCTTCCTTATAGGCATCGGCGCTCTTTTGCTTGCAGTTGCGTGGCGCGGCTACGTTACGGGCGAACTGCGCGCAGGCATCGCCTACTTTCGGCCTTACCGTCCCAACCGCGCGGATAACCCGATCGGGTTCCACTTCTATCTAATACTTTACTTTTGCTGCGGCATGGTGTTGACGGTGTGGGGAATCCTTGCGCTGTTTGGTGCCGCGCCGGCGATAAAGTTACGCTGAATTTCTGCGGAGATAATGAGGTGGGTGGCAGCGACACGGTCAGCGAAGCTTGGGGTGCGGGAGCGGACGCAAAAGCCTCGGAGAAAAATATATCTTGCAGCCGCCACACCTCTTCTCCGTACAAATCGGCGCTCACCGTGATCCGAGGCGCACCGTCGGCTGGTTAAAAAGGATCGGGGTCAGGTCTTAAATCTTGAAAGGAAAAACGAGTTGATGTCGAATTTCCGATGAGGATTACACCGCCCGCAGCGCTTCGGCGATGTTCACGCGCTCGGCCATCATCTCCACGAGATCTCGGGAGCTCAACTGTAGCTTATGTACACCGAACGCAGAGGATGATGATCTCGCGGTCGAAGTACCGGTACTTCAACACCTTGTCGAGGCTGCTCAAGGCTGTCATGATTGGCTTCGATGGAGAACCATATTAGTGAAAACCCTAACACCCCGTAAAATTGTTGCACCAGATCCCAATGGATCGCAGACAATTGATATCATGCTGAGCTTGCTTACAGAGAGCTTCGGGATCGACAAACAGCAGCTTGCTCTCGACCAACCGCTTGATTCTCTCGGGCTCGATTCATTAGCCTTTGTGGAATACTTGTTCGAGCTGGAAAAAGCATTGAACATCACGCTGACAGACGTGCCACGAGACGTCGAAACGGTGGGTGCGCTCGTCGCTTTCATCGATTCCGAGGCCAAGAGGCAGAGTAGAGACAAAATTCCAACTTGATAAAGAATCATCGGCGCGTCGTCATCAGCGGTTTGGGCGTCATTTCGCCCGTTGGGAACTCAGTTAACGAGTTCTTTGCAAACCTTCTTGCGGGGCGTTCCGGAATTCGCCGGTTCGGTAACTCGGGACAAATGGTCGGCACGGTTGTCGATTTCGATCCATCCTTTTATTTCACCAAAGCGCAACTGGTTGGTCTCGACCGCGTAAGCCAATTCGGGTTAATCGCGGCGGAACAAGCAGTACGCGATGCCAAGTTGGACGCCCCCGCCTTGGGAGCGGGTAGAGTGGGGGTGTATTTCGGGTGCGGGATAGGTGGAGCCAACGCCTTAGAAGCCGGTTACCGGAGTTTTTTTGATAAGGAGGATGGGCGCATACCTCCGCTGACGGTGATCTCAACCATGGCTAACGCTACAGCAGCGCATCTTTCGATGCGTTATGGAACTCATGGTCCTGTACTGACCTATTCCATTGCGTGCGCCTCTTCAGCTGTAGCGATCGGCGAGGCGTTTCGCGCGATACGCGACGGCTATATAGACATCGCAATTGCTGGCGGCGCTGAGGCAATGGCGACTCCCGGTATGGTCGGGGCGTGGGCAGCTATGCGAGTTCTCGCAAAACCCGACGTTAATTCCCCGGAACGATCATGCAAGCCGTTTTCAAAGGGGCGAACCGGTATGGTCCTTGGCGAGGGCGCAGGGGTATTGGTCCTCGAGGCATTTGAGACTGCCAGAGTGCGTCAGCCGAAGATTTGGGCGGAGCTCGCCGGTTATGGCATCTCGAGCGATGCGTTCCATATTTCAAAGCCATCACCGGAAGGGCAGGTCAGTGCGCTTAAGGCAGCAATTGAAGATTCGCAACTGGCGATTACGGATATCGGTTATATCAACGCACATGGAACGGCTACCCAATTGGGCGACGTCGTCGAAACAACGGCCATTAAGACGGCCTTTAGAAGCGCTGCCCACAATATTCCCGTCAGCTCGACCAAGGCACTTCACGGACATTTAATGGGGGCCGCAGGCGCCGTTGAAATGATCGCCAGCCTACTGACACTGAATACGGGCTCTGTTCCCCCGACTTGCCACTATTCCGAGCCGGATCCCGATTGCGATCTCGATTACGTACCCAACACTGCACGCAAAGGACTCGAAATCAACGCAGTGATGTCGAACTCCTTCGCCTTCGGCGGAACCAACGCAGTGCTCATCGCCAAAAAATTTGTTCAGCCGCACCCCTGACCGATGAAGGACTCGTCAAATCTAGGATTGCGTTAATTTTAATTACAGGGACGGAAGCAGTTGCTCGTGGGAAGGGAATGTCGGAAATGCCTGATTCAGGAGTGTTGTTCCACTAGAAAATCCAGGACAGTCTGCAAGGAATGGAACGGCAAGAACTTTTTGTTGGATTGAGCGAGATACCGGGCAAGCGAATCCTTTGCAAATACGATGTCTGCAATATTGGCAGGGCAGATGTCGGAGAGGCCGTCTCCAACAAATATCTTCCTTTGCCCTGGGAATTTGCGAATTTGCCGGGCTTTGCAATGTGCGCACCTCGAACACGACGGATCTTGGTAAGGGAATTCAGCTTCGACGTGATCTGCAAAAAATTTCAGCTCGTTGGCAAACACAGGAACGTTGGGAATGTTATGGTGTTTAAAGATCACATCTATCAGTGCAGTGAAATTGTCGCTGATTACGATCAAATCCACATGTGACCGGGCTGCCCAGTCAACGATTGGGACAAAATACGGATCGACAGAAATGGTGGTTGCAAAATCGAGGATTTCCGTGCGAGATGGTTTTAGATTTCCGACTTGGCGCCGCAGGCATTCGAAAGTTGAAATTTTGCCGTTTCGCCAGGCGTCCTCCAATTCAAGCCACGAACTGTCTTTCGAGAACCGTTCGAGTATGGCGTCGAGCAGGTCGCCTTGGGTAATGGTGTTATCGAAATCAAAGAAAAGGACGGGTTTATCCACAGGGCGCCACCGAACAGTGGACGCCAGGGTTCGAGGAGCGCGTCGACATTACTTTACTGAGCTGCAGAACCGTGCAATCGTCGCTGCCACGCTTGCGCGCTCCAGATCCACAGTAACGAGGTGATAAGAGTTGTGTAGCAGGGCAATTTCTTTATGTTTCGACTTGATTCCACGGTAAATGAATTCCGAGTTCGCGGGGCCCGTGGCATCGTCATGTTCGGCTTGGACCAGTAGAACGGGGCAAACGACGCGATTAAGGGAGCGAATGCATTTTGCGATTAGGGGGCGAATTTCGCAGAACAATCGCACTGGAAAGTGCGCATAGCCGATATTTGCCACATTGCTGCTGTCACGAAGCGAGGTCTTGCTATATTGTTGGGCCATGCGTTCTCGCAGAAACTCGTCTTTTAGTCCGTACGGTGGCTCTTCTCGGAAATATGCGAAGTATTTAAGTGGTGTATACGAGACTGCCCGAATCAGCTTATGGATCCACGGGACGTTCCAACCATCGTAGAAAAGCGTGGGAGAGAGGCAAATCGTGCCAAGAAGGGATTCAGGGAATTCCGCTGCAAGCTGCAGCGCGAGAATGGCTCCGAGGGAAAGTCCGCCGACGAACAGCGGCAGTCCGGCAGCATGAGCTTCGATGATGGCCCGCTTGAAGCATGCTCGAGCGAACTCTTCAAGCTCTTGCCAGCGCGTACGTGCCAGCACGCCCAGCGGCTGTCCGTGATTTACAAGTCGCGGACACCAGATTGTGAAGCCTGTTCGGTTATGCAGGTAATGGGCAACATAAGCCAGTTCGGCGGGTGAACCCGTAAGCCCGTGAAACAGCAAGATGTAGCCTTCTTGGCCTCCGACAAGGGTGAGATCATCCCCGGTAACAGTGACTGGCTGTTGGTCAAGTAGGGACGCCCACTCAACAGACATGGCGATCGATGCTTATATTCAGTTTCAACTTCATGCTGCGGCGGCGATTGAAAGCGCGAATAATAGTCGCTAAGTAAACATGCTGCAACTATATTTTGTCATCTAAGAAACGGCTTGGACACAATGTCGAACGATCTGGACTCTCAAACAGTGCGCGAGCAAGAGCTGCTGTTATTAGACAAAGAGCGGCGCTTTTGCTCCTACGGAGATACTGTTCACTATGCCGAAGACCCGAGAATATTCGAGCGTTGCGAAGGGAGTTACCTATTTGATTCTTACGGCCGCCGCTATCTCGATCTCCAGATGTGGTATTCGGCGGTTAATCTTGGATACGCAAACCCCAAAGTGGCAGGAGCTCTAAAGGCGCAGATAGACCGCTTGCCGCAATTGGCTTGTCAGTATCTCCATCGCGAGAAAATCGAACTGGCGGAGATGATCTGTAAGAGCATTGAGCGGGGTTTCGGACTCAAAGGGCGCGTTCTTTTCAATGTCGGAGGCTCACAAGCTGTCGAGGACGCGCTAAAGCTCGTCCGGAAAAGTACCGGACGTCAACATATGCTGGCGTTCCAGGGCGGATATCATGGGAGAACTCTTGCGGCGTCCGCTATCACATCCTCTTACCGCTATCGGGAGGCCTTTGGGGAGTTTGCCGATCGGGCGGAGTTTGTGCCGTTTCCGTATGTGTTCCGGTCACAGTATCGCCATGACATCCGCGGTGCCGAGGACCATTTCATTCGGGAAGTTGAACGGTTGTTCGAGCATGAGTATACCGGCGCATGGAATCCGAAGACGGGTCGTTCCGAGTTCGGGGCGTTTTTTGTGGAACCGGTGCAGGGTACCGGTGGATATATTATTCCCCCTCAAGGCTATTTCAAACGCCTGGAAAAGATTTGCCGTGAAAGGGGCATCCTGATTGTTGATGACGAGATTCAAATGGGTTTCTATCGCACTGGGAAGATGTGGGCAATGGAACACTTCGACATGCAGCCTGACATCATCGTTTTCGGAAAGGCGCTTACGAATGGCATGAATCCTCTGTCCGGGATTTGGGCCCGCGAAGAACTTATCAGCCCGTCCGCCTTTGGCCCGGGTTCAACCCACTCGACGTTCTCGTCTAACACGTTAGGAACCGCCACAGGACTGGCGGTAATGCGGATATTCGAGGAAGGAAATTACGGTGCCCTGGTTCCCGAGAAAGGTAGATATTTTTTGGGACGCCTGAAGGAGATTCAACGGAAGCATCCCGAAGTGGGAGATGTCGACGGTTTGGGTCTCGCATTACGAATGGAGATTTGCGAGGCCGACGGATTCACGCCAAATCGTCGATTGGCAGATCGAATGTTTCAACTGGGTTTGACTGGAGAGTTACAACTCGGTAGCGCGACCAAGGGGCTTATTCTCGATATAGGCGGCTATTACAAAAACGTCATTACCTTGGCGCCCTCTCTGGAGATTTCCCCGTCGGAAATCAACGAGGCCATCTTCGCGTTGGATTCAGTCATTACACAAGCCAAATCGACAGAGTCTTAGCCCATATGGTCATGCGCAATGGCCAACCTGACCTGCCACCAGAAATTAGATTCTGGTCCAAAAGTAAAGACATAGGGGTCAAGTCTTGAATCTTGAATACTCGACCGTGAGCAAAGTGATCAAAGCAGAGATGTGAGATTCAAGACTTGACCCAAATGGTTACCCAGGGCTGTTACCCTTTAACGCACACCTTGGGGCGGAGAAAAGCCACGCGTCGCGCGAGTCCGGCACGCTCCGTCGCTTCGGCGACGAGATTGACATCCTTGTAGGCGCCCGGCGCCTCTTCGGCAACGCCCCGCATGGAGCGGGTGCGGATGAGGATGCCTTCGCGCGCCAACTCATCCACCAACTGCCGGCCGCGCCATTGCTTGAGCGCCTGGTGACGGCTCATGGCGCGCCCCGCGCCGTGGCTCGCGGAAGAAAAAGCGACGCGCTCGCTCTCGACAGTGCCGGCAAGAATGTAGGAACCTGTTCCCATGCTCCCGCCGATGACCACCGGCTGCCCGGCCGCGCGGTAGCGTTCCGGCAGCGAAGGATGTCCCGGACCGAAGGCGCGGGTCGCGCCCTTGCGGTGCACATAGAGCAGGCGCTTGCCCCCGTCCACCGCGTGACGTTCGGGCTTGCAGGTGTTGTGCGAGACGTCGTACAGCGTTTCCAGCACGGCGTTCGGTATATCGTGCGTGAATGTTTCCCGCGTCAGGTGCGTGAGAATCTGGCGATTGGCGAGAGCGCAATTCATCGCCGCGTTCATTGCTCCAATGTATTGCTGTCCTTCGGGCGAGTTGATCGGGGCGCACGCAAGCTCGCGGTCTGGCAGGCTGAGGCCGAGCCGTGAAGCGGCTTTCGCCAGGCTCACGAGGTAATCGGTGCCGATCTGGTGGCCGAGCCCGCGCGAGCCGCAATGAATCGAAACCACGAGCTGCCCCTCGTGCAGTCCGTAAGCATCGGCCGCCTCCCTGTCGTGAATGCGGTCCACCACCTGCACCTCAAGATAGTGATTGCCTGAGCCGAGCGTGCCCATTTCGCCGCGCTGCCGCTTCTTGGCGAGCACGGATACATTCTCCGGAATGGAATCCACCATTCGACCGTGCTCTTCGATAAATTCGAGGTCTGCCTCGGTGCCATAGCCGCGCTTCACCGCCCAATGGGCGCCGCCGGTCAGCACGTCGTCCATTTCGGTGGTATTCAGCTTGAGTTCGCCTTCTTCGCCTACGCCGGCGGGTATGTTCTCGGACAATCCACGGGCGAGCGAAGGAAGTTTTCCTATCACGTCCGTCAGCTCGAGATTGGTGCGCAGGCAGCGTATGCCGCACGAGATGTCGAAACCCACGCCGCCGGCGGAAATGATCCCGCCCTGTTCGGGATCGAAAGCTGCGACGCCGCCAATCGGGAAGCCGTATCCCCAGTGTGCATCGGGCATGGTCATCGCCGCGCCCACGAGCCCGGGCAGCCGGGCGACGTTTGTGATTTGCTCCATTACCTTGTTGTCCATCGCCGCCAGCAACTCGCGGCTGCCATAGAGCCGGACCTCGCCGCGCTGCTCGCCCGCAGCAACGGGGATGGTCCAGCACCACTCATTGATTTCTTGCAGTCGGGAAAGATCCATGGTCTATACGTCCACGATGCAGCGTGCTTCCCAGCCGTTGGCTGTCTTTTTCACTTCCAACATGGTAAGTGTCGCGCCTTTCACT
This sequence comes from Burkholderiales bacterium, assembly GCA_036522275.1. Taxonomy (GTDB): domain Bacteria; phylum Pseudomonadota; class Gammaproteobacteria; order Burkholderiales; family JAHFRG01; genus JAHFRG01. The sequence goes on along the minus strand of DATDGC010000049.1, from coordinate 17,875 downwards.
TCTACGCCGCGTTCCAGCGCCGGCCGCCACGGCTCGCCGCTCGCGCTCCCGCGCCAGCTCTCGCCGTCGCGCTCGAGCTTGAACCGGCTGAACACCATGCCGCGCTCGCGCGCGAGCCCGAGCAGCAGGTTGAGCCAGCGCACCAGCGCAAGCTCGCGGTCGGCTTCCTCCAACTCGACGCTCACTGATTCAACGGGCTTCACCGCGTCGAGGTCGGTCATAACCGCGAAAGTCGCGCGTGCCGCGTCCTCGAACGCCTCTTCGATAGTCGCGCCGCGACCCACGATGCCGATATCGGCGCCGTGCTCAAAGTAAGCGTCAGGCGCTGCCGTGGTATTCATAGTCGGTAACTACACTATATTATTATGATGCGCTAATTTGGGACTCGCCAGTTTGATTTGAGTCAACTTGCGGCATTCGAACGGATCGGGGTCAGGTCTTGAATCTTGAATAGAAAAACAAGACGGTGTTGAATTTCCGATGAGGATTACGCCGCCAGCGGAAGTTGACAGCGCCGCATGACGCTCGTATAAGTAACATTGGTTTAAGAGGAGCAACCCGAGGCTAGGTTCCTGCCTCAATTTATAAAGGGGTTCACATGAAAAAAATCATCATTGCTGTTGTTTTATCTGTGGTTCCTGCAATTGCGTTTGCCGCCGATAATAATATAGGTAGCTGTGGCTGGGGCTCAAAGGCGATGGAAGGCAAGAGCGGTGTTATGCCTCAGGCTTTTGGCGCGACCACCAATGGCACTTCCGGCAACCAGACGTTCGGCATATCTTCGGGCACCTCCGGCTGTACCCAGGATGGTACGGTGACCTCGACGTGGAAGTCCACCATGTTCATCGACGGCAACAAGGAGCGCCTGGCCCGTGACATGTCGATTGGCAATGGCGAGACGCTGGACTCGCTTGCCCATCTGATCGGCGTCCGTGACGAGCATCGCGCCAAGTTCAACCGCGCTATGCAGGAAAACCTTTCCCGCATCTTCCCGTCCGAGAACGTGTCGACCGAGCAGATTGTGGTGGCGCTCAAGGACGTCCTGGCTTCGGATCGCGAACTTGCGCAATACGCCGCGTCGGTCTGAAGTTTTTATAGCTGGACTTTTTTTAGAAGAGGACACCCTGTGGAAGACCACGGGGTGTTTTTTTGTCTTCCGACAGCCCGATGTGCGTCCCACCACGCCGCTGGTGGAGTCTTTGTCTGCTCCTATGCTTGCTTGCGCCATCGGGTGCGAGGGCCGAAGAGTATCTGGATGAGTTGATTGCACGGTCAAGGGAGTTGCGGCTTTACGAGCGCCACGAATGGCATCGCCTGATGCACTACAGGAGCAATCTGGCGAGCCCCGGGGTACACAGCCTGGCGGATGCGCGCCGTTTTTTCCTCGCGCCGGACGGAAAAACCAACCCGCAAAACGAGCTTGAGGCGACGCTGGCGAGTTTCTTCTCCGACGTCCAGGAAACGCCGGAGATTCAGAACCCCCAGTGCGCTTTCATTGCCCGCTACAGCTGGCTCGACCGGCAGCTGGGCTTCGATTCCCGGCGCATGCGCAGGCAGCCGTGTAAGCGCTTCAACGAGTGGCGCGAGGCGCTGAATCCCCAGGGCGTTACATTGATTTTCCCGGCGGCGTATCTCAACAATCCTTCCTCGATGTTCGGCCACACGCTGCTGCGTATCGACGCCAGGGACCAGGACGAGAAAACCCGGCTACTCGCCTACGCGATCAACTACGCCGCCAACACCAACGATACCAACGGCATCGCGTTCGCGATCAACGGGCTTATCGGCGTCTACCCCGGGATGTTCTCGATCATGCCGTATTACCTCAAAGTCAGGGAGTACAACGATCTTGAGAACCGCGACATCTGGGAGTACGAACTCAATCTGACGCCAGAGGAAATCGACCTGCTGCTGATGCACGCGTGGGAGCTTGGGCCGATTTATTTCGATTACTATTTTTTTGACGAAAACTGCTCGTATTATATTCTCGAGTTGCTGGAGGTTGCGCGGCCCGATCTCGACCTGACCCGCGGCTTCCGCTGGTGGGCGATTCCCTCCGATACGGTACGTGCGGTGATCAAGCAAAAGGGATTATTGAAGAGTGCGGTGTACCGGCCATCGAACGCAACCGTGATTAGCTATCGGCTGGGACTCATGAACTCAGACGAACGCACCCTGGTGAAGGAGATGAGCCGCGGACTCATCTCGCCCGGAGATCCGGGATTCGCCGCCTTGCCTGAAGCCGCGCAGGCCCGTGTTCTGGAGGTAAGCCACGATTACCTGAATTATCTGCGCGCAAGCGGCCGCAGCCCGGTGGACGAACCGGGGGCTTTGGCGCGTACACTGCTCTTGGAACGCAGCCGCCTCGACGTGGAGGTGAGCGATTCCCCGGTTCCCGTGCCGGAGGTGCGCCCCGACCAAGGCCACGGAACGTCCCGCGTCGCTCTCGGCGGCGGCCGCCGCGATGGCGCGAACTTCGTCGAGCTGCGCGCCCGCATCGCTTATCACGACTTGATGGATCCGGAGGGCGGCTATGTCCGCGGGGCGCAAATCAAGTTCCTCGATTTTGCGGTGCGCGATTATGGAAACGGCATTGGAGCGAGGCTCGAGGAATTGAAACCCGTGAACATCATTTCGATCTCGCCGAGAAACGAATTGTTTCGGCCGCTGTCCTGGAATATCGATGTGGGCTGGGCACGACGGCGCATTGCAGATGGCAGCGAGCCGCTGGTATTCGGGGTACATGGCGGCCCTGGTCTCGCCTGGACCGTGCCCGATACCCTCCAGAGTAATACCATGGTCTACGCTTTCCTCAACTCGACAGCCCAGATCAACAAGAACCTTGAGAGCGGCTATGCGCTGGGGGCCGGTCCCAACCTTGGAGTGCTGACCGACTTCAGTGCGCGCTGGCGAGCCGAGGCCTATATAAGCGGTCAGCGCTTCTTCGCCGGCGATACCGATTCCGCGTGGACCGCGGGATTGCGGCAGCGTTACACGCTGGCGACGGACTGGGCGCTACGCTTCGATCTATCGCACGAACACCAGGAAAAACAGTCGTGGAACACCGTGCTGCTCTCGTTGCATCATTACTTCTGAACATGAGAAATTCCGTCGCGGTGGCTCTAACAGTGCTGTTGCTGGCCGGTTGCACGCAGCTTTTCTTCCAGCCGCACCGCATTCAGGTGCTCGTGCCCGACCAGCTCGGGCTCGCGTACCGGGAGGTGCGTTTCCCGACGGCCGACGGGCTCGAACTCCACGGCTGGTTCCTGCCGGCGGAAGGCGGCGCGGCGGGCACCGTTCTCTACCTGCACGGCAATGCGGAGAACATCAGCACCCACGTCGCCGGCGTCGCCTGGCTCCCCGCGCGGGGTTTCAATGTTTTTATCTTCGACTACCGCGGCTACGGTGCGTCCGAAGGCCAACCCACCCTCGGCGGCGCGCAGAAAGACATCGACGCCGCAATGAAGACGCTGCTCGAGCGCACCGACGTCGAAAAAGACGGGATCGTGTTTTACGGCCAGAGCCTGGGCGGCGCGCTCGCGGTGTACAACGTCGCGCACTCGCCTTTTCGTGATCACATTCGCGCGCTCGTGATCGAGAGCACATTCTCCGACTACGTCGAGATCACCCGTGAAAAACTTACCGACCACTGGATCACCTGGCCGTTACAATGGCTGCCGTTGCTCACGGTGGACAACCGATTCAGTCCGCTGCCGGCGATTAAGATGATTAGTCCGATCCCTCTACTCATCATCCAGGGAGACCAGGACGCGACCGTGCCGGTTCATCATGGTCGGCAGTTGTATGACGCCGCGCTGGAACCGAAGCAATTGTGGATCGTGCCCGACGCCGGACACATGCAGGCGATGCGCCAAAAGGCCCAGCGTGACAGGCTGGTCGTCTACTTGCGCGAGGTGCTCGCCGCGAGTACGAAAGCTCGGTAGCCGCGGGACACCGCTGGGCTACTCCAAACGAAGGGATCGGGGTCAGGTCTTGAATCTTGAAAGGAAAAACGAGTTGATGTCGAATTTCAGATGAGGATTGCGCCGCCCGCAGCGCATCCACGATGTTCATGCGCGCGGCGTCTGTGAAGTTGTTGCACCAGAACCCGAACCACAGCGTCGCCGCTGAAATGAGTTGCGTCAGTGGATTTTATCGGCCATTTTAAGGAAAGCTTCCCGGTCTTTCTCGCTTTCAATATTTTTCGACAGGACCCGATAGAGTTCCTCAAGACTAGCTGCATTCTTCGCCGTCTTTTTAACCAGGATTCTTGCCAGAGGACCGAGAAACTGTGCCAGACGCTGTTCAGACAAAGCAAGAGTGGCAGGGTCCCATTCTCTCGTTTTGTTTTCCTCGTCAATGCCGCGGGCAACCATCGACTCGCCGGGCTCGGAAGCCGAAGTAGCTTTGTGCGCTGACGAGGGAACCGGACGAAGATTGGCGATATCACTGAGAAAAGCCGTCTTATGCTGTCCGACCGGAATGCTCTCCGCCAACATCCCACAAAGTTCTTCGAGGTTGAAAGTTTTCTGAGCCGCTTTTCTCACCATAAGCTTGGCGAGAGGGCCGATGTACTGACTTAAGCTCGCATCCAGTTGCGCCAGGGTCTGCGGGTCGAAAGACGTTGCCGGGGCCTGTTTAACCGCCAGGGCAGGAATTACTTCCTCGGATTCAACGTCTGCCGCATATTGTTTATTCAGTGAGAGGGGAACACCCATGGCTGTTGAAGTGAGGCAAACTTCGTAGACTTCGTGCTCTCGGACGTGCTTATCCTTGTGTTTACCCATATGGCGGAACAGCTTCACATACTCATCCGCCAGGCGTGAAACGACCTCGTAATAAGACCGCGATACCAGAATTTGGTTGGGCTGGGAAAAACTCATGACACGCTGGGCAACGTTGATAGCATCGCCAAGAACATTAGGCTGCCCATTCATATCTCTTACGATTTTTACCGGACCGAGGTTAATCCCGATCCTTAACGCCAATTCCGGATAACCGACCTGATTGAGAGCAACTCGCAGATTGTTGGCGGCGAACAGCGCTTCTTCCGGGTCGCCAAGAAAGCATAATGCAGCCCCGTCACCGGAATCGAGAATGATTCGATCAGTGACAGAGATATTCTGTAATGCCTGGACTAGAAGATCGTTGAACCACCCCTTTAGTGCTACTTGTTTGGCGACGGTCTTTTTTGAGTAATCAACGATATCCACAAAGACAACGGTACAGATAACCGTTTTTTTGCCTTGTTCTAACAAAAGACTGATCCTCCCATCAACTCTCTATCATTTTCATGGCCTTCTCAAGGCTGCGGTGCATCCTGTTAAACGAACTCGCGAGCACCGAGATCTCGTCTTTGCCGGTTTCAGTAAACTCTGCAATTTCAAATTTGCCTGTGCTTACCTGATCCGCAGTGTGCGACATTTTCGTGATTGGCCGAATAATCATCCAGCTTAGCATTACGTTAAGCACGATGAAGATCACCACAAACACGCCAAACAACGAGATCATGAATGTATAGAAGGCATGGTAGGCATCGCTTATGGGCAACGACATCGGGACGGACACTACTTGGGCACCTATAATTTCATTGAGTTTCCAGCCGAAACCGTTAGCTTCTCCATACAGTTTGATCATCGTAGCCGGCGCTGCGGATGGCGTGGTGTGACAGGCGAGGCACGCAGCATCCTTGATCTGTATTGGGCGCGTGATATATAGCGACCTGCCTGTCGGCGTGTCCCGCTCTCCGGAAATCTGTGTGGTGCCCGGATCATTCCGGAATTTATGAACCAAGTCGGCCTCCCAGTCCGTTGCGCGGTCGCGCGGATTGGTAGGATTCAGCGTTGCCTCCTTATAGGCAAATTCGGGGTACTTCGTTCTTAATGCATTCATGGTTTCGGTCGCCGCGTAGGCAGGAACCGTTTGCGGCAAGAACCCCCGCATCAGCTGCATCTCGAGATGGGGTTTGACTTGGTTTACGGTGTAACTACGAATCGCCAAAGCGGTCTCCATCATGAGTCCCGCGTTATGCAACACGGCTTCCCGCGCGTTTTTTTGCAGCAGACTGTGGGAGACATACCCGGTTACCAGAAATCCCGCCAGAAAAACGGCTAGAAGCACCAGGTTGAATTTGAGTCGAAGCTCCATTTCCCCCTCCTTAAAAGTGGGTTGAAGAGAGATTCACTTGCAATCGGACATTTCGTTGAATGCTTTAGTAAATCCAATCAGGCTGAGTGTCGCAGAATGCGTCACTGTCACCGGCCATGTGGGCCAGAATCTAAGCTGAACATTTACCTTCAGCCCGCGTTTAAACCCTTCAACGATAATAGCGTAATTTGAATCGAAAGACGCTGTCTTGTCCTGAATGACCTTATCCACAGCAATAAACGCGTCCTTGTCTACGTGCATTCCGATATCCGAAAAACCGGGATCGAGAACCGATGCGGACTTCACTGCCACGGAAGCCCCGTCAACGACTATGTAGATAGCAATATTCTGATATCCGTCGAATATCTCCTTTTTGTCCGATTCCATGATGCACTTTGAAACCTGTCCCGATGCACCTTGGACGGGCTTCACTACCCAGTCAGCGGCCGCGGCGCTGCCGCTTCCCAAAAAAGCGGAAATCAGGAGAATCGTGGTTGTTCGTTTCATGGCTTCATGTAGATACTTGGAACGGCAGTTGATGCGGGAAACCCGCTGATACCATTTTTCCCAAAAAAAGAATGAATTGCGCTTAAATTGACGTTCCCCTCTTTAGTGCGGGATGGAAGTAAAATCGAATAGTTAAAGATACGACTTTTTAGTCGTTCTGGTCTAGGCCGTTAATGACCTTGTAAGCTTCCCCGTTTCGTAGACAGGTCGGAAGCAGAGCTTTCCGGCAGGAGGATAAGCGAGGATTACGCTGCCCGCAGCGCATCCACGATGTTCATGCGCGCGGCGCGCGCGGCGGGCAGGAAGCCGCCGGCAAATCCCATTATCAAGGCGAACAGCAGCGATTTGAGAACAATCGCGGCGTTGAGCTTGAAGCTGAACGCTAGCTCGGCGAAGGTCTGCCAGTTCATGGTGGAAATGGACAGAAACTGCATGAGCGAGGCAAAAACTAGCCCGACAATCCCGCCGATGATGCCGAGGAACAGCGATTCCAAGAGAAACGCGCGCAGGATGTTCTGCCTGCGGAAGCCCAGCGCGCGCAGCGTGCCGATTTCGGTGGTGCGGTTGGCGACCGAGGTATACATGGTAATCATCGCGCCGATGGTCGCGCCGATTGCGAAAATCACGCTCAGCACGATGCCGAGAATGCTGATAAAGCCCGAGAGCATTTCCGACTGCTCGGCGTAAAACACCGATTCGCGCTTGGCCTCCACCGTGAGCCGCGGGTCGCTTTCCACCGCCTGCTTGAAGCTCGCGAAGTTTTCCGGGTCGTTGAGCTTGACGATGACCGAGGAAAACACTGGGCGGCGGAACGCCTGCATCAATTGCTCGACATCGCCCCAGATTTCCGAATCAAAGCCGCTGTTGCCGGCATCCATTACACCCACTACCGTCCAATCGCGCAGGCCAAAGCGCAGAGTGCCGCCGATTTGTGCGCCGTTGAAGCGTTCGGCGATGCTTTTCCCGACAACGATTTCAGACGCGCCCGGACGGAACAGACGGCCTGCGGCGAGCTTCACCTGCGGGCGCAGCTTCAAACCGGTTTGGGAAACGCCGCGCACGATGACGTTGACCGGACTGTCGCTGCCGCGCTTGGGCATGGCGACCAGCACCACCATTTCCTTCGAGACGAGACGCTCGCCGTTTTCTCCAAACGCCACTTCGGGGCGCGCTTCGATGATGGCAGCGTGTGCACGTTCCACGCCGCTTTGCACTTCGGTTTGCGAGGAGCGGCGGATTACCATTGCGTTATCGTAAGAACCGGTTTGCACCAGCGTGACCTTTAATCCTTCGGCAAGCATCATAACGGTTGCGAACACGAACACCACCAGCGCCATTCCGGCGACGGTAAGCGCGGTGGTGAGCTTGCGCGTCCACAGGTTGCGCAGGGAATAAGAATAGGGGATATGCATTTATTTAGTTTTAGCGAAATTAATTTGCAGTTTTAATAGTGAAAATCTTAAATTCGCCGGTGGCAGACCGGAGGCTGGTTACTTTCTTTTGCTTGGCCAAAAGAAAGTAACCAAAGAAAAGGGCGTCCCGGACTCGGACTCGCGCAGCGTGGAGCGGGAAGGGGCGCAAGCTGCCGCAGGAAACACTGTGGAACGGGGCGCTATTGCTACCGCTCCCGCACCCAAGCTTCGCTGACCGCGTCGCGGCAGCCCCCGGTTCGCTTCCCCTTCGGCTGGCTCAGGGCTTCCTTGCGGTTTGTTGGCAAGTTGGGCGGCTGCGCAACTCGCACGATCCGCTTCGCGGCCACGTGCTCAGACAGTGCTCGCTGGAATCCCCCAACTTGCCGGCCAAACCTCAGTGGCGCAGAAGGGGATATAACCGCAGCAGGCCCCCGCTTGGGCCGCGCTGCTCGGCAGCTCACAGGGAATTTAGATAAACCTCTCTCTACGCACATAGAGAAATTAGGAGCAATGACTAACATAGTTTAATAATCAACCAATATTTCTCAAACCGTCGGCAATCTTCACGCGGCTGGCGCGCCAAGTGGGAAGAATAGCAGCGATTGCCCCGACCAACAGCGCCGCAGCTAACTGCGTCGCAACGGTTTGCCATGAAACATAAAAAACCTTGAACAGGGCGCCCATGGCGTTGCCAAAAGCATTGGCGACGGGAAAGGTGCAGGCGATTCCCACCGCGCCGCCGAGAACTGCTATCGCCAGCGATTCGCCGAATATCAGCTTGGCCAGAAACGGGGGCGCAAATCCCAATGCTTTAAGCGTGGCGTATTCCGCGGCGCGCTCGCGCGCGGTCATGGCCATGGTGTTGGCCATCACCGCCATGATGATGACGATAATGACAAACGAGACGATTTGAATGGCCACCAGAATCGCCTCGGTCATCTCGACGAAGCTCAACTGGAACGCTTTTTCGGTTTCAGTGAGCGTCTCCGCGAGCGAGTTTTTGAAGGTGTTATCGATTTCCTGGGACACTTCAGCGGCATGCTCGGGATGAGTAATCCCCACGATGTATACACCGACGTAGTTGGCGCGGCGGGGAATAGTGCGTTTCAGGGTTTCATTCAAGTAATACCAATGGAAGAAAAATTGCGAGGTGTCGGTTTTCTGCTCCGCGCCGTGGTAGATGCCGCGTATGGTGAAGCTCCAGTTGCCGGGAAAAATCGTGCCGCGTAGCGGCACCACATCGCCGACTTTCCATCCGAACTGATCGGCGAGCTTCTTGCCGATGATGGCACCCTTGCGGTCGAGAAGAAACGCTTTTTTCTCCTCTTCAGGCAAAATGTATTCAGGATAAAGATCGAGGTAAGTCGGGGCTTCAATGGCAAACTGCGGGAAAAAATTCTTTGCGCTGATGTAAACGCCGCCGAACCAGTTGGCATGCGAGACGCCAGCGACGCCGGGTATCTTGCGGATTCTTTCTTGATAAGTAAGCGGCAGCTGGAACACCAGCGAAATGGCGTTGCGGGTAATCAGGCGCGCCGCTGAAGTGCTTTCAGCGCCTGCGTACCAGGCGTTGACCACCGTACGCAACAGACCGAATGCCAAAATCGCTACAACGATTCCCAGCAGCGTCAGCCCGGTACGCAATTTGTGGCGCAGCGCATTACGGAAAACGAGCTTGAGCAGATACATTACGTTAACACTTTGTTTGCGTCGAGCACGCCTTTGTCCAGATGGCGAATGATACGCGCGCTCTGCGCGGCGTGCGAGTCGTGAGTAACCAGGATGATGGTTTTGCCGAGCTCACGATTCAGCCGTCCAAGCAGGTTCAGGATGTCATCGGCTGCGACGCGGTCCAAATCGCCGGTGGGCTCATCCGCCACCAGAATCGTCGGATCGCTGACTACCGCGCGCGCAATCGCCACGCGCTGCTGCTCACCGCCGGAGAGCTCGGATGGATAGTGGTGCATGCGCTCGCTCAATCCCATCATGGAGAGCGCGGTTTCTACGTGCTGTTTTCTCTGCTTGCCGGAGAGACGGGTGAGCAGAAGCGGCAGCTCGACGTTTTCAAACGCGGTCAATACCGGAATCAGATTGTAGAACTGGAACACAAAACCGACATTGGCGGCGCGCCAATCCGCAAGTTGCGATTCGGACAAGGCCGTGATATCCACGCCGCCGATGCGTATTTCCCCGCGGTCGGGTTTGTCTATTCCGGCGATGAGGTTGAGAAGCGTGCTTTTGCCCGAGCCGCTGGGCCCCATCAGCGCCAGGAATTCGCCTTCGGGAATATCAAAGCTGATATCGTTGAGCACCGGCACGATTTGCTCGCCGCGGCGGTAGGACTTGCTCAAGTTTTTGATTTCGACAATGTTGGGCAGGTTCATAGCGATTTTTAACTATATTCCCCTCACCCTAGCCCTCTCCACGTTAACGGGGAGAGGGAATTAATTGTGTCGCAGCTACCTTCTCCAGCAAGGGGAGGGGTAAATGAAATTTATTTGGTTGCGAGCTTGATTTTGGTTCCGTCGGCGAGTTTCGCGGAAGGCTTCAACACCACCTTGTCGCCGAATTGCAGGCCTTGCTTAACTTCCATCATGTCGCCGATACGGCTGCCGGTATCGACCGGAACCTGGTGCGCTTTGCCGTCGCGAATGACATACGCCACAGTTTTGCCCTCGCGGGTAGTGAGCGCATCAGGATTCACCACAGCACGCGGTTTTTGCTGTTCGGCAGTCAACTCCTGATTAAGAAAAGTTACTTTGGCGCTCATCTCCGGAAGAATGCGCGGATCGGGCTCGAGAAAACGCACCTTGGTAATCACCGTCGCTTTAGCGCGGTCCACCGTCGGAACGATGCGGCTTACCACGCCGCGAAAACGCATGTCGGGCAGCGCGTCGAGCTGGATTTCGCAAGGCTGTCCAACCTGGACTTTTTGCAGGTTGGATTCAGACACATCCGCTTCCACTTCCAAAGTGGACATGTCGGCCATGGTCACCACCGCGCCTTTAGTATCCAGCGCCGAGGAGAACGGGGTTACTACATCACCCACATCCGCGGTTTTGGACAAAATCACGCCGTCAAACGGCGCGCGGATCAATGTGTATTCGAGCGCGACCTGCGCCGCCCGGTGCTGGGCTTCGGCGGCATTGATTGCGGCTTTGAGGCTGCTCAGAGCAGCGGCCGCCTTGTCAAAACGCGCCTGCGACGAATCGAGGCTCGCTTCCGAAACGAATTTTTGCGCCACTAGCTCGCGTGCGCGCTTGAGCTGCCGCTCGGCGTCGCGATATTCCGCTTCACCCTGTTCCAGATTGGCTTTCGCCACATTGACCCCGGCCGCGGAATTTTCCATGTTGGCCGCCATGTCGCGGTTTTCCAGCCGCGCGATGATTTCGCCTTGTTTCACACGGCTGCCTTCGGCGACCCCCAGCCATTCCAGTCTTCCGGTGGCTTTAGACGCGACCGCCGCCTTGCGCTGCGCTACGACGTAACCGGTGGCGTTGAGCATGGCAAATTGCTGGGAGGGATAAGCGCTGGTGACTTGCGTCTGCTCGACTTCAAGCGGCGCGGTGCTGAAGTAGAAAAACGCTGCGCCTGCCGCAATGAGGAACGGCAGCGCGATGAGCAGCGCGCGCCGGATTTTGTTTTTTGCCGCAACAGGCTCACCAGCCGCGCCGTCGCGGCTGATTTTCAGCTTGGCCAGATCTTCTTCGGGCACGGCGCTTTTCATATGCGATGCGAAAGTCTGGTGGCTTGGGCAAGTTCGTTGCTTGGCTTATTGCTTGACTGGGGCGGCGGGATGTCGCCGATATGAAAACTGAAAGCGCCGCTGCGGCGATCGTTGAAATAAGCTTTCAGTGTTTCGCGAACAGTGCGGAAAGCAAGCTTTTCCCACGGTATCTGCCGCTCATCAAATAACTGCACCTCCAGGCTTTCGGCACCCGGCTTGAAGTTCAAATCGAGCAGCCGGCCGCGAAACAGCAGATACACCTGGTTGATGTGCGGGACATTATATAGAGCGTACAGCATGCCGATTTCCACGCGCGCGTGAGCTTCTTCCAGCGTCTCGCGCACCGCGCCCTCGATGGTGGTCTCTTGATTTTCCAGAAACCCCGCTGGCAGAGTCCACAGGCCGTGGCGCGGCTCAATGGCGCGCCTGCACATGAGGATTTTGTCTTCCCATTCGGGGATGCAGCCCACCACGATTTTGGGGTTCTGGTAATGGATGGTGGCGCAGGCATCGCACACGTGGCGCGGCAAGGTGTCTCCGGGAGGAATGAGTGAGCGCACGGGTGACCCGCAGTTGCTGCAGTATTTCATGTTCGTTCCTGATTGCTCTTATTATACCGCAAGCCGCCGCGCTCCCTGTAACGAGGGAGAAAATTGGGTAGTGTTTCAGGTTGAATTGCTGCTATCGACCCAAAGCGAGGAGGAGTCCATATACGGACATTCCCGCCGACTGTTAATCCGGGTTCTTGGTTCGAGCCTTGATCGGGGAGCCATCTAGGTCCAAAGCTGGGCACATCGTATCTATAGTACTTGGCACAAATACTCAACCAGCTCATTCAAAATCCCGCAGTCCTGGAACTCATTCTCGTTGTCGTTGTTCAGCAACAGCAAAAGCGACAACTTATCAATAAAATAACGCATACGTGCCGGTTACTGTCGTATTCCAACGACGCTCAATGCAATTTTTTTCTTTCAGATTATTTCCTGCCCGTTTGATTTGTATAACAATTAACTTTATGGCACGCGGACTGCTTGAGATTGTCCTCTTAGGTTGAACGGGCATCCTGACAGCGGTCGCTCGGACTTATTTAAAGTCTTGACTTGTGCCAAATATCATATGAAGTCTGTCTTGTGCCAAATATCATAGGCTCCTGCGAGTAACGATAACTAGGAGGTCCCCATGGTTACGAAGCTGCGCACAGATTATCCATCAAAGTTCGAAGACTGGCGCGCAAGATTATGCCTTCTCTTTTTCGGCTTCCTGATAATTGCGACACCTGTACTCCTGGATGCTGGAAACAGCGTGATAGATCCGGGTGCTGATCCCAAGGCTACGCCACGCGCTGGCGGCCCGCTTCCGGGATTGAGCGCGGGAGAACTGAGCCTGTTCAATGCCGGTTTGAAAGCCTTCACGCAAACCCAGTCCGTCAAAGGCGAGTTTGTTAGCCCGACCTTTGGAGCTGAAACGGGCGAAGGCCTGGGTCCGCGGTTCAACTCAAACAGTTGCGCCTCATGTCATATACAGCCGGGTATCGGTGGAACCAGTCCGTTTGTCAATCCCGCATTTACAGTAGCTACCGATGCGGGAGCCAAGAACTCCATTCCGTTTTTCATCACTAAGGACGGGCCGATCCGCGAAGCAAGATTCCCGCTCCAGGTGGATGCCAACGGCCGGATTGTCCAGCCCCTCATGCGCGATGGCGGCGTGCACGCGCTGTTCACCGTCACCGGCCGCGTAGATGCACCCGGCTGCACCATCGCCCAACCAATCTTTCAGGTAGCGCAGGAGCAAAATAACTTGTCATTCCGCATTCCGACGCCGGTTTTTGGGGCGGGCCTGATCGAAGCCATCGCCGACTCTACCATCCTCACCAGCCATGCGAGTACACATACAGCAAGGCTGGCGATGGCGATTAAGGGCCGCGAAAACCGGGGCCGCGAAAACAGGACCGGCAACGATTCGACCATTACCCGGTTCGGGTGGAAGGCGCAAAACAAGTCCCTCTTGATTTTTGCCGGCGAAGCCTATAACGTCGAGATGGGCGTGACCAATGAGCTGTTTCAGAATGAACGAGACACAGAGGCCACGCCTCTCCCCGCTTCGTGCATATTCAATGGAATCCCGGAAGATCACACTAACTTCGATGTCCTTAACAAGCCCACTACGTTTGCTGATGTTTCGAACGACATCGTAAAATTCGAAATTTTCATGCGCTTTCTGGCTCCTCCGGCGCCGAGCTGCGATTCTTTCGCGCATCATTGCCCATACGATGTCCAGAGAGGGCGCGCAACATTCGATCGGATCGGCTGCGCCCTGTGCCACACGCCGCAACTTGCCGTGAGCCAGTCTTCGAGCGCCGCGATCACCAACCAGGGTACAGCCCGGTTGTTTTCGGACTTGTTGGTTCACCACATGGGAGAGCGGCTTGCTGATGGCGTCACCCAAGGCCTCGCCGGAGACAACGAATTTCGCACCGCTCCATTATGGGGTGTGGGTCAACGTATTTTCTTTCTTCACGATGGGCGCACCAGCAACCTGATCGATGCGATTCAAGAACACGCCAGCCCCGGTTCGGAAGCCGATCATGTAATCGCCGAATTCAACCGCCTATCCACCCAAGACAAACAGGACCTTATTAATTTCTTAAGGACACTGTGAACATTGAGGCTGGCGTCCCTAAAAAAATTCGCCTCTAACCCCTCGTGTTTTTTCCGGACCGGGTTTTAAGAGCGCTACGGACTGTTAATCCGCAGGTCGAGATTCGAGTCCTTGTCGGAGAGCTGTTCTACGGATTAAAGGAGCTGCAGGTGATCGTCGATCAGTGGGTCAGGCACTACAACACCGAGCGGACGCATGGCAGCGTGGACTACCGACCGCCGGCGCCGCAGGCTTGGGTTCAAAGCCAAGCCCGCTTAAACACGCAATCAGGAATTACCTCGATGAAGACAATCCATTTGTAGATCAGTTAAACAAAAAATGATTTGTGCCATTGGGTGCACCAGAACGCTAGCAGCTCACCGGCAGAGTCGCTAGCGAGCCTCGAGCAAGATCGCTAGTAACTGCTGCGGTCGCTAGCGAGAAGGATCCACTCACCTACCACCACAAAAGAAAAGCGGCGTCGGCTGCGATCAGCCAAAGCGCCGCTTTAGAAAGCCGGCGATCGAGGAGGACACGCCAGCAACTCCCAGATTGCCCTCACGACTTCGCCCTGTCTATGACGTAGTTCACAATTTCGCCTCCGAGCTAAGTCCGCGTGGGGTAGGTGGCCAAGGGCGGAATCGAACCCACATGGATTTTCAGGCGATACTACGAAATCAAGAAGTATTTTTCATCAACGAGTTACCAACACTTGCCAATATCGTTGCCTGGGTAAACCGTGGATAATTGTCCATTTCTCTGGGTAATCCGTGCACATTTCTAGCACACTTAATTTATTCACATTTCGTATCCTCTTTGGCTTGCCAACGGAAATGAAGCAGGGCACTGAGAAAAGCGCGTGTTAATCGCGTAAGGCGCCGTTTTCAGCCGGTTAAACTCTTACCCGACTTGGACTGGAAAAGACAGGTCAGGTTACGTGCCTAGGCTAAACCCGGTTATTACATGGCCCAGTCCACACAAGAGCCTTCAACTGACTATACTTGGGACATCCTAATGTTTGCGAGTGCCAGGCGATCTACAAGAGTGCGCATTAGCGCGCGTGCAAAGTGGAGTTGGCAGCTGTCGCTAAGACGTTCCAATGCAGCGTTCTTAAACTCAGCAACAACCACGTCGGTCAAAGACTCGACGGTGGCCTGCCGTGGTAGTGCGCCACCTCGAATGTAACTCATTTCGCCGAGACACTCCCCACCACTGAGGGTGCTCAGGAGGCGTCCGTGCTTTGTCACCTTAACCTGCCCGTGTGTCAAGAAGAACAGGCTCTGGCCGGGCTCATTTTCACGAAGGATCACGCTCTGCGCGGGCAAACGGCTCCAGTGACTCGCGTTAACCATTTCCCAGATTTCTGCATCGGTGAGTTCCGTTAGAACCTCCATCCCCCTCAAAGCCGGATACTTTTCGCTGTCGAGAACGTCCTGTTGGTAGACGCTGAGTTGTCCAATCTTCGCCAGATCAAGGGCGAAGTCAACCCAACCGGGATAACGGTCCTGCGGGTTTTTCTTGAGTGCTAACAACAATACGCGATCCATGTCCGGGGTAAGCGAGGAACGCAGACGACTCGGAGGCAATGGCTCTTCAAAAAGGATCGTTTGAAGAAGAGACGTTATACTTTGTGCAATGAAAGGCTGCTGACCCGTTAAAAGTTCGTAAAGGACGACCGCTAACGAGAACATGTCGCTATGCTGCGTCAGTGTCTTTGCGTTAATTTGCTCGGGTGACATATAAGCGGGTGAACCGATATTTAGAATCTGGGTCGACTGGCTCTTTTGAAGGTAGGCTGCGCCGAAATCGCTAACCTTCGCTTCGGTTTTGCTTACCATCATGATATTTGCCGGCTTAACGTCGCGATGCACGATACCTTGGCGGGAGGCGTAATCGAGTGCGCCACAACATTTAAAACCGATCTCGATGACATCTTTGATCGGAAGCAAACTCTTTGCGCGGGTAAATTTCGCTAGGCTTCCTCCTGGCACGTATTCCATAACGACATAATTACAATCCGTGCCAACTTCCGCATCGAGGATTGAGACAATGTGAGGATGCACAAGCTTTCCGGCGAGAGAAGCCTCATTCAAGAACTGCCTGCGGAGAACCTTCCCTTGCGTCGGATCCTGGAATACTTTGGCATCAATCAGCTTTACGGCAACCTTGGAATTGGCAAAGGGATCGACTCCAAGATATACCGTGCCCAAGTTGCCCTTGCCGAGCAACTTTTTGATCTCGTATTTACCAATGCGCTCGAGCATAGGTTTCCTTTAACTGATCTGCAGAACCGGCCACAATTGTGCTACCCATCGAAGCAGTGACGCGCCGCCTTGCGGTGGCCCTGACTCTTCGACCCTCAAGGGGGTTTTGAACTAGTGCATGTACTAAAGACTGACATCAGACCTGCCTCAGGCCGCTGTCTTCAGTCTAGCAGTGAGCGCTTTGAAAAAACTATGAAGTAGTTCACATCAAGCCGCTTGGATTTTATGGTCCAACTCGAGAGCGAGTTTTTCCAGGCTGGCGTTCCAAAGGGATTCGACAGATATGTAAGCCACCTTTCAGTCCCCTGGCAGACAATGCTGGAAGACTGTTAATCCGTTGGTCGGGGGTTCGAATCGGCCAAGACCTACCAACAACAGGGCTGCAGAAATGCAGCCCGTTTGTTTGTTATTCTTTGAAAAACTACTTCGGCCCTATCTTCTTTGTCAAAAAAGCCGGCTTGATAACGCAGCCAGCATTAGCGCAAACATCCCATTTTTGTCTGTCACCGTTGCTTTTTCGAGTTGAACTACTACGCCGTTGACAATTTTGACTTTCTCGCCAACATGGAATACAGGCTGGACTTGCTGTGAAACAACGCGGTAAGTGCCGTTATCCATACGCACCTTGACTTGATGGGTTACGAGTTTATTGAAGTTCTGCTTAATCGCAAATATGGTAATAGAGTCAACCACCCCGCAGTTGGCACAGTGCCTGGCCCCCAGCTCGGCTTTCTGCGCCGACGCAAGCTTTTCCAAAATATACGACGTGATATTCGGCTTAATGTCCGGCTCTTCGCCGCGCGCTTCAGACTCGCTGCTTGCGGCATTCACCACCCGAATTTCGTCGGTGATCGCGACAATTCCGACAAGGCTAAGAATGATTGCCGAAACCGCAACGATGATAATTGATGGACTGGTTTTTAATGAACTGTCCTGCACGGCATTCCCTCCAGTTCCGGTGTACAGACTTAATCTCTTAATTGATATGAACTGTGTCACATATATGCGATTAACGATGATATCGCGACGAGAGCAACAAGGGGGTCAGAGTGAGCTGTCCCGGGTTTCTCGGACAGTGTAATTAAGATACACCTCTCAACCTCTCGAAGTTCGCTGGTGCCTGGTAGTCTAGTGTGGCATGCAGCCGCTGGCGGTTGTAGAAACACTCGATGTAATCAAAG